>CAZVPA010000016.1:6015-21464 GCA_964628995.1 uncultured Nitrososphaerota archaeon | reverse complement strand
GAGTATGCGGGAGGAGTACTTTAGGCCAGAACATAGGCCAAAAATAAGGCGGTATACGTGGGGTTTCTCGATAGTTATTCCCCCGACAGGGCCTCCAAGAATATATAGGTTTGGAAACATAAAGCCGAGTGAAAAAGAAAGGGGTAGGGTTGTCAGGAGCGAGGAGTTCGAGCCTCTTGCGTCAGTATATGAGGAAGATGGTTCTATAAAAGTGATTGTTGATCTACCGGGAGTCCCAGAGGACAAAATAAAGGTTAATGCTACAGAAAACAAAGTAATAATCCGTGCGGAGGGAGATGACCGGAAGTACTATAAGGAGATAGAATTACCCGTAAAGGTAGACCCAAATTCTGTTCAGGCATCATATAGGAATGGGATACTGGAGTTATCGTTCAAGAAGAAGTAGCCTTTTTTTCTTTTTTGTTATCCTTTTTCTGGTAAGCTCCGCCCCTAGCGTGGTGTCAAAAATGGGTCTAAAGCTCGAGGACATAGTAAACTTGTGTAAGAGGCGTGCGATAATAATACCATCGGGCGAAATATATGGCGGATATGCAGGGTTTTTTGACTATGGCCCAATAGGGGCCGAAATAAAGCGAAGGATAATAAACGACTGGTGGCGGACGTTTGTATCAATGAGGGATGATGTATATGGTATTCTACCCGCAATAATTACGAGCCCAAAAGTATGGAAGGCGTCGGGTCATGTGGACGAATTTATTGACATTCTCGTTGAATGTAAAAAATGTAAGACGAGATACAAAGCAGAGACATTACTTGAGGAACTCGGTGTGGATATTACGGATCTATCCCTAGAAGGGATATCAAACACTATTAGGAGTAATAACATAAGGTGTCCTAAATGTGGTGGAGAACTTGGGGAGCCCCGTAGGTTCAATCTAATGATTGAGGCTCAAGTCGGCCCTGTCGGCTCAAAAGAATCAGTGGCATATCTCCGACCTGAAATCGCCCAAGGGATGTTCACAAACTTTAAGCTAATAACGATAGCGATGGGTGCCAGACTTCCCTTTGGTATTGCTGGAGTGGGCAGGGTTTTCCGGAATGAGATATCTCCGAGAACATTCATATTTAGGTGCAGAGAGTTTGAGATAGCAGAAATAGAGTATTTTATCGACCCAGAAAAACAAGATGAATGCCCCTATATATCCGAGGTCAAAAACCTCGAGATAATTATATGGTCAAAGGAGGATCAGGTAAAGAATAGGGAACCACAGACTCTCACGATAGATGAGGCCATGGATATGGGAATGTTCTCAAATACATGGCACGCATATTGGTGCGGGAAGGCAATAGAATGGCTAAAGAGTATAGGGCTTTCCTCCAAGAACCTAAGGCTTAGAGAGCACCTAGACACAGAACTAGCCCACTATGCCGTACAGACATTCGACATTGAGTATAACTTCCCCTACCTTGGATGGAAAGAAATCGTTGGAATAGCCAATAGGACGGACTATGACCTAAATAGACATGCCAAGTTCAGTGGGGAGAAACTATATATTGTGGAGGATGGTAGGAGAATATATCCATACTGTATAGAGCCTTCGTTCGGGATCGACAGAATCTTCTTAGCAATAATAACGGAGGCATATAGTGTGATTGATGGCAGAATAGTACTTAAACTAAAACCAAAAGTGGCCCCATA
Organism: uncultured Nitrososphaerota archaeon; assembly: GCA_964628995.1. Lineage (GTDB taxonomy): Archaea > Asgardarchaeota > Njordarchaeia > Njordarchaeales > Panguiarchaeaceae > Panguiarchaeum. Next base: position 19,804 of record CAZVPA010000016.1, on the reverse strand, counting down.
CGATGTGGGTGTGTTTCCTCTCCTCAAAAGGAAACCCTTTGTGGAGAAAGCAATAGCAATAAATAACATGTTGAAAAAAGCTGGCTTCATCACGTATATTGAGTTGTCTGGTAAGATAGGGAGGTGCTACGCGAAGGCGGATGAGATAGGAATACCATTTGCTTTAACGGTAGATCATCAGACACTAAATGAGAATACGATAACAATTAGGTTTAGGGACACACGAGAACAAATAAGGGTTCGTGTGGAGGATTTGGTGGATGAGCTTACGAAATTAATAAATCGTTATTGAGATATTTTGAGGGTGGACATGTTGTCCCAACAGCCCAAGGCACCTACAATAACGTTCAAGTGTCCAAAGTGTGGTCGTGTAGAGAAACACGTAATCACGAAGGAGGATCTACATGAGATAAAGATGATAGGTATAGCGAGGCTGGGGTTCATACATGGTGATCATAGTCTCATTATAAATTTTGACCCAACAGGCTTTATTAGAGGTGCGTATATTATTCCATCAGACGAAATACCCACGGACATCAGGGTCTACTTCAAGGAGTATAGAATTATATGCCAGCCTCGTGTGAGTAGTGATATAGAGCTAATAATGATTGATGATGAGAACAAGATAATTGATATTAGACTTTCCAGTATTGGAGGGAAGGAGATAGTCGGCATAATGAATTATCTGGATGCATATGGAAAAACGATAGGCCATATAGCCAGAAGGGTTGGTATCTGTGGCAAGAGCTACAATATCATAGCCAAGGGTAAGCTAATTGCTATATTCTCAAAGATCCCGCTCAAGCATATGGGGCTTTTTCTCGATATGCTTAACATCAAGAATTATAACCCAACATCAGCACTGATCGCGTTAAGATATATTGCTAGGAAAAAGTCTGAGGATCTTGAGCTTGATAAAACAAAGAAGCGTCTTAAGGCACTCTTATATGCCAATGAGGTACAGATAAGGGCTAAGAAGGGGATAAACGCTATAAGGTTTGCTAGGGCATCCATAATTGCTCTCTGGCCAGAATTAGAGGAAACGTTCGACACCATAATAAAGAACCCTCAGATAATGTCTGGCAAGGGTATGTATCTTCACGACCTACTGAGCAAGAATCCAGGTATTGATGTTGACAACCTATTTGATATGCTAAAAGAACTAAGGAAGAGGGACCTAATAGAAGTTGTTGGTATGTGATTTTTCCTACTGATAAAAAATGGTGAGGGTTAGAGTAAGATATTTTGGCAGGCTTGTAGACATAGTTGGGAAAAAAGAGGAGATCGTGGAGGTTAAGGGAGGAACTGTCAGAGAGCTCATAGAAACATTGGGGGATCTCTATGGGGATGAGATCGTAAGAGCAATAATCGATGTTGATGCGCGATCTCTTAGGGAAGACATAATAATATTGGTAAATCAGAAGCCCATAGGGGGGAACTTAGAGTCGCAGCTTTCGGAGGACTCTAAGGTATCGATATTACCATTCGTCTCTGGTGGTTAGGGATATCATCGGAAGACAGCATAGTGGTAATAAGCTTTGGTCGTGGAAAAGTAAAAGTGACAAGAGGGAATATCGATGTTACAAAAATAGGGATTATAGATAATCTCTCAAGAAAAATCCATAGAGGAATAATAGAGATCCATGGTGACATCGAAACATGTACTCTGGATATGATTCTCCAAGCACTAACTAGGATACCAGAAGGGATCAGCAATGCACACATAATAATTGAGAGCTACACTGTTAACGTATCACTATATATCCTTATTAGGGGCAATCGTATCATCCTTATAGCATCGGGAGAGATTCTAAGAAACAGAGACCTATGGAGATCCATATCACACCTTCTGGATAGAATAGGTAGGAATAATATCAAAAGCATCAGGATGAGCTTCCTTAGGGAATGTAACCCCCAAAAGATAGTGGAATTCGTTAAGGAAGTTACGATAAGGGACGGCATGGATGTACAGCTTTCAGGCACAATAATAGACACTGTGATGAAGCACCCAGAATTCCTCAATGCATTTAGGAGACTGAGGGTATACCTCTCTACAAGAAACATAGTCTCCATAGATCGTGACATATCAACAATTGAAGTATTTCACGGGGATGGAGAGGTGGGTCCCTGGGAGAAAATATTAGTCACAGGGATTCAACTATCCAAAAAAGCGAGGCATATAGACATATCCGTTGACGAGCCAGACAGAATTATAAAAATACTGGCGATAACCTCCGAACTTCAGAAAAACATAGATAGCATTTTTGTGTCATCAGAGAAGATAAGGATCGTGAACAATGGTATTCCTTTCGAGATAGTACTAGAAGAGTGGGTTCAGGGAGAGGTCCTCCAAAAAGCCATAAATGAGATACATACCCACATCGAGGAGGCGAGACCACTCAGGATAATCATAAGGGACAAACAACTCCATATACAAGAGATGGTTAGGTAATGATCTACACTGGAGTGGCCGGAATATACCAATACAGCCCATCAAGAGATATCATAAAGATCACGAAAACATTAATCAGAAATCTCTCACACAGAGGAACATCAATCGTAGCCTCATGTAAGGATGAAGCCCATGTAGATACTGAAGAATTTACAGAGTATGGTGCCCCCATTCTAGTCCAATTCGGGTTTGATATAGACATCGGTTCCTTTAGACAAACAAATACCTCCAGTGATAGAATCATAGTGATGGATGGTAGGATCTATAATATGTCCCCCCTCAAGGTTGATAAGGCAAAGATAAGGGAGGCATCAGGGTATTTCTCGATAGCTATATATGATAAGAAGAAGAATCGTCTAGAGGTATACAGAGATTTTCTGGGCAGAAGACCCCTCTTCTATGGATACAACAGCAAGGTGTTTGTATTCGCATCCGAGGCTAAAGGCTTCAGAGAATTCATGAAACCCAAAAGGCTCCCGCCTGGAAGCATGATAATTATTGAGGAGGATGGATTCTCCGTGGAGGAATACTATGAATTTGAAAGTCTCTTGGAGGCCCCCTCCATTACAGATTTCAGCAAATGTGTCTCCCTCTTGGAAGATATGCTGAGGACATCTGTAGGACGCTCTATGGAGGATGGTAGTCCAGCAATAATGTTTTCTGGTGGTCTGGATTCATCAACATTGGCTCATATAGCTCACGAGTTTTCTGATGTGGAATTATTCTCAATAGCTATCCCAGAATCACGTGATTATATATGGGCTAAAAGAGCAGCCGAATTGTTGGGCATGAGACTTAACCTGAGAATAGTTAAGGAAGAGGAAATAGAGGAATACATATACAAAACAATCAGGGCTACAGAGGAGAAGGACCCATTAAAGATAATGATCGGAACGCCAATATATATTGTATGTGAATTCATACATGACTCAGGATACAAAATAGCACTGGCAGGACAGGGTGCTGATGAGTTATTTGGAGGATACGCAAAATACCTCAGAATGACCAAGGAAGAACTATCAAAAGCACTCATTGAGGATGTAAGAAGTCTAGCAGAAAAAAACCTAGAGCGAGATGATAACGTAGCGATGGCAAACTCTGTAGATCTCAGAACACCATATCTATCCGATGAAATCATAAAGCTGGCACTAAGGATGCCGATAGAGTTTAAGGTGAGAAATGGAATAAGGAAATACATTCTACGGAGAGTAGCCATGAAGATGGGGGTTCCAAGGGAAATAGTTAATATGGAGAAAAAGGCCATACAATATTCGACAGGTATAGCGAAGCACATAGGCAAAATAGCAAAAAAAAGAAAAATGAGCATAGCGGAGTATGTATCGAAGATCTATGCGGAGATCTGGGGAGAGGACTAGATATGGACGTTATATATTCCTTGGAGTACCAATTTGTGTATTTTGTTTATCTCGATAACTGTTGATAGGGGGTTATCGGATAGGGTTATTGCTCTTCCAATAATTTCAAAGTCGGCACCGTTCTTTATGGCTTCGCCATATTTTGCACCTTGCGCACCAACTCCCGGCGAGAGTATAAGTTTATTTCTTCCCAGGAACTCTCTTGCTTCTCGAATGAATCTGGGGAATGTGGCGGGGGCTATTACTCCATCACAGAGCTCAGACGCGATCTCAAGAAACTCCATAAAGTTCTTATTTATGAAGTCATACGCACTTTTATGTGTCATCGCTACAACTAGGAAGAGATCAATACCGTATTCTTCTGTGGTTCTACGAAGAATACTTATAGCTTCTCTTCCGATGAATCCATGAGCAATTATACCATCGATATACCCCCTAATACTATTAACAATCCTAGACATTATTGCGGGGATATCCGCCAACTTGAAATCTGCTAATACATAAAGGCCTTCCTTCCTGAGTTCCTTCAGTCCAGCTAGGCGATTTTCGAGGAGGTATGGTAGTCCTATTTTTACACCAGCAATATGCCTACTAAGTATTGGGATTATGTCCATGAATTTTTTACTTGCGAAGTCCACAGCGACAATAATTCTGCTCCTATTAACGAGCTTCTTAAGTCTCATCAGTACTCCCAAGAATTCTCCTTATGAATTCTGGAAGAATAAAGGCGGCTCTATGTATCTCCGCATTATAAAATGTTGTCCCCCCCACACTACAATGTGGATTGGTTGGGTCTGCCCCCTTAGAGGCAATCATGAATGTCCATACAGCACCAGGATAATATGTGACTGGAGCCCAATATATCCTAACTATCGGGAATACACTCCTGGCATTCCTATAGACCCTCAGAAGTATATCCCTCTGAAAGATAGGGGATCCAGCTTGGACCGACAGAAATCCATTATTATCGAGTAGCTGATATATATTCCTATAGAAGGATTTTTCGATTAATGGGCCAGCTGGGAGATCTTGGTAGGGATCCGAATAATCTCCTATAATTACATCAAACTTTTCGTCTAGATTCGCTACTTTTTCTGCAGCATCACAAAAGACTATCTCTAATCGTGGATCATCGAAACCTCCAGAATCTAATCTAAGATATTTCTTAGAGATATCAACGACCGTAGGGTCGACCTCGATGAGCATGACCCTCTCTACGGAAGGATACTTAAGCACCTCCCTGAGCACTATACCATCACCACCACCAACTATAAGTACCCTGCGAGGGTTGGGATGTGCAGCCATAGGTATGTGTGTAAGCATCTCATCATAAAAATCATAAAGTTCCGCGGATTGCATGGTGTAGCTATCTTTTTCCCTAAAAACCAAGACGCGTCCAATAGGTTCCGTATCAGCAACTATTATATCAAAGTGTTCTGACTTCGCATGTTTAATAATTTTTCGCAGCTTAAACATTATCGAAACTCCCAATCGTTTGTTATATTCTCCAATCCAGTCATCATCTTCCATAGAGTGCTTCACTCTCCCTAGCGCCGCTAAAAACTAATTTCAAATAAAAGAATGGAAAAATAGTGGTATTAATGCGCGAGGTATGCCAACTATACAAGCTAGGAATAATAAGGTTCGGAGAATTTACTCTCTCATCAGGTAAAAGGTCGACCTTCTACATAAACCTTCGTGAGCTCCCGAGCTATCCAGAACTATTTAGATACATCATGAAAAAACTACTAGACAAGGTGGATGTGGAACCATATGATGCTATTTGTGGGATAGCTGTTGGGGGGATACCATTTGCGGCCTATATAGCATTCAAGTACGGGAAACCTCTGGTATATGTCAGGAAAAAACGCAAGGAGTATGGTGCGGGAGATTTGATTGTTGGGAATGTCTCGGGCAAAAATATATTACTGATTGATGATGTGGCAACAACAGGTGGATCCCTCATCTACGCAACTAATGTGCTCCGGAAAAATGGAGCAATAGTGAATAGAGTAGCACTAATAGTTCTCAGAAACAAGAAAGTTATCGATGTCCTCAGAGAACATGGGGTTGTGTTACAGTACCTATACTACGCGGGGGATATCATAGAAGTCCTTTATCGGGAGGGCCTTATAGACAGAAAAAATTATGAAAGAGCACTAGAAGAACTCAAATAATCACCGCTTATACCCAATCTTCCTAAGGAGCTCCAGCCTCCACTTCTTATCCTCCTCGGTTTCTACCCTCGCAGGGGAATACCCATCAACAACACCAATAACAGCCCTGCCAACATCTGTCTCCGCTACAATGACTTGGAGTGGTTGGTTCGATGTAGCACAATATATCGTGCATACCTCCTGAACCATCTTAATTCTATTTAGAACATTTATGGGCCATCCCTCCCTGAGCAATATGACGAATATATGTCCAGCACCGATACTCCTTGCAATCTCAATGGCTCTTTCCTGAAGTTCCTCATCGTTTCCATCATAGAAAATTCTTCTCTCATCGGAGGACTCATTGAACGCAATACCAAACTTGAGTTGAGGATGTGCAGTAGCCATGGCCTCATAGAGATCAACAATAGTCTTCATAAAATGGCTCTGCCCAATAATCACTGATGCCTTCTCGGGCAACTTTATATCTACGACATGAAACTCAAGTTTCCCCATACCAATCACCACTAAATACACTCCCATGGGCTGGTAATGAAGATTCCACCAAATTTTTGACTGTCTTATTTTAAAAAAATAAAAAACAATAATGCTTAGCCAAGAGAGTATGGTGTCGGATATGACTGACATTCTCATATACATAATAACGGCGATTGGTGGAGCTATAGCTGGCATACTTTTCTATGTATTCAAAAAGAGACGTGACCCAGTACTGGTGAATGTATTGGAATACCTAACGAGGTACCACCTCGATGAGAGAGTATTTTCTATAGACAAAGTGGCGGAGGGTACTCAACTCCCCAAGGAGGTTGTTGAGAGGGCGATAGTACGTCTCGAAAAGGCGGGTATCGTGGTTAAGACAAAGAGGGGTTATGAGCTTGTCGACCCACTGGTATTCCTCACACCTAGAGACTATGAAAAGGCCTTAAGGCTCACCAAGGGCGACAACATAATCTATGGTGCCTATCAGATGCCATATGTCACAGACATAAAATATATAGCCCTCCAGATAGTACTGCTTATTGGGGCTTTCATATTTGTCCTAGCAACACTATTTGTCCCTGTTGTTAGTGATTTTGTGCGTACAAAGACGGGTGTAGAGCCACCGGTAGTATTTTCGTTATTTGTTTTAGCGATAGCGGTGATTCTGATTGATGTTATTGATAATTTGGAGAAATTTTGGATCCGCGAAAGGTACTCCGTTGTGGTGGGCATGTATTCTGGGATACTATACGATATGAAGGTTCCAGATGAGCTCTCAGGGAGGATACCGAGGGGAGGGATAGTTAGGGCTGACGTCGACATGAACTGGAGACACAAGATCAAGAATTTGTTCGGAGAAACACCAATAGGCGATGTTAAAGTGTGGGTACGTAACAGGGAGGAACCAATAGTATTCAGATCAATGCCATACCCCCGGGAGCTCTTCATGGTTATAAGAGCACTACAACTTGGGTCCCTAGAATGGAGGAAGAAATATGCTAGGGAGCTAGCTCTGTGGCGAGGGAGGGTATATCCATTTGTTCCATCATATAGAAGAAGAGGGAGGCGTGGTAGGAGGTGAACAGCATGAGTGAGGAGGCAGAGGAACTAAAATTTGAGGTTCTTGAGAGAATAGAGGATGCATATAGGTTACCAATATCCATACAGATATTTCTACTGTTAATAGCAGAGATGATACTATTTGGGATACTATATGGACTACATATAGCGTTGCCAGAGGCACTAATAGTATTCCTTCTTGGGACAGCAATAATGTACCCGATAATAATAAAGGTTAGGAATTTCCTATCAGAACTCATAGCCGTGGTTATTTATGGATGCTTGATGAGCTCCGTTGGATACTATTTGTTCTACAAGGTTCACACTGGTGGACTAACCAAGGAGTTCTGGATGCTGGTCATATTTGTTCTTGTCTTTGGAGTGGAGCTATTTCACCACATGTATGAGAAAGCAAAAACACTCAGAACAACATCAGTTTACATCGTAGATATAATATTGACAGTAATTTTCTTTGCTGCCTCCTTCATGTTTCTTCGAACAATAAATGTGAATATGGTATGGTCAGCCCTCGTATCAGTAGCAGTGGCACTGTTATATGCATATGCAATATTCCCAGAGAAGCCATACTAATTCTTCTTTTTTATTTGCTGATTGGGATTTCTAAGTGGTTTTGGATTTTATAAAAACCAATATGGGTGTGAGGTGTGGACAAAATAGACTATATGTTCCTAGCATCCATCATCGGCTCACTATTCTTAGGAACTATTCTAACCTATGCTTTCTCGGTTGGTCTCCCGAGTACTGGCACATTTGTTGGGGCTATCGAGTTCGTGAAGGATGTTATTGAGTGGGCTGGATATGTGGGGATATTCATACTGGCCTTCCTAGAGATAATATATCCAGCAATTCCAGGGGAGCTTGTCCTTCCATTTGTTGGTTTCCTTGTTGCTGAGAAAAAGCTTAACCTTATGTTTTCTGTTTTGGCGGCGACGACTGGGAATGTCCTAGGGATGCTCACCATATATGTTGTTAGTATGAAGCTTGGGAGACCCTTCATAGATAGATATGGTAAGTACTTTCTGCTGGATAAAAGGCACATCGAGATGTCAGAAGAACTCTTTAATAAGTATGGGGAGATAGTGGTTCTGATAGGAAGAATGTTGCCTGGGTATCGGGAACTGATATCCGTCCCTGCTGGACTCGGGAGAATGAAGATAACCAAGTTCATCCTGTTTACGTTTATAGGGAGTTTCCTGTGGGTCTTCTTTCTAGTATTTATAGGTCTGAAGTTGGGGGAGAACTATGTCCTCGTAAAGACATGGTTCGATAGGTTAGATATATTTGTATGGGCGTCAATAATACTGGCAATCGTATGGTTTGTTGTGAAGGGCAGATTAAGAGAACCAGCACATAGCGAGTAGGTGGGGCCACCTATATTAGATTAGTGTGGAGTGCGGAATGAGGATATATGATAGATTTGGTCGTCGAATAAGAAACTTGAGAATAATAGTGACAACTAGGTGTAACTATAGATGTATTTTTTGTCATAGTGAAGGATATTATCATTGTCTGAGGAACAAGAATGAGGAACTTGATCCACATATAATAAGACTCATAGGAATTGTGGCGAGGAGGTTTGGTGTTGACCAAGTAAAAATCACTGGGGGGGAACCACTACTTAGGAGGGATATAGCGGATATTATCGCCATTTTTGAATCCCTCGGATATAAGGATATATCAATCGTAACCAATGGGTCACTATTGAGAGAATATGCCTCAGAACTCAAAGAAGCTGGGCTAGATAGGATCAACATATCCCTTCCATCCCTCAGGGAGAGTAGATACGACTACATAACCCAGACATCTGGATACTTCAGGAGAGTTATGGCTGGTATAGACGAAGCACTAAGTGTTGGCCTAAACCCAGTAAAGATAAACGTAGTTTTGCTAAGGGGGATAAATGATGATGAATGGATGGACTTCATAAGATTCGGTGAGGAAAAAGGTGTACATATTCAATTTATCGAGTTCCATACAGCAAACCCCAATTCGCCTGAATACATGAGGTTCCATAGACCGCTGGACGACATAGAGGACTATCTAAGAAAGGTCTCTATAAAGATGATAAGGCGTGAAATGCATGCTAGGAGGAAATATAGACTGGAAAGTGGGATAGATATAGAGATAGTGTCCCCAATGTACAACCCAGAGTTCTGCGCAAACTGTACAAGAATTAGGGCGACTCCCACAGGCTGGAAACCATGCCTATTAAGGGACACAGTGGTAGAATTCGGGGAAAATATTAGGGATCAAAGATTACTGGCAAAGAAATTTCTGGAGGCGATAAGTATTAGGGAGCCATTCTTTACATAAGCTTAAGATGAGACCCAATGGTAGCTCCACCTTTAAGAATGATGCTAAAATGTGAGTTCAGGAAATCTATAGTTTCTGATCCAATCCAGATCAACGGAGGGCCCCAAGACTTTCCTTATGTCCTCGATGTCCCAGATAAGCATGGCCATACGTTCTAGTGCTAGACCCCATGCTATTGTTGGCCATTTTACACCGTAGGGAGCAAGGGTTTCTGGCCTAAACATACCTGAGTTTCCAACTTCTACCCATCGCCCAGTTTTTTTGTGCCAAGCAAAAATCTCCATAGAGGGCTCCGTATATGGATTGTATGTGGGTTTAAACCGCAGTTTCTTTATCCCCATCCTCCAATAGAACTCTCTTATATATCCCATCAAACTTCTTAGCGTGAGGTTGGGGGCTATCACAAATCCCTCTATCTGGTGGAACTCTGCTAGGTGTTTCCAGTCTATAGTCTCATTCCTGAATACCCGTCCTATCGCGAAAAACTTTACTGGCGGCTTTATTTTCCCAGTCTTTATGCCATACCCCAAGACCCGGAATGTGGTTGCGGTGGTATGTGTGCGGAGGATACATCTTTTGGCAATATTTTCGCTCCATGGGAGCCTCCACCCAGTACTTCCAGTATCGCCTCCATTCTCCTGTACCTCCTTTACTCGTGCTAGGATCTCTTTGTCTCTTATGAATCCACTACTTGGTTTCTCAAGCCAGAATGTACTCTGCATTTCACGTGCCGGGTGATCCTGTGGTATCCACATAGAATCAAAACACCAGAATTCTGTTTCCACCCAATTGGAGCGCATCTCCCTGAATCCCATGGATATAAATATATGTCTTATCTTCTCCATAAGGTATCGTAGGGGGTTCTTTCTCCCACCCCAGATCTTTGGTGTCCATGCCTCGACATCATACCACCTTATTATTCTTCTTCTCCATGCTCCCGATGATATTATCTCTGGTGTAAGCTGTTCTATGAACTCTACTTCAGGTATTCCATGTTCAATAAGCCTATTTCCCAGTTCTGTTAATTTGAGGATCCATGTTGTTTTCTCTGTTTTCCTTAGGAGGCCTCTCGTCACTAAGAGGTTTATATTCTTTGGGGCATTCCCAACAGGGATCATCCTGTTTTTCCTGAAGAGGCCGAATATTTCCTCGGTGGGTAATATGCTTGTATTTTTGCCCTTCGGTGTTATCACTAGAACTCTCTTGGAGTCTTTCTTCTCTACTTTAGCTATACCAAGTCTAACGAGGATCCCTATGGATATATTTGTTTCATCTTTTGATAGGCCTATTCGGGATATTGCTTCAAAGTCTATCTCCCCCTGCTTCTTTAGTGCCTCAAATAATCTTGTTTCAGGGAGACTTGTTGTGAGATATCTCTTCCCCTTATCGGTGACACTATATACATATTCCCTTTCAGCATATCTTTTTGCAATGCCTTTGTTCTCTAGCCATAATGTCGCTCGGGATATTTCAGCATCCGACAACCCCGTAAGTTTTTTTAGTTCACTAAAAGATATAGTATGTTTTTTTGATTTTTGGAGCGTGAGAAGGATTTTTCGTTCATGCTCTGTGAGTGTATATATGAGTTCCCTTATCTTGTTATTCATGCAGAATCACCTGAGGAGTCCAGCTATTCCTCCAAATGCTGATTTCAATTGGGAGATTGCTTCTTTGCTTTCTGTTGATATTATTATTGGGGTTGTTTTCATGATATCTGAGTACTCTAGTACAAAGTCTATGAAACTTTCACTGACAATCTCATATGCTGGATCCTCACCAATCCTTGTACATATTTTCCGCGCTTCATCTTCCGCCATTTTTACATCGCTTACGATCATATATCTTTCTATTTTACCACAAGATATTTTGACCAATATTCCCTCAAGATCCTCAGCAACATAAATTTTTTGTAGCCTCCCACTGATGAGCGCCTTGATTGTCTCATTCAGGCCGCTTGAAACCTGCTCAGGGGATATATTCATTTTTTCCATGAGTTCATCTATAGCCATTTTGTTCTGAGCATATTCACTTTCCTTAATGAGTTTTAAAGCATTATTTACAGCCTCACGTAGCCCTTCATATCCTTGGTATTGGCATGAAACAAGCCCAAGAATTTTTTTCCTCAGCCTGTAATCCAGTAGATTCATGTCACGGAAATCCTCCTTCGCAAATGCGGGTCCAGCAATAATTATTCCTTTCAATCTATCCAGCAATGGGAGTAGGAGCTTATTGGCGGTGTCTGCAGTTCTCTTTAGGTGGTACTCATATGCCGACTCTATTTGTCTCTCAAATCTTCTCTGGCTCTGGCCCCCCTTTCCGTGCTTGCTATGGACATAGGTTTCTATTTTCTTCAGAACCTTTATGTTTGATCCCTGCAAGATACCTATGGTGGATTCTCCTCTCTCAACAATTATTATCCCATATATGTAGTGAGTTCTGAGCATTTCCTCAAGAACCTCAACATGGAATATGGAGTCACACATGTACAATTTCTTCCGTACTGGGAGAGGAGGAATTATCTCCCAGTATTCCAAATCTTGTGACTGCTGTGTCCAGCCACAAAATATTAGGAGCCCATTGTCAGGGATCTGCGACCACGCCTTAAACTTTGATGAGATACTTCGAAGTGCGGCTTGGACATGTTTTCTAGTAGTCCTAGACTTAATACGGGCAGCTGTTGCGAGCTCCTTATTAATAAGCTCGGATATCTCAGAGGCTGGTGTTCCGGTGGGTATCCATATAGTAACGAGGGTTGTTGAGTGCCCATCATATGATGTCTTACTCTTCAGCTCAGCAGTGATCCGAGCTATTTTCCTGCGCGTGACCCTATCATCAATATTCCACGTGCTCATATCTATGTGAGGCAAAATCCTTCACCAATGCACAAATCTATAGTCAACATCTATGGTGCTATTGTCTCTACTTCTTTAACATAATTTGTCTATTTATTTCAGTGGTTTTTGGGTGGTCTGTTCCGTGGGGGTTTTCCCGATGGTTAGTGTTTCTGTTTTTTGTCCCAGGTGTAGAAGGGTAGATAGGATACCTATAACTGAAAATAATGAACTCGAGTACTATCTCTGGGGATCAACAATAACAGCCATATATCATATAGACCACATCTTGTTAGTCAGCATTGATAGGTATGGTATTAGGAGTATCGATATCTGCGATCCACCAAGCATCCTCATGTACTCATTAAATATCGTAGTCGGGAACTATATGCTTATTAGGAACCCACCCCTAACATTGAAGTACGAAACAATACTAGTTGATCTCAATAGAAAACTGGTTGATGCAAGAACAGTACAGAACCATATGTATGCCGTTAGCTTTGTAAGATATCTAAGCAAAAATATCGATAAGATCCCAGGGAGGGGTATTATTAACGCATACGGAATGAAGTTTCTGGTAGAGAGGAAAGGAGCAATACTTGTGGCTACCAGACTGGGAAAAAATAATGCCTCTGAAGATATAGAGTCTTGGGTGGAGAGACTTATCAATATTGTTGATGAGGTCCCCCTAGCTATCGAAAAATGGAGTCAAATATCTCAAGAGAGTAGGACATAGATATTTAGCAATTCTTTTTTTTGTTGGGTTTCTATCTTTGTGATAGGAACCAGAGTTTTTTGGTGGTACTCATGGGAATCCTAGATGAGGTTTTCTTGATTAGTGTAATAAAGCCCAGGTCTAGTGTCATATGCCGAATAGACATCAACAGCCCTTTAGACGAAGAAGGCAACATCAGAGACATAACAAGGTTCGAATATCATAAGAAAACAATAGAGGCACTCATAGAGAACCAGAATAAGGTGGTTTTGCTTGCCCATCAGGGGAGGCCCGGATCCAGAGATTTTACGGGTCTCGAAAAGCACGCTGAGGTTCTCGGTAGTGTCCTTCGGATGGATGTTAAG
>CAZVPA010000016.1:0-6005 GCA_964628995.1 uncultured Nitrososphaerota archaeon | reverse complement strand
GGGAAAAGGCCGTCAAAGCAATAAAAATGCTGGATTATGGCGAGGTATTATTGCTGGATAACGTAAGGTTTATTGAGGATGAATGTGTGAATAAAACAATAGTCGAACATGCTAAAAGTACCATAGTTAGGGTACTCGGAAAGTTCTTTGATTATTTTGTGTTAGATGGTTTTGCTGTTTCTCATAGGTATCACGCATCGGTCGTCGGATTCGCAACGGTAATCCCGTCAGTAATGGGGGCACTCATGGAGGAGGAAGTAAGAGCTCTTTCCAAGTACATAGAAAGCAATACAAGAAGTATTGTTATCTTAGGAGGAGCGAAAGTTAGCGATGCGGTAAAGTATGTAGAGAAACTCATCAGGAGTGGAAAAGTAAAGAAGGTTCTCCTTACCGGGCTTGTAGCCCTCGCATTCCATGTAGCGAACGGCCTAAGAGTGCCGAATCAGATAAAGAGCGAGATCGTGGCAAAATTTGGGGAATACATCCCACGAGCAAGAAGACTCCTCGAAAGCGGAATGATAGAATTGCCGGTCGATTACGCTATTGATCTAGGCGGGAGAAAAGAAGTACCAGTCGATGAGCTATATAGGTTTGACGCAAAACCAAAAGACATAGGCATGAACACAGTAGAGAAATACATAGAAGCCATAGATGGAGGAAGCATTGTATGTATAAGGGGGCCGGCGGGTGTAATAGAGAAAGAAGGGTTCGAGCTCGGGACAAAAAGCCTATTGGAAGGCCTAGCACGGAAGAATGTTAGTCTTATCTTCTGTGGGGGCCACCTGCTCTCAGTACTGGACAGAGTAAACATAGACAAAAATAAGTATCACATAAGTACGGCGGGTGGGGCGGCCCTAGAATTCATTGCGAGGGGAACATTGGCAGGAATAGAAGCATTAAAACTATCAAAGAAAATCTTCGAAAAGAAGCTCGTAAGATAGGAAGGAGTCAATGTTTTCAGGCATCCTTAAAGCAGTTCGGAGAAATCCATTCCTATTTTATATCGCGGCTATTGCAAGCATGTCCAATGGGTTCGTGCTTCCATTCCTAAAACAAATAAATGTGGAAATAACGAATTCCTACACAATATTATGCATTGGAGAAGCTCTCTTTATAGTATCCCTAGCGATAATGGGTGTTGTATGGGGGATAGGCTTCGACAAAACAAATAACAAAAAACTTCTAATGTTCCTAGCATTAGAGTGTGTTGCGGTATTTGTCTTTCTCACCTCGATAGCCTCAAAACCATCAGAATACCTAATATTGAGACTTCTAACAGGCTTCTTCCTTAGTGCAATCTATGCATATGCGATGAGTATTGTTGTCATCGAGTATGTCCCTGGTGAGCGCATAAACACATACATGCTGGTATATTTATTCATGAATATTGGTGTCGGGATAGGAATAGCAATGGGGGCATTCCTATCAAAAGTGATTGATTGGAGAAACATTGTTAGGTTCTACGCATTACTCTTGGGGATAAATTCTCCAGCGATACTATTGTCCGATAATCCAAAACAATACGCAGATAAAAATGAATGGGGCCTTCTAGTGGGTATTTATCAGATACTTAGTGTGAGGACAAACATTATTATAATGCTACAGGGATTCTTTGGATGCATCCCTTGGGGTGCTATAGGACTCTTTATAGTCTACGCATTGATGGAGAAGACCGGGGGAGGATTCATAAGTGTGGGCGCGATATTGGCACTTGGTGGACTCTTCTATCCATTCTCCCTGGCGGTGGCTCCAAGAATGGATCGTATGAGGGAGAGGGGAGAGTACATAGGGATTACCACGATAACTGGGATGATAATACTGCTCCAAGCGATACTATTTGTTATATTCATATTGCTCCCCCTACCTAAAATCCAGCAAACAGATAATGTCATTAGTGAGATGGTGTCCGTAGCGAGATTACTAGGCAACAGGCAGGTGTTACTATCCCTCATAATCTATGGGCTCTTTATATTTGTTGCGTCTATCCCGGGGCCTGTGACAAGAAACATAATAGCTGATGTGAACGACCAAGATAAAGTAGCGACAACAGTAATGATGGTGCGTTTAATGGAGAGCCTAGGTAATGCCTTTGGATTAATAATAGCTGGCCTTATTATTGATTTCTATGGTAGATTTATAAGTGCGCTTGAGGCCATATGGGTAGCATGGATAATATGTGGGGGTATATGGTTTCTTCTGGGGAGATACTATCAGGAGGATGTGGTGAACGGATGATGAGCAACTATTTGGAGAATTCAGCAACTATTGCTTTCCCAGCGACTTCTCCAATCTCGTTTGGGTCGAAAGTCTTCACCGCACTCAGAATCTCATATATTTTTCTTAATACATCGATCACAGATTCTTCAGAGATTTTCCGGTAATTACATGCTAGAATATACTTGTCCCCTATGTAGGCTATGAGGTTTTTTGATGCCTTAAGTATTTCCTTCCCCGTTTCGCTCTTAAACTTTAGTGCGGTGGCAACAAATTTTGCTCCCCTAAGACTTACCTCCTCTGGCCACTCTATTTGGACAGTAAAGTTAGTATCCTCAAACTCAACGACACAAAGTAAGCCTGTTGTATCGAAAACATAAAGCTTGGTAATAGGTATCAATATGGTACACCATTCTATCACAAAGCATTATTAAAAAAATTTTTAAAGTGAGTAGTGGTGAGGCAAGTTGTCATTGCCATTATTGGATAGGATTAGATATGCTGGAGAAGAAGAGGCCCAGAATATACTTGAGGACTACATAAGGACGGAAAGGGAGGGGAACTTTGAGAAAGTAAAGAATATTGTTATAACACTACTAAAGAGCCCGGAAAGGAAGGTACGTAGGGCAACACTAAATGCCCTAAGGAGCACGAAGCTCGTGGATAAGGACATAGCTACAACATGTGCAATAATGACCAAGGAAGATCCAGAAAAATCCGTCAGAGACCTTGCGTCCGAGGTAATATTGGAGTTGATAAAGGTGGAGGACGAAAACCTAAAGAAGGAGCTCATAAGAAGCATAATAAAGCTTGTATCCAAAGGAAAAGCAATGGTAGATGTCACAGACATAGTAAATAGCGTCGGCATAGAATTCGCGAAGGGAATGCTTGAGGATCCAGAAGTAGACTCAGAAACAAAGGATTACCTACGGTTTGCAATAGAATATCTAGAGAAGAGTGGCTAGTTCTCTGATAGTTTTTTTAGAATGAGTTTAAGTTCCCTGACAATGAATTCTATGACCGTATCAAAATATTTTTTTGCGAGCTCTCGATCAAACCTAGGTCTTCCTTCGTCACCATAGAGAATTATTGACCCTGGATTAGGATAGACATCGATACCACTCCTGAATATCTGGGTACTCTCAGAAGTGTCTAGCTCCTTTACGAGGTTTGGATTAACAGCCAGAATCATCGCAGTCTCATCGACACCACCGTGAGCTCCTCTCTCCCCAAATATCCTTTCTGTGACCTCTTTGACAAAAATCCACCAATGAATAGCTATACACCTTATCCTCTTCTCCAACCATAATTCCCTCATAGCATTCTTTATCGGCTCTATATTTCCACCATGGCCATTAAGTATGATGAATACATCGAATCCATGATGATGAAAATGCGTGATTATTTCAATGAGCATCCTTTCTAATGTATCCCCCGAGATTGTAGTTGAGCCGTGATATCTTAGGAGCGATGTGGTAACACCATACGGTATTGGTGGCGCGATGAGCGCATTAAGAGTCTCAGCGATCTTCCTAGATATGGCTGTGGGGATTATGGTGTCCGTACCAAGCGGGAGATGTGGACCATGTGCCTCCAGAGTTCCTATGGGAATTATTAGGATTCTTGATCCCTCCTCAATATATTTTTTGACCTCCTCATGTGTCATAAGGAATATTTCTCTCTCCATCCGTCTCACCATTTTATTATGTTTTTCCTAATAGAAAAATTGTGGGTTTTTCCAGTTTTCTCAGTTTTGGGTTTTTGCCTAGTGGGGGGTTTGATTTGTCGGATCTGAAGGAGAAGTGTCTCCTTGAGTTCCTCAGTAAGGATCCGTATTCAAGGATGAGAAAAGTTGCGAAATATAGTATATTTGATATGCTCAGGGCTCTGAACTGGGCGGCTTCGGGTAAATTGATGGATGCTTTCTATGAGCTGGGTTTGGATAAGACGCTTGCTAGGCCTAGGTCTCCGACAGAGATAGCTCATGAGCACTATATTGTTGATGTGAGGCTTCTGTGGGAATTCTTAGATACACTGGTTCATATGGGTATTCTTGACGAGGCTGCTGGGAGGTATAAGCTGAGGTTCTTCAAGAAGAAAATCAAGAAGCCCAGTGTTGTTGATGAATTTATGAGGACCCCCCTTAAAGCTGTGTTTGAGGTGGTGGATATGATGGGGGAGAATGTTGTTGATGTTCTGATGACTGGAGAGCGAGAGCTAGACTGGGTAAAGGACGCTGCTATAGCGTTTGAACCATTAGAGTTTTCCCCTCAGATGGTGATGATGCGTCTCAACGCGTGCGAGATAATACATAATTATCTGAAGGATGTTCTGTGGGTGGAGGGGGACAGGGGGATGCGTATCCTTATAATGGGTCTCGCTTCTGGCTATGGCGTCATTAATGTTGCCCAATATTTCAGGGAGATTGGGAGCACAATAATAGCACTAGATTTCTCGGAGAGGGAGATAAATCTGGCGAGGGGACTACTGGAGGATTTTAATTTGGAGGTTTGGGTCGATAAGTATGACATATTCAAGGATCTGCTCAGAGCGAAAGTTGTGCGGGACGTTCTGGATGGGAGGAAATTTTCCGCGTGTATAGCCTTTGAGAGATGGAGGTTTTTTGATAAGATCCAGAGGTCACAATTGGTCACGAATATAGCATATAGTCTGGAGATATATGGTTGCTTGGGGGAGTTCTCAATAGTAAAGGAGGAAGCCAGAGCGTTCAATACAGTACTGTATACAATACGGGGGTGGTCTGGCTATATGGATGTCAATGAGAAAAGGGGATCCCTCTGCATAGCGTTCCAGAGATTGAAAGAGAGGATGAAGAAGATGATTGTTAGGGCGGATCTACCATTGGTCAGAGGGGTCTGGTTATAGGTGATGAGTATGCGGAAGGGGGAAGTTGTCTTCCTAATAAGTCTGGCATTGTTTATATCTGTATACTCGACCTTATCAATAATATCTGATATAGGGGTGGGTGATGTAAAGGAGGATAAGATTAATGTTGGTGAATACAAGATAAGTATAGAGATTATTAGTCCAACTGGTAAAAGGGAGGGGACAATAGTTCTGATACATGGAATCTTAGGATCCAGAAAAATGTTAAAGCCTATGGGTCTTGATCTTGCTAGGGCGGGATGGAGAGTTATCTTAGTTGACCAGATCGGGCACGGGATGAGTGGTGGAGAATACAGGTTAATGTTTAGTGATTTAAGTAATATGGAATACGCGCTTCAAAAACTTATAAACCAAACAGAAGAATTCAGAAAGGCCCTAGCCAAATATGTTGAGGACCACACCGAAGAGGATGAATATGTTGTTTTTGGTGGTCACTCGCTAGGTGGATTATTGGCGATGATTATTTCGGGGGAATATAATGCTAGGTTCAATATACTTGCCACAATAGGTATAGCCCCACCATATATGGATGGTGTGGCTAATGCAACGATTCCTAGAAATCTATTATTATGTCTCGGTGGGAATGATGAGTTTATAAAACCTAATGATCTAGAAAAATATGCTGGAATAGGTTCTGGCGGAACAACGGGGGATTTCTCAAAAGGCACGGCAAGGAAAGTATTTATTTCTCCGTACTCGGATCATATTTTCGAACCATATGACCCCGAGATTATAGGAGAAATAATATGGTGGTTAGACCTCTGTAGAGGTATTAGTCCTAGGAGACCAATAATTCTAGCAACATTTATTGCGGCATCGAAGGCGATCTGTGCACTAATAGGGTTAGTGATGGTTGCTATGATTCCGATTGTTCTTGCGGACAA
>CAZVPA010000015.1:0-31403 GCA_964628995.1 uncultured Nitrososphaerota archaeon | reverse complement strand
CTATTGTTTGGATTTTTTACGCTTTGCGAGTATTATGACTACTATGATTAGTATCATTATCAGTATTGCCGCTATTGTTGCTGGTGATAGTAATTCTCCAAGACCAGTGGTTTTCTCGGTGACTTCTACGTTTACTGTGTTGGATGAGTGTTGCCCGAGTTTATCATAGAATACGATGGTTATGTTGTAGGTTCCTGTCTTATCGGATTTAAACTTGTACTGGATCTCCTGTCCACTACTCCATTCTCCCTCCCCCACTTTTTCTCCGTTCTGGTATATTCTATATCTTGCTGGGCTCTTATCCTCAGCCTTCCATTTGAGTGTTAGTTCTTCACCAACCCCTATACTGTATGATTCTTTTGGTGTAAGCACTATCTCTGGTGGTTCCTGAGGATGTACCTCTATATGAACTTCTAGGCTTGACTCATATCCCACAGAGTCATTAGCCACGATCCTCATAATATATGATCCAGAGGCAGATATGTAGTCACTAAGATTCATACATATGATCTCATTATTGGTGTATGTGGAGTCCATCTTCTTGGTGTTATTTATATATACCGCGTACCCAATTGGGGTCTCATCTGAGAGTCTGAAACAAAACTTATACCCTAGACCATACTCATATGATACGCTTGTACCGTTCAGAGCCTCTATTGTTGGCGGTTCCGTATCCGCTATCGTGTCCACATAGAGCATCTCTATAGCCTTATCAGTATAGTTCTCTATCCTTGCTCTACCATAATCAGTAACTCTAAACATTATGATCCTATCTGCCCCGGTCAGGACAGTATTTCTGTATGTTGTTAAATTTGTATAGTCACCATCGATTGTATCATTGTTAAAGGCTGTACCCATATAGTCCGAAATAAGGTAGTATGTTGTGTATCTTGACGATATTTCTGAGTTCTCGACACATACATCTAGATACCCTACTGAGTCGATATCCCAGTAAATATCTACTGCACCAATATTGGAGTTATTGGCATGTAGGTATGAGTTCTCTCCGACGCCAATGCTGTTGGATACCGATGTATTATCCACACTGATTGACGAATTCATTACTTCCATAGCCACTATATTCGAATCCGAGAAACTAGCTGTTGAGTTCATAATATACATGTATGTGAAGGGTGCCGCACTATCTAGAGCATTTATAATTACATCTGGAGCTATCACAAGTATCATATTCAGTGATACTAATGTGTCAACATGATCCACATATATCCTGTTTCCACCAATCATAAGCATGCCCATAGATATCATCTTTGACCTGATCAAGTATATCTCTTCCGATGCTAAAGCGAATAATACTTCCTCCAGCGATGACCCATTAACCTCAGTATTAACAATACTAATATTCTTGGCACCCAATGAGAAAACTACTGATAGGTTGGAGGATTCTATATGTACCGAGCCACCAATACTGACAACTGCAAAGTATGTCGAATTTTTCATGGTTAACTCAACGTTTAAGCCTTCAGCCTCGCGCAATAGGATTGCCTCGGGAGCATATGCTATCGAGCATGTACCTACAGTAGTTAGTAGATGCGTTGGTGTTCCAGATACAATCACATTGTTGCTGATTTCTATTTCGCCCTCGGTGAATAATGTGTTGTTCAGGACCATCCCATTAATATTAGTATTGTTTAGTAGAACACTCTGGTACGTGTATACTAGAGTATTGATACTGCTTTCCTCAATGGTTACTGAACCTTTTCCAAACAGCATTATCTCGCTGATGTTGGATTCGTAGGCGTGGATTTGGATGTCGCTTAATTCGGGTATGGCGGTTGTATAGCTCAGTGGTGGTTCAGCATTAATATTGCTTATGTTGCATCCATATATCTCTATTATTGACGAGTTCTCTATATCGATCGTGTCTATCGTTGAGTTGTATGCTGTTAGGTTACCATATTGGATGTCAATGTCGCCAGATACATTTACATTGTCTAGGCAGAGGCTTGATGATTCCACACTAATATGTTCTACCTCCGTATTGGTAAGTCTTATTTCTGAGCCATTGTATGCTATGACCTCCACCTCGAATATCTTGGGGACGTCCTCCATGATTAGTTTGCTTTTATAGGTATATATTCTCGCTTCCCATGATGTAGAGTCCGCGATTGAACCAGAGATATTTAGTTCCGTATTATGGATTTCTATGGTATCTATTTTTGTCCACCCAACAGTATTGTTTCCGTAGTCTACGATTCCGAATATCACGTCGGCTGTTAGAGATGTACCATTTATCATACCCCCACTAAGGAAGGCAAAACCATCCCTTATTTCCACATAGTAGCACACCAAGTTATCGACATCAACGTTGTATAGGGCCACATAGTTATCATGTGAAGTAAGAGTCCCCCTGATCTCCGCGTAGGATATGTTTATAACGGAGCTATGGAGATCCATACTCCCCGAATTCATAATGACATGATCCATGAATACCGTCGAGTAATATGTCTGTACACTAGACCATGATACTGCGGAAGCGTTAACAAAGTCCATATCTACATATGACATGTTTGTTCTGACACTATATGTGCCTTGGGGCGTGATGTTCCTTATAAGTAATGTCGAGTTATGGGCATCGACATCAAAATTTACGGACTTACACCTCGTGATATTGACAGTGCTATTCCAGCCATAAACACGTATACTACTCCATGGTACTATTTCTTCCTCTATTCTTGCGTCCCTGACATTAAGCAAAAACACCACACTTCTATCCGAGACATTATAAATCCTTGCATGGTCGGAATCCCTCACGAATACATAGTAAGTATCATTAGTCAGAGTTGTAATAGTGGTATCTTCAGCTATGTAGGTATCATAGGTATCGTCATATGTTATTCCAGATGGGGTAATATCCACAGAGCCAACAAACACATTGGCATATACTAGTTGCTCTACGTAGGAGCCAACGAATAGTGTTGGAGTGAAGGAATATACTGAGGCATAGTTAACATAGGAATTATTTATTGTCCCATGGGGACCATAACCATCGAGAGGTTCCGATTCACTTGGTCTAACATAGATACTTGATATGTTACACATCTCCATGTAGAACACTCCCTTCTTCACAGAGATGTCGGAGAATGTGACATTATGGAAGTAGTATGTTTCTTTTGAATCCAAGGATATCCAGTCAATATATGAGTCATACCCATATACCTCCGCATGATCATAGATATAAATATCACCCGTAAAGTTTGCGTTTCTTATTGATACTACCGATTTTCCATGGGCAGTCACATAAGGGTTATTGCTGAACAACCCTCCAGAAAGCAACAGCGAGGCATTGTCCATTAGATATGCATATAGACTCTCTGCTGGACCAATTATTGTTACGTTAGCATTTTCATACGCATATACATCCTTCATGTTGGTATTTTCTATGAGAACACTTGATTGATCATGTACATATAGGTTCTGGTTAACAGAGGAGAAGGAAACATTCACTATCGTAAGCCTTGATGAACCAAATGTATAGATATATAGGTTACCAGACCCGCTCACCACGAACTTTGTATTCGATATTACTACGTCTGAATTATCCTTTATATAGATATATGTTGTATCAACAAGGAAAGTAACATTGTCTATCAGTACCGTGGAGTCATTGGTTATATAGACGGATCCAGATATTATGGAGTTCCTAACCTCAGCATTATGTGTAAAACTGATCGTTGGCGATCTCGTAATGGCCCCTAGCTCTTTTTCCACACTCCTATCCACACTACCACTCTTTAGCATGGGCTTCTCATATGTTTTTAGAGAAGCCGCATGCGCCAGGACGAACAGCACCAACAGGCTACATATGTATAGGGTGTGTATTCTCCCCAATTCTTCCACACCCAAGGCGAAATGATCTGAATGTAGAAAAGTAATATAAAAATGATGTTATGCCTTAGAAAAGGAAATCTTAAAATAAATTCCTTTAATAACATCTAAATGATGGTAGCCAGTAGTGGGCATGTGACTAGGGGGGTTATCCTTGATGTGAGGATATATGTGTAGTACTCTGTGTCGAATTTCTTGTGGATTATCTTCGATTTTAGCCCCATGTATACTTCATAGTCTATTTTGTCCTCTATCTTGCTCAGTAGTGATCGTGCGGCTGTGTAGTCCCCAATATATATGTAGTAGTGTATCATTGCTAGTGCCACATACTCATTCTTCTCGACATACTGGGACATCTCCTTCGCTATTTTTTCGATAATATCCCTCCTTCCAACGACTAGTGCTGGAAGCATCATGTTGACCAGTAAGGTTTTCCTATCAACATATTCACATGTCTCCGCCATCATGAATTTCTCCAATGCCTCCTCATAGTTATCCTCCTCTATGGCTATCACCCCAAGAAAGTACCGCAATAGTTTGTCGTCTGGGTACCTACCTGATATTTCCTCCACGAGTATCCTGAAGTGTCTGTCGCATGCCATGGCTAGCGTGTCTAGGACAATCCTCTGAATATTCCTATTGTTGCCCATGTATGACCACGCATCCATATACATGCAGTGACATATTTTCTCCATGGCGACCATCATGATGAATGCCTCCTCTGGGTTGTCCGTCAGTAGGAGATCCTTTATTCTTGATATTGCCTCTTCTTCCCTTTTCTTCTCCCTAGTTTTGTGTCCTATGTATGCGTCCAGTATGTATTTATAGATAGTGTCAGGCGCATTGCTCAATATTTCTGATGCCCTCATATACCTGCCAGATAATACTAGGGCTCTTATATAGTCAAAAATTGCTTTCTGCCACCTTATGCCCATTCCTAGTAGTTTCTCGTAGTACCTTATGGCCTCACCATAGTTCTGTAGGAACTCCTCTATGTTTGCCCTGAGTAGGACTATGTGGGGTAGAAAATCATACCACTGCTCAGCATCCCTCTCGGCAATACTTATGAGTTCTTTTGCGATATCTAGGAGGCCATGTTTGGCATTTATGTCCGCCATCAGATATAGGAAATATGTACCTATGTACCCCCTTGGGAGCTCGGTGAGTATGTCTAGGTATTCGCTGAGTGGTATCTCGGCAAGCCTATCCCTGCCATATGGATAATCCCTAATAATGTCGGATATTCTTCGGATCATGGAGTATAGCTTTAGATCCCTCGGTAGTCCACTCTTTAATTCCTCGGGTATCCTAACTGCTTGCCCACTTTGGCAACCATAGTATATTCTGGACCATGTATCGTCCAGTATTAGGAGAACCATATATATCGTGGCCATTAGGTCTATTTTTTCTGGGGGAGCCTGTGGTCTTCTCTTCCCAAAGAACTTTATGTTTGCCAGTAATCTGAACGCCTCGAGTGTCTTAGCATGGGAGAAATATTTTCTCGGAACAAGCACAAGCATATCGAAGAGATCCTCAAAATCCTTCCTCTGGGACGAGAAGCTGTCGGTATCCAACATACCTATATAATCCACCAATAACTCACCAAATAGGGATGGATCAGTATAGAATATTGCCTGGAATACCGCATAGGGAGACAATATCCTTCTCTCACCAACAGCGGCCTTCCTGATAAGCATCGCGAGTCTATCCCTGTACCTCCTAAATGCATATGCTACATACTCCACAAGATGTATGTGTTTTCTCCCAAATATCTCCAGTATTATGTCCACTATTTCCTGCCTATGGACATATGTTATCGCCACGAAAGCTAGCGCACCCATGGAAAGTTTTGGTCTACCCGCAATATTTACAAACTCCCTAAGCACCCTACCCGGGTACCTGAGTGCTAATTCTCTTAGGAATGGGTTTGCGAGCTTAACGGCCCTAAGTGGTCTCCTAACGATCCTAGATATCCTCCTGATAATGAGGAATATTTCATCAAAGTCAAGCTCCTCCAGCGGTACTAATGGAAATTCGAGGCCACGTTTCCTGAATATTCTGTAGATCCTCAGGTATGATATTGCGTCCTCATCACTTGGTAGTGATATACCATGGTAGCGGGCTAGATGTTTCCTCGCTGAGCGGTACTTCTTCCCACAAATAGTACATACTTCCCTACTGCTCATCTTTCCCTCCTGAAAGAAACACATCAAGGCTTGAGTCTTTGCCCCTGAATAGTTCTGGTTGGAGCCTCTTGGCTATTCCCTCAAGCCTCCTGATTATCTCCCTCTTGAAGCCTACATATATGCCCCCGTCCTTTATTCCCACATAAACCCCGCTTCTTTCCCCACGGTGGAGAATACTTAGGCCCCTTATCTTGAGTTTACGGCCACGTAGCCCAGCGATATTTATGTTCTCCATAAGTATTATTGTTACTTCCCCCTCCCCACCAACAATAACCCCTGGAACCCTCTCCTTTCCTGCTGAGGCCTTGAATCCCTCCAAATCTAGGTGTGTGACCCTAGCCCTCGAATATCCCTTGACATGAATGTATGTATCACAAGGAATTTTTCTGCCCTCAAAAAAGAAATCGATCTCTATGGGGATCTTCCCCTCAGCAGGCCCAGTCATCAGGTTTGCCACAGCAGAACTATTCTAGAAACCATATGCGTACCGTATAGTCCCTAGAGCCACTAACAATCCTTGTCCCGTCTGGACTCCAGTCTATAGATGTTACAGCCCTAGTATGTCCCTCAAGTTTCCTAATAAGGTCCCCGGTTGTGGCATCCCATATTCTTATTATGCCATCCTCGCAGGCCCCAGCAATGTATTTGCCGTCTGGACTCCACCTAACCTTGTTTATGGGGGACTCGGACCTTAATACCTTTACTGTTTTCCAGATACCGAAACGCCAAATCCGCACAGTCTTATCCCTCCCACCACTAGCAATTAACTCTCCAGTATTGTTAAAGTCCACTGATGTAACCACATCCAGATGCCCCCTGAGTGTACGTATTAGTGTCCATGTCTCGGCGTTCCATACAATGACATTCTTGTCTTGGCTGGAAGACACAATGACCTTTCCGTCCTCCCTCCAGTCGATATCCGTTATTCCTCCCCCGTGACCCCTGAGGACGATGTTGCATTCACCGGATGCCAGATCCCATATACGTACAGCCCTATCTAGGGATGAACTCGCCAATAATTTCCTATTTGGGGCCCATACGACCCCCGTTACTGTATCTGTGCTTCCTTTGAATTGCTTATATAGAAATCCAGTATCTGTCTCCCAGACATATATTACGAAGTCCTCGCCTCCGCACCCAACATATTTGGAGTCTCTTGACCAGAATGTTACTGTTATTGCTTTCTTTGCCCCACCAAGTATCCTATATTGTTTTGATTCCTCCACATCCCAGAGGATTAGGTATTTGTCGCCCCCACCACTAGCAATATACTTCCCATTTGGTGCCCAAGAGACAGCCAGAACCTCTTTAGAATGCTCACCAATTTTTTGGGGTTTTGGTTCTTCACTCATAGATAACACCATCAGTGCAATAGTGTGAAAAAACATTTATATATAGAAGACATCCCATCCCACAACTATGTATTCTCCTCTAAGTAAGTGGCCCACTTATGGCAGATGCATGGACTCACCCCCAAGACCTCCAACGTGGATAGCAAAGCTATCCTACCGAAGCGAAAACTGCGGACTAAGCTCAAGAATAGGAAAATTCGTACAGACACCATATGGAAGACACGTCAAGGTACAGAAGCACAAGTGTAAAAATGAGAATAATGTGATCGAAGTAGGCCCAAAAAAAATACATGTCAATAATATACTGCACCAACGGCAACATAATTAGGCCACACAAAATAAAAACCAAAATACCAGAAAGCAGGTATGACACAAAATACGTAAAACAAATTTGACGCCAAAACCAATGGTGACCAACATATACGTGAACGCAACATTTAATATCCTCAAGATAGACATCGGCAACATAAGACCTGCTGAACTATTCGAATTCAATGTATTAAAGCGTAAGCTATGCCGACTATTGAAGCTAGTCCTAGGTGAGCTCAGAGACTACGCGTAGGTGGTATTTGAAGATGAAGTATAGAGTAGAACCCCGTATATATAATATAATTTCAATAAGATTCATTGTTGAAATATTTGGAGAACTCATTGAGTTCCCCCAAGGAATCTCATAGCTGAGTGGAGGTCTCTCCAAGTGAGGAAGATACTGATGATATGTCTTATTACTGCAATCTTGGTGGTTGTTGCGGCTCTATATGTGGGTATAATACATATGGGACCACCTAAAGGTGGAGAGGAGACTACAAGTACCGAATTATCCATCGAGAATATCACAATTACTATGAATGACAGAACAGTTAGATGTGTTATGGTATACCCAAAGGGTGAGGGGCCATTCCCAGCAATAATTGTGATCCATGGGGGCTCAGGAGGTAACTGGGAGTATACCTATAAAATAGCGACAACAGACAAGCTACTTGAAATAGCGAAGGAGGGATTCATAATATTTGGGGTTGATTATGGCCCAAACGGGATAATAGATACTGGCGTTGGAAATATAAAGCTTGTTGGAGATGATATCAACGATACACTCACAGTATATAGGTACGTATGCACCCTAGATATCGTCGACAAAGATAAGATATTCACATTGGGTGCAAGCCACGGGGGATTCGTATCTCTGATGATGGGTGTGTTCCCAGATGTACAATTAGCAGGAATAATTGATGCTTATGGTCCCACAAATCTAACAGCAATGGAACTATATTTGCATGGATCGGTGGATCCAAGCATGGCTGGCATTCTAAGAAAGTATTCTCCAGTCACATGGGTGCAGAACTATACGGCACCAATATTAATAATTCATGGAAGAAACGACTTACTGGTCCCTCTAAATCAGAGCTTAGAACTGGCAGATCTGCTACATAGATTGAAAAAAGAGCATTATCTCTACATTTATGATGAACCCCACGCATTCCTATTCGACGAGAAATCGAAATCCTATGATGATGCTTGGAATAAAATTAGGGAGTTCCTACTTAGCATTAGAAGCCGATAGGAGCGATATCGAATCCATGGAGATTCTTTTTTACACGCAAGTCCTTATACTTTCATATGTCCAGTAAAATACCCCCAATGAGTACACAATACACACCTGTATATTCATAGTATGGGTCTCCAAATACCGAGCATATTGGGTCTTTAATCTTACATATTCACGGAAACCAATTGCTTATGGTTTTATGGGGGTTCAATATATATCTGTTTTATTGCTACTTTGTGGTACTCAAGGGAACGGAATGGAAGGGCTCTTCGAGATCACCTTTGAGCATATCCTCGGGGGACTATCCAATCTTTATATATATCCTTAAGCTCTAGCTTGGGGGTTTCTCTGAGACAGGAGATTCATAAAGAGAAACATAGAGCAATATGGAATAACATTGTTTTCTTGGATGCACGGGACATAGAAATTGTGGGAAAAATCTCAAATATTTCTCACGAAAGCAGTTCAGAAGTTGTTCACTGTTCGGAGGTATCATTGTTCTTAGGTTTTATGCTTTTAGAGCTCTTAGTGACATCCTACTTTCCCTCTGCATATAGCTGGCACCATTTATTTGTTCCTCCACAATATCTATTATCATGTTTCCTGTTGGTAGCATACCATGGTTATTGTTCAGAAAGAAATATACTGCATCGACACCCCTCATCTTTTTGGCCACATTTTCTAGGAGTTCTACCACCTCCTCCCTGCTATATATGTGGTGGTACCAGGTCTCCCTACCATGTATGCGGACATAGATCCTTCTTGATGAGCAATAGATCTTGTTCTGGAACTCTGGAGCATCCACCGAAACCATCGTTATCCCCAGTTTTCTAGCCCATCTCTCCCATTTTGGTTTGAACCATTCGTCATTCCTGAACTCTATGGCGAATTCCTCCCCTAGGCCGGTTGCGTCGACAAACCTCTCAATATTCTCTACGTTCCTTGGTGTTGGTTTTAGGTATGGGGGACACTGAAAGAGATAGAAGTGTATGAGGCCCCTCTCCTCCATGGGTCTGAATAGCCCTCTAAATTTCTCCCATGTGTTGATCGCCCTCTCGCTGAATCTCATCCTATGTGTTATTATTCTGTTGACCTTTATCGCCCATGCGAGATTACTACCTATTCGTGCCCAGTGCTTTGGGAGGCTTGGAAACGGGAACCTATAGAATGACATGTTGAGTTCTACAGCATTGAATCTTGTGTTCGCAATATACCACTTCAGGCTACCATCTCTATTCCAGAAGTAGCTCCAGCCACTCGTCCCAACATAGACCAAAACCATATGGATCCCCACATATCCACATTCTTCGAAATCATAGTAGCCCATGCATATGTAGACCACAGACCATAATCTCAGATAACATCCAAGAGACCATATTAACCCCCCAAGTTTATTTTATTTTGGATAAAAATTCACCCATCATATCACAATATCTAATAGCCCAAATAATTAGAGAGAGTAGTACCGTACCTCTTATATTTTAGGAAGGAAAATGAGGAATATTCTACTTGGGAACTAAGTCAAAATTAGGTTTTTACTAAACATTGATGAGCCTTATCGGTCATTTTATGATGTTTATTATCATGGTGATGGATATTGCTATTTTTGGGTCTATTTTGGTGATTATTTCCACGTTGTCTTCGTCCTTTGATGGATATATCTTCGCTGCTGGGACGTTATACTCGTCAAATATGAACCATGTTCCATTCTTCCTTCGTACTTTATAGCGTAATATTCCATACCGATCCTTGAATAGGTATTCCCTCGCGAACCACTTCTTCTCCACGACTCCCATTAGTCTCCCTCCTTCATCAAGCATTCTCGCTTTGTTTCCGGATATCTCTATTCTCCATAGATTGTTGTCATACTTGTCGAATATCCTTACTACTGACCCAAGCAACTTATACTCTATGTTGGCATATGCGAGGACTTTCCCATTTTCATCCATTATGACGAACTTGTTCAGCATTAGGCCAAGGAGTTTCCTCTCCTTCGCTATGGTGAAGTATGTCCCCGGGAACTCCTCCTCTTCCACCACTATTTCTTCTGGGGGCCTCTTAGGGGCTTCCTCTATAGGTTTTTCCCCTACAACTATTCTCTCCTCGGCCATTTCTCCACCAAGTAGCTCTTCTAATAGTGATGGGAACAGCCTCTCGACCTGCTCGAGGAACACTATTCTTCTCTCCTCGTCTTTTGTCAGCCTCACTATCTCCCGATATGCCCGCTCCACGGCCCTCCTGAGGATTTCCCTCCTCTCTTTCTCTGGAAACGCGGAGTTTATTCTGGATATCTCCCCACTCATCAGTCCCCTACTCCTCCCAACAAGAACATCCCTCCATGCATCATGGGGAAGCTTGAATGAGTAATCTTGTGTCCTAGCCAGATACCTACACACCCTATCCAGTAAGTCGCTGAGTATTATCTCCTTTATTGTTGCTTTCTTCCCATATATCGCCTCCTTGGCCTCCGCAAAAACAGCGTTGAATAAGTCTTGATGCATCTTATATTCTGGCATATCAGCCATTATGAGCAATGTCAACAATGCCTCCTTTCTCTCTGGGTCATCACCCATAATCCTCCATAATATATCATCCACATAATCCAGCATACCCTCGGGGATCCTGGAGGCAAAGTCCACATCTAGGTAATCCTTCCTATTGATCTTCAAATCCCTTATCACCTGCCATATGTATACTGGTAGTCCTTCAGCCTTGCTGACCACAATATCCACGGCATCCCTATCGATATGTATACCCTCTCTATATGCGAAGCGTATCAGTATCTCCCTCAGATCCTCATCAGACATGGGGCTTATTCTAACGCAGCTGAAGACCCTAGTGGGTTCCAACCCAAGCTTTCTGCTTAGAAGGTCGTATTCTTCCATCCTAGCTGTCGCTATTATCATCCCGACATTATTACGGACTATTGATTGTAATGTATGACTGCTCATTCTTGGGATATCATCATAGAATAGAATCACTCCTTCATCTTCATGCTCATCCAAAACCTCGGATCCATCGACAATATACCCAATCCTATACCCCATCTCCCACATCCTCCGCAACACTATAGCCATCATTGCTGTTTTTCCAGCCCCAGCAACACCATATATTAGTACCCTCCCACCCCTCCTAAGTATCTCGATACATCTCTCGATACCCTCCCTCCGCTCCTCATCCATAACATAGTCATCAAAAATATATTGAGGGAGCCGTAGCATCCCCTCGTCTCCGACAAGACGATCTAGCGATGATATCAGCCTATAGTACATACCACAAAACCAAGCTAACCATATGATTATGTAGAATAAAAATATAAACATACAAAAGGATTATAGTTTTTGAATTTTATGATCACGACTAATACTGGTTACTCCAGTATTCTGGCTCAGCACTCTTCCTGATTTCTGTCTCGCCACGGATTCTCCATAACCCCTGAAATGGATCCTCTATGACAATCCTCAATGCGCTAGTCAGAGAGTCACTTATTAGTACCTCATTCTCAATTCTGGATATGGACACATCAGCGATCACGGATCCCAACTCTTTACCGCCCTCTGAGAGCAGAACGACCCTCAGTGCCTTTGGGATAAATACTTCCCTTATTATTCCTCCACTTGTCCTTATGGGCATCATCCTAGCGTTTTCTGGGGGTGGATGTAGATGAAGCTCTCTTGCTAGGCGTTCTGGTATACATATTTCTGGGTGTTTTACCTCATAGCCAGAATTCACTAATGCTGAGGTCTCTATGGAGACGCCCTTATTCATGTTCTCCAGTCTTACTCGCACCCTTACCCCCACAACCCTCCCCTACACAACCCTTATACGTCTCCCACGCCTCTCAATCTGGATTCTTCTTCCACGTCTAGGGATCTCCACGCGTCTCCTATTTGTTTTCATACACACCACAAACACCAACCAAAAGATAATATAGCGATTACAATAATTTAAGTTTCACCTTATTCCCTTATCAGTATTCTTTTTCGTATATATCTTTAGGAAGAATCCACCATGTAGAGTATTCGTGGGTGATAATCTTGAAGATATGCATAGTTAGCGTACAGTGGATCCCGATAATTACTGGTGGTGGCGGTGTGGCTGTTGTTAATCTCGCTAAGGAACTAGCATCAAGATGTGAGGTTCATGTATACTGCTTTGGGATCGGGAGCCTCCCCAAGGAGGAAATTATGAGAATTAACAATGTACACATCAGGGTAAGGAGGTTCTTCACAAGGGACTCTGATAGTATCAGCAATCCCTTTGAGGGGACAAAGCGTGAGGAGATAAGTAGGCTGAGAGAATTCATAGATATTGTCTCCACATCAATTGACTGTGATTATTTTGACGTAATCCATCTCCATGGGCATTTCGCGGTACCCAGTATGGCGAGAAAGCTGAGGGAAAGAGGTTGTGGATCAAGAATAATAACGACAATCCACGCCTTTGAGTCAATAATAGAGCTTGATAAGGGAGAATTCTCAGATAGAAGCGTACTAAACGACATAGTGTCCATGGAGAGGGATGCTCTAGAATATTCCGACATAGTTACGGTCGGAAGTAGATCCCTCCTAGAGAAAATAGGGAGAATACATGGGGAAAAATATCTCGGAAAAATAAGGATAGTCCACATGGGGATCGAGGAAAAATTCTTTGAGCCACCAGACCAGAAGGAGGTCGCAAGGATCAGGAGAGAATATGCTGGGAGTGGCTACCTAATACTTAACATTAATAGGCTTGATCCATCAAAATGTATAGAATATATCATAGAGTCCATGCGTCATGTCGCCGAGAGAACTAAGGACAAGAAGATAGCCCTAGTGATAGCTGGGAAGTATGAGGAGAGAAATAGGCGGTACCTCGAAATGCTTATGGAGAAGAAAGAGGATATTGAGACGAAATACAGAAACATAAGGATATACATAATGAGGAACATAAGTGAGGAACTAAAGATATGTCTATATAGTGCTGCAGACCTATTCGTAATGTCATCACCCACGGAGCCATTCGGAATAACAATCTTGGAGAGCTTGGCCTCCGGAACCCCAGTAATAGTGACCGATGCCGTAGGCCCGAGAGAAATTTTTGAAATCAAAGACATGATTATTGGGGCCTACATGAGGATAGATGGGGGGCTCATGGTGAACTTCTCGGACCCAAATCAAAGAGCGTCAAACTTAGGGGAAGCCATAACATATGCCCTAAGAGAAATAACAGGCATGAAAAAACAAGCTAGAGAACTCAGAAAGGAAATCAGGAAGAAATATTCATGGAAAGCGATCGCAGAAAAATTCCTCCAAATATTCAAGGAACAATAAACAAAATTCTACATGATATAGCTCCTTAAATACCATACCAGATATAACTATATTATTAGCCCGCGTGGGGGAGATCCAGTGTGTGGCTCATGGAGCCTCTGGAGGCTGTTTATCCCTGTATTTCCTTCCCCCAGTACGGGCCCCTTTCTTACGTTTTGGGTATCGAATAATAATTAGGACTATATTCTGCGAGAATTTGGGGGAGACTATACTAAAGAAAAACACGAGGGGTTCACGACTAGCCCTACATACTCCTTTCTACCAACATGGAAAACCTATATGTTGACAAGTTTCTCTATTGTGTTAAGTTCTTCTATCCTTAGCTCGAGCTCCGCTAATGTATCAATTATGCTCTGGATGAAAACCTCCTCTATTGGTATTTCAGGATCCGCACGGTCGGCTATCTCCTTCACAAATTTTAAGAATTCGTCCGTGGGAGCCTTCGTTTTCTTGTCCGCCACAACGAGGAGTATTATATTCTTACTCCTTGTCAGGAATAACTTATGGTTCTCCGTTACTACCTCCTTAACGTCATCTCCAGGGGTCTCATTAATCAACGAAAATACTGCGGCGATCGCCGAGGAGAATAACTCATATTTCTCCTTCTGGTCGTCTGATATATTCTTGAAGAATCTAAACCAGAGGGGTGTGCCCCCAGATGTCATCAGGACATAACCATGTATCACAAACACCACCGACAGTAACTCTAAACCAATAATAATATTCCTATCTACCTTTTAAACTAAACTATAAACACATGCGACCACATAGCATAATTCCAACACCCATTTATTCCTCTTCATAGGTTTGTCTAGGCTGGATTTCTGTGATGGGTTCATCTCTGGTTCCTAGGCTATAGACAACAATATTCCTACTTTATCGCTAATATTTGTTTTTCTGAGGTTATTGATTGGGTGAGGAAGCATGCCCAATGCTGTGGAGAGGCCACTAACGGTTAGGAGGTTCCAGGAGCTTATTAGGGATGCATAT
This sequence comes from uncultured Nitrososphaerota archaeon, assembly GCA_964628995.1. Lineage (GTDB taxonomy): Archaea > Asgardarchaeota > Njordarchaeia > Njordarchaeales > Panguiarchaeaceae > Panguiarchaeum. Next base: position 16,168 of record CAZVPA010000015.1, on the reverse strand, counting down.
TTCGAGAGGGATTATAGAAGGGGAATATTTAAGACTTGGCTCTGGCTCCAAGAGGAGATCGGAGAATTGGCAAGGGCAATTAGGAGGGGTGATAGGGATAATATTGAGGAGGAGATTGCCGATGTTATAGCTTGGACGGTGAGTATTGCTAATCTCCTAGGTGTTGATGTTGAGGATGCCCTCATAAAGAAATATGGTAATCCTCCAAGGAAGCATTTTGATGAGGAGGAATGATTAGTCTTCCCTCCCTGACCTATGGAGGTGTCTAGTAACCATCACGGCTACTATTGTTACCACTATTATTGCGATGAACATTGTTATGAGTAAACCGTATTTGGCGATATTTGCTTTTCCTCCCTCCTGTATTATCCTGTTTAGACGTATGCTCTGATCGTGAGATATGCCCCTCCCACCGTGGGGGTATATTATGGATATCTCTATTGGGTATGTGTCCTGTTTCTGTATACTCCCTACTGGTTTTCGTGTTAGTGAGTCGTTCTGGATGAAGGTATAATTACTATATCTGAACTCGGCTGACTCATCCATACTTTGTGTTATCGTTACTATGCTTATCTCTAGGTCGCCATATTGTTCCTTGCTGTATGTTACGGATACCCTCTCTTGCACTGGGAGAGCATAAAATTTCAGCCTCAACATTAATAGTGAGTCATCATTGTTTGTTGGCCACGCATATATGTTGAAGTCTATTTTGAGCTCCATCTGGCCACGCACTGGATATCCTCTAACATACACATCATCTCTAAATATGCTACACGCAAATATTATGTCTGCAGTTCCAATATCAGAACCATTGATGTTTGTGACGTTAATTTTTCCAGAGACTAGGGCCCTAACAGAATAGTAGTCTGTCTGGCCCGTTTCCGTTACTGGAGCCGTTGGTTCATATGTTATGTTCCAGGACGTACTGTTGAGAATCCCTATGGCGACAACCTTGTCTCCGCCACCAAATACCCCATCCATGTCCATATCCATAAACTCTACAATGTCTACATACCGGAGGACATAGGTTATGTTTTCACTGGAATTAACAAGACTAACCATGAATGCTGGTGGATTCAAAGTGGCTATTATCTCCCCACTATATATCGTGTTCCCCCCTTCATCAAAACCAACACACAGAGTTGACGATATAATGAGGGCAATAACTAATAACTGAAAAAATAGAAGAGCCCTCGACAGAGGTATCACCAGGATTATTCCCTTAGTTCTCTAAGCCTCAGCACCATCTTTACTGCTGCCTCAACGGATCTCCTAGCATATTCCTCTATTCTTCTCATCGCTTGATCACGAGTCATCCCTGGGCCCGATACCCCTAGGGCAACAGGCTTCCCATACTCTACCGATAGATCCACCATCTTCCTAGTGGCGTGTTGTGCCACTATCTCATCATGTTTTGTCTCCCCCGTGATGACGGCACCTATACATACCACGGCATCAATATCATCTAATTCCAATAGTTTCTTTATGAAGAGGGGCATATCAAATACTCCTGGGACACGAACAATCCTCCTGACTTCAGCACCTAGGAATCTCGCATGGTCTACGGCTTTCTCCAGCATCATCCTAGTTATATCATAGTTGAATTCAGAGACAACAATCCCGAGCCTGACCTTCTCATCGTTCATCCTCATCCCCCAAGAATCGGACTTAAATACCCATAAAAACACCAAAATATTTAGAACCAAAAAAGCAAGCACATGTATAGACATATCACGTCGTCATTGCTCCTGAGTTTCTTCTCCCAAGGTATCTTTCGTCTTTCCAGCGAATATAATCTACTTTTAATTTTCTAAGTAGAGTATATCCTCTATATAGGAAGTACTCCATGGAGGATATGCTCTATGAGTATGTTGGTGGAATCACCAGCAATAGGTGAGGAATTTCTTGATAGGGAAAATGAAATTAGGCAAATAATGGAGTATGTTCGTAGGGGAGAGCATATTATTCTGATTGGTCATAGAAAGGTTGGTAAAACTTCGATATTATTTAAAATTGGTGAGGAATTTTCAAAAGAAGGAGTGTTCTTCATCTATCTGTATATACCAGAATCTCCCAATGTTGAGTTAATAGCCAATGAGTTTTTGCGTAGTGTTCTTAAGAGCCTGAGCGACTTACCACTCACCGTAGATATTAAGGACGCCGTCAGAATAATCGCCAAAAAGTTCCCAAAAATCGCATCTGAAACCCTAAGCTTGGTAGAGCTCAACAAGGACGAATCTATATTCAGAGATGCTCTTCTCCTACTCGACCAAATGCTGAACAAGCTTGGCCGTAAAGCCATTCTAGTTCTGGACGAGTTCCAAAATATTGCTAATGCATCACTAGCGTTTCTAGATTATTTGAGACAGTCCATGTGGAGTATCAGAAGAATAACCATAATACTTTGTGGCTCAATGATAAGAATGATTGATAGAATTCTGTCTAGGCCATCAATGCCGCAGGGGCTAAAGAGGATCAAGATCGAACCATTCGACTACCCCACCGCGAAAGATTTTATGATAAACTTGTCAAAGAAAGCTATTTCGGAGCCCATAATGGCTCTCATCTACGCGATGACTGGAGGAATGCCGTTCCACATAAAAGTCATCATGAAGGAACTAAATAGTTTGGGGGTAGAGAAGATATCTTGGTGGGCTGTCAGGAGAGCAATACTTGAGGAATTAATGAGTGATTCGGGGGTTCTCTACAACTACTATTCAGCAATGGAGGAAAAACTCACATCATTGAGTGCACTATATTTGGAGATACTCTACGCAATAGCAACTGGTCACAGAAGACTCAGCGATATAGCCAATTTCCTGAATAAGAGTCCACAGGAAGTTAACTACTACATTAGGAGGTTAAGAGAAATGGAAGTAATCGACAATGATAATGTGATTATTGATGAAATGTTTGAACTATGGCTTGAGACCGCATGGCCAATATTAAGAAAAGCCCCAATACCCGAGCTCAAAAGAAGAAGAGAGCTATTCCTTCAGGCGATCGATAGGATCATAGAACAATATAAGAGCACCCTCGGTCAGGCAATAGAGATAATAATGTATGAACTGGTCAAAAAAATGCATGGAGAAGTCATAGAGAGGGAACCAATGCCCAACCCAAAGCAGGTAATAAAAAACGCAACAATAAACGATGAAGAGATAGACATCCTAGCAATAAGGAACAACGAGGCATGGGTCATTGAAGTAACAACATCCCCCATAACAAAGGGGGATATAGTCAAACTCGAAGAGAAAAGCCACCTATTAAGTGGCTACAAGAAGATACATAAAATCCTAGTAGCTACATCCACAATAAGTCATGAAGCACTACAACTCGCACTACAGCTAGGCATCAGGATCTGGACAAAACACAAAATGAGGAAGATCTTCAGGTACTATAAGATCCTAATACCACCACAATTTTTCTAGAGAAAAACCACCATGCATCAGATAAAAACCTTTCCATCCAGTGACTAGTAATACCACGTTATCGTGTGCCTATGCTCATACCAGAACTCACCACGCGTCTTAGCTAAGCAGACATTCCGAAATGGACAGCAGCCACATTTCGGATAATCCCTCGTACATATCCTCCTCCCAAAACTCCATAGGAAATCATCCAGCGTGAACGGATCATGACCTGAAAGTCTTGAAGCCTCCTTCCAAGCCATTCTAATGGAAACCCTAACCTTCATATCTTCATCCCTCGTTAATTCTGTCTGCTTTACCATCGGAGTATACTCCGAAAATCGGACGATATCCAGCCTTATGGCGATCCGAGATAAATGATTGTCCACGGCGACCTCAAAATTTTCCCTATCCCTGAAGCTTACGAGCCCACGCCCCATCAAAAATTTCGCAAGTAAGAATATCTTCTTGTGGACCGGATCCTCATACGCCCTAAATATGGAAAGCCTCGAAATCATTGCCCCTACAGTATCTATGTTGAACAGCTTCCCGAACTCCCCACCATAGTACTCCATGACTTTCTTCCCTATGTCCCTCAGCAAGAATGTCCGTACATGGAGATCCCAAAGAACAATATCTCCATGCTTGATTATTGGAAGCATATCCTCATAGGTTAGCTTGGCCAGTCTTCCAGGGAGAAAAAATTCTGGGTCTCTTTCAAATACCTTTTTTCCAAGCCTGTATAGTAAATCGGCACCATGGAAAAACTCTCCATCAACATACCCTTCAAATACTCCGAGGGGAGTGCTGGTTCTATGGTCTATAGCAACCATCGCCGTAAAGTAGCCAAGCTGGAGCTCACGCTCACTATCCTTCGGTGGGAAATACCTTGGATCATCATAAGTGTCCATATGAAGCTCCATTCTCCTAAGGATATCGGACACTGCCTCTATCTGGGGATATCCAAGCTCCACCCCCAACATGCTACTCCCCCAATCCTGCGCTAAATAGGTTCACCATGACCGAAGAATGCCCTTATTTTCTCCATGTTTGTTGTTATTATTGTCCTTATCTTTATTCTCTGTTTGGGTTCAAGTTCGAAAAAGACCCTATTTTCTAGGTATGGGTTGAAATCTGTTGGGTTTCCAGCGGTCAGAAGTACGCTTGCCTTCTCGGGACGCAATACCGCTAGTGCTATCCGTGTGGTGTCTGTTTCTAGCCAGACATAGGTGTCATCATGTATCCTGCATGGCCGTTTTTTATCAATAAAAATCTTGCTGTTCCCCAACCACCTAATCTGCCTGGGTGCTAACAATACCTCTATAAGCTCCAGATCCCTATTTCTGTTAGTGATGTTTGTTATTGTTGTTTCAATAAGTATTGAGTCCTCATCTAGGAGTAGATACTTTCTCAGGATTTCTACCTCCTCACTCACATAACAATACTCGCCTGGCCTAGTTTTTCTCCATTTGGCTAGTGGTAGCTGGAGATCTTTCTTGTCAACTCTGAGTTCCACAGAGAATCCACCATGCATTATCGGGATGCGAAGGGGCGTCCTCATAGGCCTGTCTGACCAGCAAAGTATGTCTTCACCATTAACCAGGATCCTTCTGATGGATGCCCCTACATCTGCTATATCTATGGATAGTTTCCCTTTTTTCATATCTTCTATTGGGCCTAGGGGCTTTATGTAGGCAACTCTCCTCCGCTCGTAGGCATCCTCCACTCCAACGATAACATTGAGTATTCCAAACCCCCTTCTAGTTAGGGGTATCTTTACCTCACTCTGCTTGTCCAGGACACCACTATAGCTTATATCTCCCTTCACAACAACACCAAGTTCATGAACCCAATTATTTCTAAGGATAATATCACCATAGTCATCCTCCTGTTCTATGTCGAGGGCACGAAATGTTTTTGTTTTTCTGAGTAATTCACTCTTTGTTGTTGATTCTAGGATTAGTGTGTATTCTATCTTCTCCCCCTGTCTGAGCCTTAGGGGGAATGTTAGCTGTATTCCAGATATCCCTAGTGCGGTAAACTCAGCAATACTGGGAAATACAAAACGTAGAGCCTTATCCTTACATATCATCGCATACCAGCTTCTCCTCAACCTATATCTGACTATGGGCCAGATTCTTGGGAAGACATTATGGGTGACCCTCTCCACAATCACACCATCTTCGGGGAGCGGAATAGCGAGCCAAGCATCCTTTATTGCTGGGTAGTATGCCCACATGATGACGTCAAGCTTTGTGTCTATGTCTTTTTTGGCTATTATGGTAATGGTCATCTTCAGGATGTTAGCCCTCCCATCAAACCTCACCATGAATTCTAGTTGATCATCCCTATGGGACCATGGGAGCTCCTTACTCTTTATGGGGATCTTATATTCCCCCACGCAGAATTCGGGGTATATGTATATGTCTGGTATCTTAGCGTTTATTGAGCCCTCCGATACTGACCAGAAGTATGACTCAAATTTCTCTCTTGTTAGTGATCCCCCAACAATCCCCACTATGTCGACCTCGTGTTCCTCTCCCCCAAATATAATCCTAGCCTTGCCACTCCCCCTAAACCTAAGCTTGAGCTTTCTGAAGCTATGGGGATCTATCCTAATGCTTGTGTTCTCAATATCTATCAGCTCTACCGTATCTGCCGTTATTATGGTGATATTATCCTCTATTGCCTCGTCCGAATTGTTGATTAGGATTATTTCATATTCAGAGATATTGCCATAGATTTCCACTCTTTTTGCATGGATCCCCAGTTTTTTCTGTGTCTTTAGGTTGAAGCCAAATTTTAGACTGTCTATTATTATCTCTGTTTTTTCCCTTGCCTTCATTTTTAGGTCATGTTGCCCCGGCCACAATATCTGGGTTTTCGACTCATAGTATACTGGGATTGCGCTCCGTGTCTTCAGTTTTATTGTTATTTCCTCATTCTCGAGATATTGTTTCTTCTCTGGAGGCACTAGCTCAACATCAAAATCGCCGAATTTTATGGCCAGTAGTCTTCTGGAGTCAGTATCGAATATGGCTATGAGTTTTTCACCATTCCTGCTCCAGACATATCTCCATGCAGTATGCCCATTAATATTGAGCCGCTTTGGTGGATTCTTGAGGGATAATACTAGATTTTGTGGACTCTCGAAGAAATCCTTTATCTTGTCGCTTCTAAATAGTTGCGGTGTAAAGTTAATCATATAGACACATGTATGGGGTACCCATACAAAGCCAAGTCTTGAGTAAAGACGCATAGCCCTATTGGAGGCCCAAGTATGGAGGCTTACTATATCGTAACCCTTGTTTACCGCTATCTCTATGCATCTGGTTAGTAGGGCGCTTCCAGCACCCCGACCCCTATATTCTGGGTGGGTAACTATAAGCTCGACATATAGGTTGCTCTTCTCCGACCAATGCGGGTAGTATCTCACGAAGGATATGACCCTGCCCTCATACTCAGCCACCAATGTGGGGAGATCTTTGGATCCGGACAATATTGCCCAGAGACCCTCTGGATAGAACCTGACCGCATCATAATAGAAACCATATGTGAAATCGTATTTGGATTTCCTTACTAGCTCAATGATGTCCTCAATATCCTCCCTCCTCATCTCACGGACGATGATACCCCCGCACACCCCTCATCACACAACCGAGTGGTTCTTCAAATAATTCCCACTCGGAATATAAAATATATATGTGAAGTTGATATCTACTGGAGAATATTGAGGCCCGGTGGTTGAGAACATAGATGACTGTATTAAGATACCCATCAGAAGAATATCTCTTCTAGGGTTTTATCTGGGGTCCTTATCTTCTCCATGATCCGGCTTTTCTCACTTGCCAATACTTCGAGAACATATGCCACCTTCTCCGCTGGGTGTTTTTGCTGGAGTTCCCTTCTGAGTTTCTCTATGGATACTTCCTCTCCCCTACCAATGATTTTTTCTATGTCGGCAACTATCGCGCTTAGGGACAAGATATCCTCCTTTAGCTTCATTACTCTGCTTTCGTCGCTCTCAAGTTTGAGTACTTGCTTTATACATTCCAATAAGTAGTCCTTTTTGATTTTTTCTTTGAGGGGTTCATCAAAATTGATAAATACTGCATCTATAAGTCTGTCTTTGAGTTGTTCTGCTTGATCCTTGTTTATTGCTAATATTATTTGTGTGTCCTTGGGGATTTCTCTGGGGCTGGTAGATACTGGTAGGGAGAAGGGACAACACAATAATAATGTCCTAACAATCCTACGTATGAGGTCGCTATTATAACCATAGACAACCAAATGTTTCTTTGCTATTAGTCCCCTATAGAATTTTGTCGCTTTCTCTATTCCAAGCATTCTCAGTGCGTCGGAGAGTGGGAGTGGTTTTTCCTTTCTGGCTAATATCTTCTCTAGTCGCTCCTTCAGAAACCTTTCGATGCTTGATGTGAGGCTTGATGTGTCCTCCCGCACCTTGACTATGCCGTCAATAATCTCCGCTGGGAAGTCTTGGTTGATTATTTCTATAAGCGAGGCTAGTAGTTCGCCCCCATACTGTTTTAGGTCTTTAGATACAAAGAGAGCATAGATTATCTCTCCCCGCTTTAGGGCGAACATTTCCCTATCCTTTGTCGATACGGACATCATCTCATTTTCTGTCTCTGATATGTGCTCAAGAATAGCAAAGACGGCACTCACTAGTGGCGATAATATGTATTGCTCCTCCCTTAAGGGGGGATATGTATATATTATTGATCCTCCCTCATGCATTACTACGAATATTATTTTCTTATCCGGCTCCTCCCCCACTTTTTGCTCTCCCGCCAAAAATGGATCCTATTGCCTCCACGAATCTCTGCTTCCCAGCCCAGACAATGATGAGTATAAATGCCAAGACCGCGAGGATGATACGGTTGATTATCATCCCCAATGACCCCATCAGGTGAAGCAGTATCCCTCCAGCCTCGAATAGTTGGAATATCCACCAGACAACGTATGCTATACTCACTGACACAATTCTCCTCTTGAGTTTTGGGTTCACGGTTTTGAGGCCCACATATACCGATGTGAACAGGAAGGAACCTATTATTATCATTATGCTTATAAGTACCACAAGACCAACAAATGGTGGAGGGATCACCTCTATACCATATTCGGTGGACTCTGCCTCGAAACCTCCATAGGCTATGTATACTATGGATGCGAGGAGCCCCACAGATATGCCGATACAAACCATTATATTCCTCATAGTGCGAGATTCATATAGTTCCCCCATGAAGAAGAACAGGAATATAGCGCCAAAGGCGGTAATCGCAGTATCTATCTTGTTTATGATGATGTTAAGGCCTATATCACTCGACATGTTCCGGACAAAGAGGAGTATGTATGTAAGTGTGAAAAGGGTCCACGCATAGACTAGGTATCTAAATATTGTCCCGGCTTTTTCTGATGGTGCTGTATTCATCAGGTATCTATATGTCAATACCACAACCATGTAGGAAATAATCAGCATCAACGTTGTTAACTGATTTATTAGGAGGCCCCACACAGCAGTACACCATCAATATTAATTAGATAGGAAGATATTTAATATTTAAGGTACCATAAGCAAGCAACTGATTATAAGAATCTTGAGACCCCCAGTATCGGCCTAGATTCATCCAAAATGATGGAAAGTATGAGATCGCATAAGCTTAGTAACTCCACACCCGGAAACAATATCACGTAGACACATGAGATGATACAATGCTAACAAGCAGCACGAGATCAGAGCATAACTCAACATCAGTCCCCATAGAGAGGCCCTGACAAGATCGATACTGTCAGGTAGTGTCCACAAGCATAACCGATGAAATTATAACCTACCATTTTATAGGCTATGATATTTATAGTTATTTTGGTACGGTAATTTGGGTGATCATCATGTCTTCCTTTGTTGATAGAGAAAGAGAATTAGATATGCTAATGAAGCTAGCTATGGGCCGCAAGAAAGTCCTTATAAAGGGCAGAAGAGGCATTGGTAAATCTCTTCTAGCTATGAAAGTCCTAGAGGAATTGAAGAAAAAAGGAATCAGAGTACTATATATCAACTGCCTGACTGTGACAACTGGACGGGATCTCCTCCGACGCCTTTCATCGGTCTACAACATAAACCTAAACTACAACATCGACAACAAGTCAGCATTAGACGAATTCTTTCGACTTATCGATAAACATGACATTAGTGTCGTAGTATTCGACGAAATCACAAACCTATTCTATGTCCTAGGCAGAAAAAAAGAGTTTGGGAACATATCGAACTTCGCAAACATATTCCGAGGGTACGTAGTTGACCTAAAAGCCGCTGTGATCGCCACAACCAGCAGTATGGCTGAGCTGAGGAAGATCATTAGAAAATCTAGGATTCTCGGCAGAACCTTCAATTTTATTATGCCCCTGGAGCCTTTCACTAGAGAACACGCCATCGAGTTGGCAAAGTTGGTTGCTACTGAAGTCGGGAGAGATCTACCTGAGGAGGATGCCGAAAGAATTGCCATTCTCGCGGACTTCGTCCCATTCTATATAGAGGCCCTAACCAGAGCTTATATGTTATATGGTGATATCAATAGGGCTCTTCAAGTCGAGTTTACCTCTGGGACACTGGCGGAATACTTTAGCTCTCTCTTCGAAGACCTAAGCCCGACTCAACGCTCAATTATATTGAGACTGGGTACGGGGAGAAAAAAGTATGAGGAGCTTGAGGGTCTTGTGGGGGAGGATATCTCACAGGCACTCTCGGAACTTATTGACAGGGACTTAGTAGTCAGGATCTATATTACAAGAAAAAACGTGTTTTATGCGACAAAAGACAGGACATTCGCCTCATGGGTCGTCTTCTTCTATCACTCCACAGCGATAAAGAGGATGGAGGAGATATTACAGATGACAACACTCAGCTTCGAGGCTTTTGTCAGAGAGACCCTCGGCGCTCTACAATCAAGAATAAGAATTAGGGATTCCCTAGGGAGAGAGCTTGAACTGGGGCCGTTCACCAATGTGACCATGCACAAGTATAGGTATGGTCAGATAGATGTTTTCGCGACAGATTTTGATGGAAACTTGCTCTTAGGGGAATGCTACATGGGATCCCAACTTACGATTGAAAAAATCAGGCAATTAGAAAAACACAAAAAAACATTCCCCAAAGCAATACTAATAGTATTCACAACAGCAGAAATACCTGACAAAACAAAAAAATATGCAGAAGAAAAGAATATATACATAATAGGAATAGAAAGCCTAAAAGAAATAAGAAAAAACACACCAATGCATCCCTTCTAAACAAAAAATAGAGACCAAAATCCCATAACCAATGACTCATTATCTTCCTATTCCAAGCAGCTCACAGGCACAGTACAATGATACTACAATGTCATTGTTGACAGTCTAACTAAAGAGTCCTATGGAGGACAAATGGCCTGAAAGAACAAACCATATAATTGTGTCAACCATAAAAATCGTGAATTCCATGTGGTTATTGGTGTCTCCATGTATGCCTTGGAATTCATCCGTGTGTCTAAGGCATATGATGGAAAGATAGCAGTGAAGGACTTCAGTATGGGTATAAAATCTGGGGAAACTGTTGCTCTGCTTGGCCCGAATGGTAGTGGAAAGACAACACTAATACGCATTGCTGTCGGCATATTGAGGCCGACACTCGGTGATGTCTTGGTGAAGGGGAAGAGTATTACGATGAATCCTATTGATGCTAAGAAAGTTATTGGTTTTGTTCCCGATGAGCCTTACGTATATGATGTGCTCTCTGGGTATGAAAACCTCCAATTTGTCGCTGATCTATGGGGAATCGATATTAGGGAGAAAAATGAGGAAATCCTGAGACTCGCACAGGCCTTCGAGATGATATCAGTCCTGGATGATGCTGTATCCACATATTCTGCTGGGATGCGTAGGAAACTCTCGTTTATGATGGCACTAATACATGACCCAGAGATATTGATTATTGATGAGATAACGGCTGGACTCGATCCCAAGTCCCTCGCTACAGTGGAGCTTATAATTGCTGGACTCAAGAAAAGAGGCGTGGGGATACTATTCAGCACGCATATCCTTGAGGTTGCCGAGGCATTAGCAGATAGGATAGTGATCATACATCGGGGAGAAAAAATTTGGGAGGGAGCATCAAAGGACATTAGAGCTCATGGTGAGGCAAACAGGAGGCTTAAGGATATATTCTTTGAGCTTACGGGAGGCCCAGACTACGATGTCGTGATGAAGTATCTTGCTATGAGAGGGAAGAAATAGTGACCATGAGGACACTCTACATAGTAGCGAAGTATGAGGCCAGATGCTTCCTGAAATACATAGTAGCCAAAAGCTCCAGAATAGTTGGTCTGATAATAGGCCTCGTACTCTTCGTCCTTTACGTTGTTGGCCTAAAACTCCTGTTTGATTTATCACTCATTAAGGAGGCCCTTAGAGGAACCCGAGACTCCATAATTTCTGGATTAACACTCTTCTCATTTTTCCTTTGCTTGCTGGCTATCTCCCTTGGCTTTAGTATTGTGACACAGATAAGGAAGAGCCAGAGAGAAAGAATTTACCTACTCCTCCAATCACCAACATCTCCCAAGGCGGTAATATTTGTTTTTCTTCTCATGAACTCCATAATTGTTGTACTATTCTACATACTCATGGGCTATCCACCACTAATATTTATGCTCTCCGCAATGGGGATCTCAACGACTAATATCATGCTATTTATCCTCCTCCTAACATATAATGTTATTGGCTTCTCGTCCCTAGGGAGCACAATAGGAATGGCATATCTCCGATGGAGAGGGAAAAAGAGGACACTAATATCCTTGGTTGGCGGAGCCATATTCATCATAGTCTACTTCCAGATCTTTAGGCCTGAGTCCATCAACATATCGCTAATACTCGCCATGAGCAGTATTACCTACTCCTACTTCTCCCCTTTCAGGTGGGTCGTATCGCCCCTGCTATATGGTTATGACCCCTATGTACCGATCGAGATAATCCTGGCAATTGCTACTGGGACCATCACAATATACTTCCCCACGGAATATCTGAAGGAAAAATATATGACTGGAAAAATAACGGTTGTCCTAGAGAGGGTGATTATCAGGAGGAAATATGGTATAGCCACCATCTACAGACTCTTGGGAAGACAAATTGGTGGGATAGTAAACAAGGAACTGAGGATCTTAGCACGGGAGCCAGCGATGTTATCTGGGATTATCTTCATATTGATGATGCCCGTCGTAATGATTGTTGAGTTTGGATATTCCGATGTAAAGCTTGTACTTTTTGGGGCACTAATTGGGGGAACGCTTGTTGTGGTGGTAGCCCCCATGATGATACTGCAGGTATCCCTCGCCTTAGAGAGAAAGAACATGGGATTGTTGCTCTCAGGCCCCATAGAACCAAGCATCATAATTAGGGGGAAGACATTTATTGCGGACATAATCATCTGGTGTGCCGTAGGCTTAACAATGATGCTCCTCCTAGTAATTGGTGTAAATATACTGCATATATTCATATTCGCCATCATATTGATCAATATGGCACTACCATCAATGGGGATCGCCACATATATAGCGACGAAGTATGTGGACTTCAAAGCCAGCAACCCAAGGAAAGCATTAAGGACAGCCGGCATGCTCTTATTAACAGCCTACATAGTGATCATATTTATGGTCACTCCCCTCCTACTATTCACAGCTCTATCATTACCCCCGCAGATCATTATCCCCTCTGGACTAGCCCTAATACCACTCACATATTGGCTAAGGAGGATACTACTATCTACGGCTGGAGGGATACTTGCCGAGCTCGAAGCTACCGAGTATATGTAGTATTCAATACTTTCCTAAAATATATTATTTTGATACACTACTTTGGTGTCCCCGTGATCTAAAATGAAGGTATCCATGGAATGCTATATATGCCTGTTGGAGCGAGCAATAAGAATAGCTAATATCCTGACGAAGGATAGGGAGAAAGTTCTCAGGGTAGCTAAGGAGGTCTCTAGGATGCTCATGGAAGAATTTAGTTTTGATGCTGTACCAGCACACCTAGGGACGATCAGGGAAAAAATGGTTTCAGAGATCCTCGGTATCAAGGATCCGTACCATCAGATAAAGAGGGATAGTAATACATTGGCTATGACTATTGCTAGGGATGTTTTCAGTAAAATTGACCTATCAGATCTCTCATATGAAACCTTCCGTAGGATTATGATCCTCTCAGCAGCGGCAAACGCTATGGAGTGGTTTATTAGGGGGCATGAATTCTCTCTCGATAGGTTTGAGTCCACCCTCCTAAGTGCCGAGCATGATATAGTTATCGATAATACACGCGAGTTGTATGATATTATTAAGGGATCGAAGACCCTTCTATATGTTCTTGATAATGCTGGTGAGGCTGTAATCGATCGGTATGTTGTCTCATACCTGAGGAACCTTGTGGAAGAGATATATGTTGGTGCGAGGTCAGCCCCAATACTGAATGACATTACTGTTGATGAGGCAAGAGAAATAGGTTTTGGTGATGTGTGTGACGATATTATACCCGTAGGAGATTTCGTCGGTGTGGTGTTGGAAAAAACAACCAAGGAGTTTAGAGACATATTTGAGAGAGCCGACATAATAATCCTTAAAGGTATGGGGGCCTTCGAAAGCATAACCGAGTATAATATTGAGAAACCAGTATTCATACTCCTAAAGGCAAAGTGTGTTACTGTAGCACGGTCGCTTGGGGTTCCCCAAGGACGACTCGTCATCAAAAGAATCTTTTGAGTATTGAGAGAATATATGGGCTCCACACTAAGTTGTCCCCTATATAGTGGCTATTTTTCCCATGATTTGATGCAAAATCCATTGCTATTATGCTGACACCCAAAACCCTGAGGAGGATCTCTAAGCGAGGGACAAGCCAGTATAGTTTATACAGAATGTTATTACGATACTGGACCGAGCAAGTCTAGATATGTTGTACGGAAAATATCGAGTTAGGTTAAATGGAGAGCCCACGAGGAAATCGGGCTCTTATTTTTATGGCTTTATAAGATGTTTTAAATGAGTAACATTGAGTAGTGTCATAACTCAATATAATTATATTCGGAGGTGACACTATGAATAGTGGAATATTTGTGAACCGAGGAGAAGAATTAAATAGGCTAAAAGAGCTATACGAGCAATGCTGTAACCGAGAGGTTAATTGTGCAGTATTGATATATGGGTGGAGGCGGGTTGGAAAGACAGCCTTAATCCATAAATTCCTTGAACTCGTAGATGGGATATGGATTAATTGTTCATGGATTAGTGATCCTCGAACATTCCTCGTGCACGTGATGAATATTATTCGTGAGAAGTATGGCAACAAAATTATGGAGAATTATGCTGGTATTTTTGAAGAGGAAGATAAAACACTTATGCTTAGACGTACACTTGAGCTCCTTACAAAACTGAGTCATCGACAAGATAGAAAATTGGTCATAGTACTGGATGAATTCCATCTATTAATAGAGAAACTCGCATATAGGATAGCGAGGGAAACTAGGAAGAGGAAAGAAATTGTAGAGAGCGATATTCTGTGGCTACTAAGAGAGTTTCTCGAATCCAAAAATGTATTCTGGATACTAGCAACCTCAATGGGGTGGGCAAAGATACATGAAATATTCTTCTCAGAAGCAAAAAAAGAAAAACCCCTATCAGGAGTCGTAATTAAGATGCAGGTAAAACCACTTATACGAGAACATTCTATAGAATTAGCAATGAAACTGAATAATGGATTGTCAAGGGAGCAGGCGGAGATCATCTATGAGCTATCGGGAGGTGTACCCAGAATAATAGAGATACTAGCGCCCAGCGTTGAACCCAAAGACAACCCGATTATTCGTGCACTCGAATTAACAAAACAGGGACAATTTGACGAATTCTTCGAAAACATAATTAAATTTATAGCTGAAGTATCCAAGAGAGACTACACCGTCTTCGTCGAAGTATTGAAGAGTATGACGATGAGAGGAAACACCCCCGAGGCAATAGCCAGAGGCCTAAACATGGATAGGGTACTCATCTATAACATCCTAGAGGATCTCAGAAAAATGGACATCCTTGAGAAAGAAAAAGTGAAGGGTAGAGTCTACTACAGATTAAAATATCCACTGCTGAGGGCATGGTTAGAGCTAAGAATAGAACCGACAAAATCCATAATCAACATACTAGCATCCCAACTAGGAATAACTGCCGAGTCATATATAAGAGAACTCTTCGAGGAATACTTAAGAAAGGGCAGATTGCTGGAGCTATATGACGATGATAGAGGAACTTTTCTCGCTGGAACAACAAAAGAAATAAAGCTGAGAATAAAACACATTTACACGAGAGAAGAGATAATAAGGAGATTAGCAGGCTATAGAAACGCTGATTTAATATTGGTCGATGAAAATGGTGATGAATTACTCATAGAGGTAAAAGCGACCATTAGACCAATAACAATCAAAGATGTGAAAAACCTCGCAGAAAAATCCAGGCAATTAGGATTCAAAAAAGCGGTTCTCATCCAAACCGGCATTGGAGACATCGAAATTGGTGCAGCAACAGAGGCCGTAAGACTTGGAATAGTAATAATAACACGAGAAGGAACAAAACTTCTAGCGAAGAAGATAGGCATGCCGAAATATTAGACCAAGAATCCCTGTGAGTGATTCTAAAAAACATTGTTTGTTTTTGGAGACTGTCTATGGT
>CAZVPA010000014.1:0-31823 GCA_964628995.1 uncultured Nitrososphaerota archaeon | reverse complement strand
ATTCATCCAGAAGCTCAAAAGTGCTGATGCGGAAGAAAGAGCAAAACTACTCAGATGGCTACCCCCCGATCTTTCCAGAGAGATAATATCAAAGATGTCCTAATTACAATTACTCCAGTTTTTTGTCACAATTCTTTTTCAATGTTATTAGGGTGGTTAAACCACCATACTCTCATCTTTCTCCATAGCAACATATATTAGCTCCTCAGCGCTGGTACCAGTCATCACTTTTCAGCAATCCTTACTTTCATCATTGGTCATTCTGATACTCCATCTGGCTGAATGGTGTAGCAGTACCACTAGTAACACTTTCAATAAAAACAGTATTTATTTCCTATATTTGGTTGGTGATCTCACTATGGAGGATAAATTAAAGTCGTTGTTTGAACAGATAGATAGCCTCGCAATGAATATTGACAGCTTTGTAGCCATAATATCTGGTGAGCTGGAGAGGATAAAGGAGACCGCCCCGGAGGAGACAATCACAAGGTTCGAAAATCTCTCCAAGGCCATGACGGAGGAAAAAGGTGGTCTGCTCGAGATAAAAGGCAAACTCGAAGAGCTCTTTAAAGAAATTGCTGAGGAACTAGAAAAAAAGAAATCAGAGATTGCCGAGCTTGAGGAAAAATACGGAAAGGAGGTAGAGGAACTAAAATCCAAGATTACTGAGCTCGAGGAGAAACTCAAAAAAACAACAGAAGAGAAAGATAGCGAGATATCAAGACTGAAGAGCGAACTGGAGACCAAAGCCAAGGAAATAGAGGGCCTCAAGGAGGAGCGAGACAAGCTCAAAGAGGAACTTGAGACCACTAAGGGAGAACTTGAAGAGAGAAAAAAGGAGATAGAGACACTAAAAGGGGAACTAGAAGACGCAAAGTCAAAGATAAAGTCCATGGAGGAGGATCTATCCAAGGCAAGAAGGGAAATTGAAAGCAAGGATCTGGAAATAAGTAAACTGAAATCCGAGCTTGGAGAAGCAAAGAAAAGAATCACGGATCTTGAGGGGTTGGTGAAGGAAAGAGACACTAGAATTTCTGATATGAGATCACAAATCGAATCTCTAAGAAAAGAAATAGAAGAAACAAAGAATAAATATGAGGAAAAAATAGCCGAGTTAAACAAGACAATAGAACAGCGTGACAGAGAGATAACAGATCTTAAAAACAGAGTATCAGAAATGGAGAAAACAATTGCCGAAAAAGATAAACAAATAGAGGAAGCGAAGGAACTCCTTAAGAGGTATGAGGGGGAAGTAGCTGCTGTCGAGTTCGCAAGAATGCTTGTCGCAACACACCCTGATGCACATATATTAAGAGCCCTTCCAGTAATATTAAGCATAGGGTCAGAGTCCGATGAATATATGTGTGTGGATCAGACAAAATTCATGATGAAGACCAAGAAGACATTTCATGCGATCAGGCCATTACTAGAGAGAGTATTTCGCCCAGAATGGTACAAGTTCACGACGGGGATACCACCAAAGCTGTGCGTGAGGAAAGATATTCTAGAATCAATAAGGAAGATATTTGAAGGATAAAACCACATATTCCCACCTCTTAAATTAGCTCTTCTATTTCTTTTAAGGGAGACCTTTAAGAGATGATGAATGTGGCCAAACATCAAAGGGTATTAGTGACCGGGGGCTTTGGTTTTATTGGTTCGAATATAGTGAAAAAATTATTGGAAAGAAAATACTTCGTCTATGTACTCGATAACTCATTCTTAGGGATAAGAGAAAATGTAGCACCACTGGAGAAGGAATATAGAGACCAAATAAAAATAGTTGAGGGGGATGTAATGGACACTAAAGTGCTCGAAAGCATCATTAGAAAATGCGATTATGTAATCCACGAGGCAGCACACTCCTCGGCACCAATGTTTGATAATGAGCCTAGAGAAGGTATAAGAGTAAATGTAATCGGTTTCCTAAACGTTCTAGAGCTTGCTAAGAGGCACGACATAAAGAAAATAGTCTATGCCTCAACAAGCTCACTATATGGGAGTTTCGAACCCCCCCACAGGGAGGATATGTATGTGTACCCTCGTACACTGTATGAATACACAATGTTTGCTAGGGAGCACCTAGCTAGAATATACTATGAGACATTTGGTGTTAGGTCTATCGGTCTTAGGTACTTCTCCGTGTATGGCCCCAATGAGCTCCATAAGGGACGGTATGCGAATGTAATTACTCAGTTTCTTTGGTGTCTACTCAAGAATAAACAACCAGTAATCTATGGTGATGGTTCTCAGACAAGGGATTTCATATTTGTATATGACGTTGCCGAGGCCACAATAATGGCCATGGAAAACGCGGATATCGATTGTGATATTTTCAATGTTGGTACAGGCATAGAAACAACATTTAGAGACGTTGTAAAAATGCTAAATAATGCCCTAGGAACGGAGATACAACCTAAATATGTGCCGAACCCAATAAAGAATTATGTATATAGAACAAGAGCAGACACCACAAAGATCGAGAAAAAACTTGGCTTCAAAGCAAGAATAGAAATAAGGGAAGGAATAGAGATGATGGTAGAGATATATGGTAGGCTTATAGACCGCATTCCGGATGAGTGATAGTCATACCTCTGGTTCCTCCAACAACATATTCTGAATTGTGTCGATATCATCCTTAAAATATCTATCATCACTTATGGGTAGAACTATAAGCTTGGATACCTTCTCAACAATTCTTCTTGTTTTCTCCCCCAGTAATGACATGTCCCCATTTGTCCTGAGCATTATTGCTTGAGATGCGCATAGGATCTCTGTCGCGATTATTCTCTGCAGATTTTTTGTTACCTCAACGAGTTTTAGTGCTGAATTAGCCCCCATGCTGTTCCAGTCCTCCTGATTCGCGCTTGTTGGTATGGAGTATATGCTTGATGGATGTGAAAGAACACAGTTAATGGAATGTAATGCGGCCGCAACATACTGTGTTATCATGAGTCCAGTGTTCAGTCCATGTTTTTTGATGAGGAATGGTGGCAAATTCCTGTTGAGATTCTCATCAAGCAGGCGAAATATTCTCCTCTCTGACATACCGGCGATATACGAGGCTATGATTGCTAGGGTATCCGCTATGAAGGCGAGGGGTTGTCCGTGGAAATTCCCTGCTGATATAATCCTGTATTCCTCACTGGACGGGATAAGCAGTGGGTTATCGGTGATGGCATTTATTTCTTCGAGAAGAACCCTTTCGGCGAAACCTAGGTATTCTCGAACAATACCAAATACCTTTGGGGCACACCTGATACTATAGGGATCTTGAACAAACCCAAGCTCGCCATATCTGAACTGTAAATAGCGTATCTGATCCTCATGGAGATCCCCATAGATCTTTATCACAAATTTTCCATCCGAATTCTCATGGGAGATCCTATCGATCTTCGAGACGAGTTTCTTCTCGAGGATTCTCAACAATTGGGTGGTCTTAAGGCCGTATCGTATAAGGCTACTATGTGGGATCTCAATAATGATGGAGTCACCATCCTTGGAGATCCTTGAGGCAAGATTTTGGAGTGGAAGAACATCATTCTTTCTCACTATTAGTTTGCTTCCTCTTAGGAGTTCTCTTATCCTTCTGGCGAAAGCCAATGCGCCTGAATTATTGAGGAGGCCTACCGCATCATCATCAAAAGCATCAATAATCCCCCTCATACCCTCCATAGTCAATGCTAGGGCTACTTCTGCCCATCTATATGCCACCTTTAATTCATAGATAGTAATTGCTAGAATTGCTGATTCGTAGTCTGTCCCATTAATAAGTGCGAGGCCCTCCTTATATGTTAGGGGAACCAGAAAAGAATCCTCCTCATCTATGGCCCTGATGTTAAAGAAGTCCTTGGCTGTCTTCCTAGTATCTATGGAACTATAGAATTCATTGAGATATTTGGTGTATACTGAATAGAGAATCTTCTTTAGTTCTAAACCACCAATAATTCTTCCCTCCACAAGTGCTTTGGCTTTTCCAGAACCAACAACCACGAGTCCTATATGCGATAGAGGGGCTAGATCGCCCGATGCCCCAACGGATCCGTATTTCGGTACACAGGGAACAATATTCTCATTCAACAATGAGCAAAGAAGAACAATAATTTCTGGCCTTACACCCGAGTATCCCCGAGCAAGCATGTTCGCTCTTATAAACATGGTTGCTCTAACGAATCTCCGATCTACATATTCCCCAAACCCAACAGCATGGCTTAACAGTAGTTTCTCCTGGAGCTCTCTCGCGTGGGCAAACCCTATGTTTTCCCCCACAAGAGCCCCAATACCCGTGGTCACGCCATATATTGTTTTCCCAATAGACACACTATTAAGAATGAAATCATGAGCCTTCTGTATCCTCTCAACAAATACTTTGGATAATCTAACTCTGGCGTTATTATTGGCGACAACCCATACGTCTTCGAGTGATAGCAGTCTGGGTATGGTGATCTCCCTCATAATTACCACCCAAGATATGATTTCTCTATTTGTGTATTCTATACGAGGGATTTTCTCCGTGCCAATCTTGGAAACGGTATGGTGTCACGGACATGGTCCAGCTTAAGTATCCACATAAGTGTTCTCTCAATTCCTAGACCATATCCAGAATGTGGTACTGATCCATACCTGCGGAGATCAAGATACCAATAATAATTCTTCGGGTCAAAACCCTCCCTCCTTATACGATCCATAAGCACGTCTATTCTCTCTTCCCTCTGACCACCGGTCGTGATTTCCCCGTAGCCCTCGGGAGCCATCAGATCCGCAGAGTAACAGAGTTCCTCGTTATTCTCATGCGACTTCACATAGAACGCCTTTATTTTTGTTGGGTAGAGGGTAACGAAAAAGGGCGTATCGAATTCCTCACTCAGTATTTTCTCCTCATCCGCACCTAGGTCGTCTCCCCACTCTATATCTATACCCTTGCTCTGTAGGGTCTCTATAGCTTCGGTATATGTTATTCTTGGGAATGGTGTTTTTAGGCCCTCCAGAACATCCATGTCTCCCCTGAATTCCTTTATCCACTCATAGAATCTGTCATCTTCCAGCATTTTCCTTATGGCGTATACAAGGGATTCTTCCTGGACCTTAAGTATGTCCTCGAACCCGTATAGTGCGGCCTCAGCCTCGAAGTGCCAGAACTCGGCTAGGTGTCTTCTAGTCCTAGACTTCTCTGCCCTAAAGCTTGGGGTCAGACTAAATACTTTCCCCAAGGAGTATATCATCACCTCTAGGTATAACTGGGCCGACTGGGATAGGTATCCCTCCTGCTTGAAGTAGTCGAGGAGAAAGAGTGTTGCTCCTCCCTCACACGCCGTGAATGTGAGTATTGGGGGGTATACTTCCACCCACATATCTTTCTTGAACCATTCCCTCAAATAATCAACCAATGCCTCCCTGAGCATCCATACTCTCTGATATCTTGGGGATCTGACAACTAGGTGCCTCATGTCTAGGAGGAAATCCGGTGAGTGCTCCTTCTTAGCTAGGGGGTATGGGGACTCCGCTATTGATGCATAGAGAAGTTTCCTTGCGTGGAGTTCTATGCCGCCTGGGGCCCTCGGATTCTCCACGAACTCGCCTTCAACCCTTATAAAGCTTTCCTGCGTCAGCTTCTTAAACCTCCTGAATTCCTCGCGACCAACATTGGAGAAATCCACAACTACCTGGAGGATGCCTCCGATGAATCTCCTATCACTTATACATCTGAGGTCAATAAAGATCTTTTTCCCATAAATCCTCCTCTTGTAGATCCATCCATATACCTCTGGCATGTCTATCTCCAATAGGGAAAAAACAAAATACCAAAAAAGAATTGTTGCTTAAATTCCATTTTTTGCTGTTAGAGTAAGATTGTTTTTGGTGATCCCCGTGATTTTCAGGAGGGACGTACTCAAGGAGATCAAGCAGGAGATTTTGGACATATCGGACCTTACGAAGCAGAGCCTATGGTACACAGTCAAGTACCTCTTCGAGCCCATAGACGAATACAAGGATAGAGTGCTAAGAATAGAGGAGGAAAGCGATAAGATCAACCTTAGGATAATAGATACAGTCATAGGCCACCTCGACAAACGCTGCGAGAAGGGTAGAAGATTGAGGGAATTCTTGATGTATATGGAGATATCAGCCATATACGAGAGGATCTGCGACCTACTCGAAAAAATATGTAAGTTGGGTCCATCCAAAGGTATAGATGGGGATCTAAAGGAGAAGCTTGTGTGGATGGCGAAAAAGGTAATAACAATGATAGAGCTCTCAGAGAACGCTATGAGGGAGGAAGATGTCTCCGAATTAAAGACAAACCTCGAGAAGATCGATGACGAGATAGATGAACTCTTCCATGAGTGTAAATCAGAAATAATACGAAGACTCAAGGAGAAAGGAAACGAGGAGGTATACGGAAATATACTATATGTCATTGGATACCTAGAGAGAATAGGAGACCTAGCAGCAAAGATAGGGTCGAGACTAGTATTTATATTTGAGGCAAAGCATGTCTTTATAAAGTGAATCGTGTGGATGTGATCAGAGAGTTCGACCCATGGAAGGGGCCGCTCTGCACATGTCCCCCTAAGTATTCATTACAGCCCTATACTGGTTGTTCGCATAGATGCATCTACTGCTATGCTACAAGCTACATAAGGGCAAGGAATGCAAGACCAAAGAAGGATTTCGTGAGAAGATTACTACGCGATCTTAGAAGGATCAATCCCTATAAGCCAATAAATATGAGTACATCCTCGGATCCCTATACTCCAGAAGAAGAAAAATATGAGTTGACACGTAAAGCACTCGAAATAATGGTTCCTTTGGGAATCAAAATACTAATAACGACGAAGGGTACGATGATTGTTAGAGATCTAGACATAGTATCCCGAGGAAATGTCGCTGTGATGATAACCATAACAACTATGAAGATTAATATAGTACAAAAACTGGAGCCCAATGCTCCCACCCCAAAAAAGAGAATGGAGACAATTCAGATACTAAGAGAATCAGGGATTCCCGCCGGGGTACGGATAGATCCAGTAATCCCCCTAATAAATGATGACCCGGATGAGTTAGTGGAACTTGTGGACATGGTTGCGGATGCGGGGGCACAACACATAGTCACCTCCACATACAAAGCGAAACCAGACAACCTTAAGAGGATAATAACAGTATTTCCTGACATAGGGCCGGAATTAAGGAGAATGTACACCAGAGGAAAAAGAATTGGTGGTTATTGGTATTTACCACGGAACATCAGGCGTGAGATTCTGGATCCAGTAATTAGGAGAGCAAGAGAGAGAAAACTTACCGTCGCGACATGTAGGGAGGGGTTTTATTTTGGTGCCCCCTCTTGCGATGGAACGCACCTCATCCCCGACAGAATCAAGATTAGGAGCCGGCAATCATATGTGAGGACATTGATAGATTTCGTTCGCTAGGGAATGATTTCGGTAGTATTATTGTATGGTGGATATAGGATGTCATCCCAAACTATTTTTCCCTTGAGAACGATATTATCGATTACTGGAATGCTAGATCTAAGTAGATCTATGAGATATTTTGTGACACCACAGACTTTGAAGAATAATTTTTCGCCCCACAGCATGGTTTTGTTAGCATAGAGGCATCTACCACCACATACCTCATAATAATCGCAAGATGTACATGGCTCATCAATAGTAATTTTGTTTGGTAGATCATTTATTTTCGATGAGTAGATGTCTCCAAGATAGAATTCATTGGAGGGAGATACTGGACAAGCAAATATTTTGCCGGATGTGGAGATCGTGAATGAATCTATTCCTGATCCGCAGGGGAGTTTCCTTTTTTCGCCCTTCAGCATAATTTTTATGATACCCTGAAATGGAACTATACCGATGACTTCCCCCTCCTTAAGTCTAGAGAGCCAGAAGTCAAGAAGTTTCTTCAAGCCCCTTTTGTAGTCTCTAATCCAGGAATCAAAATTTGGGTACCTATGAGGTGGGGCATCAAAAAATACATCAAGTTGCCAATGGATGTGGTCGAATAGTCTAAGATCCACTAGGTGCATGACATCAAGAAATATGTTGCTTCGACCAGAAACCGTCATTCTCGCGATTATGTCCCCTCTATATCCGATGCTCCTTAGCCATTTTGTCTCCCTTATAACATTCTCATATGTGTGCTCTCCCCTGTAGTAGTTTGTTATTTCCCTTCTCCCATCGATACTTATGAGTATTGTGTCTAGCTTGGAGATATAGTCCTTCTCAAATCTGCTCAATAATAATCCATTTGTCTGGATGACAAAGTGCTCAGCTGGTACAGTATCAATGATTTTTTTGATAAATCCCATGTTCAGTAATGGCTCCCCACCATAAAATGCTATCGTGGGATGAGGGTCACTTGATACAAATTTCTTTAGATCCTCCAGACAATATGTGGGATATGTGGGTTCCCCATATGGGCTGGGCTCATTACCACAATATATACAGTTGAGGTTACATAGCCATGTTGTTACTATGAACCAGAGCAATATTATCGTCTCTCTCTAGTGGGTTTTACTGCGAGACCCATTTCGCGGACCATATCCGCTATTCTTCTAATATTGAGTCTGTATTCCCTCTGATGCTTCATTATGTAGTCATAGGTAAGCCTAGACTCCCTATGCATTCTCCCAACATAATCCGCGAGGGTCTGGAGCGTCCTAATCACCTTTGGATCTCGCTCATTTACCCGTGGGTCTGTAGATACGAGTAATGAGAACTCCGAATCTATTGGATATATCAAAAACTTCTCAGCCCAAATATTCCATGTGATCGGTAGTGGTGTCTCCATAACCCAACTTGGTGGACGAAGAGACTCCATACCCCTTATAAGGGCTATTAATGATGGATAATGACGATCAATCTCATTCATAATCATGGCTACCTTCCTCATGAAGTCATATAGACCTATTAGAGAGCCCCTAGCAATAACACCGATCCTCCTGATTTTGAAGGGAGCATAGCTCTTTGGCTTGATCATCTTCGTAGTCCCCCTAGCCGTGAGAAAACCTATGAGACCAGCTATGAGCCCTGCCAATAGTAAGGGTGGGAGGGGAATATATTTCACTTCGACAATCGGTGCAGTTATAATAACCTCTATCTGAACTTCTGATGAAACATTAGCTACAACCACAGGATTAGCTAGGTCTATCCCACCACTACGTGTCTTATATGCCACAAGTCTCACTATATATGTATCGTTCTCCCACCCATCCTCAGGAGCATCAAGCGCACCAATAACATCCTCAACCATCCTACTCCTTATTGTTAATTCGGCAATATCCTTATCGCCTAGGAGCGATCCATCAGCCTTCTTGTAGAGATATACATGGATTTTGATGACATTTTCATAGATTAGTGGATCATCATTCCTGACAGTAAATTTGAATATGAAACTCTCAGTTTTTGTCCTCAGTTGTCTAAAGATCGGGACTATATCTCGGATCGTTATTAATGAGAAGATTATATCCACAATATTTCCATTGATTTCAACATCAACATTTGATTCCTCTAGAACAATCATCTGATTACTAATTATGTTGATTTTCACATAAGCCCTCATCCTCCCATAATACCATACCTCTATTTTGTAATGCCCAGCAACAACATAGAAGGTGGCATTAGGCCCAAAGTATCTATAGATCTCATTCTCAAAGCCAGCATAGATATAAAAGATCCTCATGAGTGCCCAAGGCTGGGTCTCCTTTTTCTTTTCTGGCTGCCATAGTCTAACCGTAAAGCTACACGCTTTACCACCAACAGTAACATAAAATGTGTATTCTTGGGTGAGTGTTATTGGATTTGGGCCTGTCTCCGGATACCTAAGAGCTGATGCGATAATAGTCACATTATATTCCCCCGATACAGTATGCTTTTCAACAGATATGTTCACACCAACTATGGCTTTATCACCAGGATATAGAGTTATGTTGTTATTGGAGAACTTTATTGATATATTCCTATTTGGAGGCGAAGCCCTATACTTAAACCTGACTATTACAGCTATATCGCCAGTATTGATGGCAGTAATGTTACCCCTCCTCGCATCAGGAAGACCAGTATCATTGGCGACGACAAACTTTCTTAGGGGGATGTCAAACTTGAATCTGACATTAAACGTCGAGGATTTATTTCTCACCCGAAAAGAAGACCCCATCCATGATTTAGGACTTTCAGTCCCGTTCCTAAACCCAGTTGACATGTCGCGAAGAGCCGCATCCATGTATTTACAATACACATATTTTTTCCGTACTGTATGGTTTTGATGATTGATGAATAGAGTAGCATATATGGGTATTGTCAAGAGTACTATTGTTCCCAAGATCACAAGTATGTTAGGTACCCTACGCCTCAACATTCAGATCACTTCGAAAAATGAGCTTAAGTATCAGATATTCTCCAACAAAAACACTATAATAAATCACATAAATAAATTTTTGGATGAGGAGGCACTCCAAGATTACCACAATAAACCCCAAACTAATTAAGATAGTTTTTAGTATTTTCAGTGTTCTATTATTAGGCTTATGGTGCTAGGAATGGAACAAGCCCACATAATGAGGAGAATAAAGGAGTCTATAGGGATCCTCACCAGAAAATATCCGGACAAGATTGTTGCTGTTGGTGTTTTCGGGAGTCTTGCACGGGGAGATTATACGGATAGAAGTGATGTTGACATACTTGTCATCGTGAAGGATTGGGCGGATGGGATGGAGCGTCGATACGCAATCTATGATGTGATCTTCCAGATAATTAGGACCGATATTTCCCTAGTTGACATCGATCTTGAGGACGCGGAGAAACTACTTGAGGGGGAAATAGTCCTTACATCATCAATGCTCAATGTACTCTACGACTGTATAATAATCTATGATCCACATAATATCCTGCAGAGACTCGTAGATTCTGTTAAAAGACTTGTGAAAAAGTGGAGGCTCGTAAGATACAGGGTTGGTCGAGCATATGGGTGGCGGTTCAATGAACCCAATAAGATTTGACCCAAACAACGAGGTTGGATATAGGAGAAGACTGGCTGAGGGCTTCCTTAGAGACGCTCAGAACTCATATATGAACAGAGATTGGAGAAACACAGTGCTAAACTCCCAGTTAGCTGTAGAAAACGCTGCAAAGGCAATAATAGCGATCTTCAGGGTTCCATCGTGGACTCATGACCCATCACCTGAACTTGAGGATATACTTGATAGGATACCCAGAGATCTCAGAGATCAGGCTAGGAGATTAGCCGAGATATCACACATATTAGCCCCAGAACACTCAAGAGCAACATACGGGGACATCATAAGGGGTATACCCCCATGGGATCTATATAGTGAGGGGGACGCTATACGTGTACTTAACCTCGCCCGCGAGGCAATAAACATAATGAGAAACCTCCTAAGACAACTTCACCACGATTAGCTGTCCTCCGATCTAATGAATTATACTGACAAATATCTTTTCTCTACTTAACATTCATCCCCGGACCCAATTCCATAAAGCATCTGTGAGCTCCTCACAGCTATTTTCATCTCTATGGGGTTGAATAGTAAATTCTTAAGGATTTTCTCCTATTTTCTATTGCACCTCTTGACTATCTTAAATACTACAGGTTTTTGGATACCTCAGAATTTATGCTCAAGCTACCTGAAAAGGTACACTAAGTACTTAAATCAATCATGCTTATTGATAATCGCCATAGCCAACTTTTGTAGGGTTTTTCTCTAGTATTCTTGGTGATGGATGTTGTATGGGTATTCTGGTAGGGTACTTTTGGTGAAGCTTGAAAGGAGGAAGACCGAGACCATTACTTTGAAGGATACTTTGGCGGCGAGACTTGTTGGGGGGCGAGGTTTTGGGGCTTATTATCTAACGAAATATGTCCAAGGAGGTATAGATCCATACTCCCCTAGGAACGTACTGGTATTGGCATCAGGTCCGCTTAATAATACACGTACCCCACTAGCATCAAAGCTCGGCTTCTTCTTTAAGTCTCCTCTGACTAATGCCTTTGGGGAGTCCTATGTTGGTGGCTCGATACCACGCTTCCCTAAGGCCGCGGGGTATGATGTTGTTATTATTGTTGGAAAGGCAGAAAAACCAACCTACTTGGTGATTAGTGATGAATCTGTAGAATTTAGGGACGCTTCGGATCTGTGGGGAAGGACAACGATAGAGACTGATGACATATTGAAGAGGGAATATGGAGAAAAATCCTCCATTGCCTGTATTGGTCCTGCGGGGGAGAACCTAGTTAGGTTCGCATGTATATGTGTGGATAAGTGGAGACAAGCGGGGAGGTGTGGTGGAGGTGCTGTGATGGGATCAAAGAAATTGAAGGCCATAGTGTTCATTGGCGATGAGGAAACCAGCGTTGCCGATGAGGAAAAATTTAGGGAACTCCTAGATGAGATCTCATCCCGCATAGCTGTGAGTAAGAGTGTAAGGGGTATGAGGAAGTATGGTACCTCATCCATGGCCGCACTTGCGAATGAGATGGGCTTCTTCCCGACAATGTATTGGAGTAGAGGGCGTCTGGATGGCTGGGAGAATATTGGGCCAGAAGCCATAAGAGAAGTACTTATACATCCACATCCCTGTTGGAATTGTCCTATCGCCTGTGGAAGATATGTGAAAATAAGGACTAGATGGGGGGAGGTAGAGATGGATGGCCCCGAATACGAGACAATATTCGCACTTGGGGGACTCTTTGGGCTCAATAATCTTGAGGGATTATTATACCTCAATTACCTAGCAGATGCTTTTGGTTTGGATACCATAACTCTTGGGAATATCCTTGGTTTTGCTGTTGAGGCCTCGAAGAGAAATAGTCTCCCAATGAGGATTAGCTATGGTGATGTCGAATCCGCCATAGAACTCATAAAGCTTATAGTTGAGCGGAAGGGTGTTGGAGCCATTCTCTCGGAGGGCGTGGCGATAGCATCAAGAAGAATTGGTTTGGAGAATCTTTCGGTACATGTTAAGGGGCTTGAACCAGCTGGTTATGACCCCAGAGTACTGAAGGGTATGAGTATTGCGTATGCTGTTTCTCCTAGAGGAGCATGCCACCTGAGAGCTATGGCCTATATTATCGATATAAGGCGGCTTGCGGGAGAACCAGACATAATAGAAGAGAAGAAAGTTATGAAGATTGTGGAGTTTGAGGATTGGATGACGTCCTTTGACAGCCTAATACTCTGTAAGTTTGGTAGGGATATATTTGATTTCGAACTAATGCACAAATTCTATGTTGCTGTCACGGGGCTCAGAGTAGGAATTAAGGAATATAGAGCCTCTATGAGGAGAATACTTCTGCTAGTGAGATTCTTCAATGAGAGGGAGGGACTGGATAGAAGTAATGACTCATTACCACAAAGATTTTTTGCTGAGCCAATAGAGACTGAGCATGGGAAATATGTGCTGGATAGAAAAGAGTTTAATGATGCTTTGGATCGGTACTATAGGTTGAGGGGGCTTACTAGCGATGGTAGGCTCATCGATGAGGACAGACGGGAAATAATGAGGATGTTGGAGGAGTAGGTATTATTTATGGCTAAGATATTGGCCGTGTCGGATCTCCACGAGAATATAGAAGTACTGGACATAATCCTAGACCATGTGAGATATGATGCATTATTCATGGCTGGGGATATAGCAGAGATAAATATTGTTTCCTTGATGGAGACATTATCAAGAATTGATGTTCCAGTCGTGATGATAAATGGTAACCATGACTGTGCCATCTGTATGAGGAGGCTCGCGAGAAAATACCCAAACATAACCTATGTGCATAGGGGAATAATAGATGTTGATTTAGGTTCCTCAGAAATAACGGTACTATGTGTGAGCGGGGTATACAGCAAGAAGAGGAGAGACATATTCCACTTCAGTGACAGGGACATACTCAGGCTCGCTAGGGAGGCAATATCAAGGAATAACAATGTGGATATAATTCTAACACATACCGCCCCATACAAGATGGCTGATTTCCTCCCCAAAGGTGGTAGGGGAGGACTAAAGCAGTTCTTAATCCTCAGGGATATATGCAACCCAAAATTCTGGATCTCTGGACATACCCACGTACTGGCCAGCGAAAAATCCATGGAAACATTAGCGGTAAACTGCGGACTTGGATATATTGGAGACCTAACCCTAATAGACACAGAGAGAAAAAACGTAATGCTCGGAAGGATATATACTGGCGATATACCCGAGGAAGAACCACCAACATGGGACTTCCTATACCACCTAAGAAGAACAAAAAGCTACAACAGAATACTCATAGAGACATCAAAGGATATATGAGAGGAGTCCTCCAACTACACATCTACTGTCGAAAAGATCTCTATGAGTGTCTTCCTCATGTAGAATGCTACCCGTGCTGAATCTCTATCCAGTACGCATACGCATGCTCCACATTCTGGGCATATATACCAGCCACATTTTGTACATATCTTCGAGTCCTCTATCCTGAATTTTATGCCACACCTAAAACAGTACACGTGCGGATCACCATAGTACTCTAGTACCTTCTCAACAATCTTCGATAGTGATATCCCTTGTTTTTTTGCCTTTTTCTTGGCGTTTTCAATAATGGACTCCTCAACTGTTAGTGTTAATTTCCTACGCACCTTGATCTCCAGTATATATCATATAATATATCCCTTGTTTCCGATTTAAGATATACTGATTGATACGTATAGATACGTGTAGGGGAGTGTGCTATGTGGGAAGAAAGATCACCAGCAGAGGAGTACACTACAGAGGAAAAAATTTCGCCAGTATTCGTGGGTGTGACAGCTGCCATGTATACTGCTGTAACGCTAGCCTTGCCATTCCTAGCCTACATGCCCCAGCAGATAAGAATTTCAGACGCAATGCTAATACTACCATTCCACAAGAGATTCGGAAAATCCGCATTAATAGGTCTAACTATAGGGGGTTTCTTCGCCAATCTGGCATCACCATTCCTACCATGGGATCTCATAGTTGGCCCTATCGCTAATTTCTTGGCTTGCTTTACTGTCTATATCCTAGGGATCATAGCTAGGAGGACCTGGGGGTCACCACAGGACACAATGTTACCATTCCTATCAATAGCCCTAGTAGGATCCATCATCGGTTCCGCACTGATTGCTGTGATTGTTGGGTATGAACTTGTCATTATGATTTCTGGTGAATTCTTGTGGATAGAATACATCGGCTTTGTGGTCTCCGTCTTTATTGGAGAGCTCATTGCTTTTACTGCCTGTGGGGTCGCGCTATTAGCAATGATTTACCGATCTTTCCCTGAGACATATTAGTCATTTTATTTTTTTCTCGGGAATTCACATGAAGATTGTGTTGGAGAATGTCAGTGTGTGCATAGGAAACAAGTGTATTATCAGGGATGTAAGTCTCAGTATTGATGGCCCCGGCCTCTACTTCTTGCTTGGTAGGAATGGTTCTGGAAAATCTACCCTACTAAAAACAATAGCTGGGTTGATGCCGTATACTGGGAGGATACTCATCAATGGAAGGGAACTTAGGGAGTATAAAAGGAGGAGTCTTGTGAGGTTATTGGGATTTGTATGGCAGAACCCCTTCTACGGCTTCTTCGAGTCTAGTGTCGAGAGGGAGATAAGGTTTATTCTGAAGAATATTGGTGATTGTGATGATAGATTTTGGGAATTGGTAGAGTACTTTGGATTAAGAGGATTCCTGAAGAGGTCGCCCTTCACCCTCTCTGGGGGGGAGGCCAAGCGTGTTGAACTTTGTAGCGTACTGATCGCGAATCAACAGATATATCTGATGGACGAGCCAGAGGGAGAACTGGATCTTGATGGCCTAAGTAAACTCGCACAATTTATAGAAAGGGAAAGCAAATCAAGACTTGTGGTTGTGGCAACACATAACACGCTCTTCGCATATAGGCTAAGGAGACACATAAGAAAATGTATATTCATAGATCACGGGAAAATTGTGGGGGTATATGATCCAGAAATACTGGAGAATGGAGACTTCCTAGCACGCATAGGTGTTGTACCCATATACTGGTGGCAACAATGAATCTACTTAGATTTATCGAGCTACAGGGTAGAAACACAGTACTCCATAGGACACCAATACCCATAAAGACAATACCGTTCGTTTTGAGTGTGGTTATATGGGTGGGAAACTTCGGGAAAACTGGCCTAGTGCTACATATGGGGATAGCCCTACTATGTTGTCTCATGATATGTCTAATACTTAGATCACCCCGCTATGCATTAGAGATCTTCATCGCCTTTCTCATAGTCTACATGCTTGGAGGAGCCATATACCTAATACATGGAGCCACATTCATTAGCTATATAAGACAGAAAATTGGGTGGTTCATATACCTACTATCCATGGCATACTCCCTAGCACTACTCCTATCAACAACAAGTGTAGAGCAACTCGAAGAATTCCTAAGGAGGCTTAGACTCCCCGAGGGGGCAGTGATATCCATCACAATAGCATACAACCTTATCCCCGCAATATACTTTGAGACAAAAGAAATCATAAGAACCCAAAGGGCACGGGGACTAGAATTCTCAAGAAATCCAATAAGGTATATAAGACAAGCATTAGCAATCTACCTACCCCTGATATTCGTCTCGCTTATCAGAGCCAGAAACCTAGAGGGAGCCCTAAAAGCACGCGGATATGAGTAAGGATCAAGCACCTTCAGTGAAACAAAAAAGAGAAAGAGAAGTTTTTCTATGTTAATACTTTGGGCCTATACGTGTCTTGGAAGCAGTGTCTTCCTTCCCTCGGATTCTGCCCTCTTAATGGCCTTCATTAGGAGTTCGCGAACTGCCTTATCGAATTCTGTGATGAAGTCGCCGCTCACCCTGAAACCTTTCTCCTTGGCAATTGCCTTTACTCTTGTCTTGTAGATTGTTAGCTCTTCAGCAGCTGCAGCTTTCTTCTTCGCCATCTGGATCACCCAAGACCTACATACTCCACCTTTTGTTTTTTCTAGTAAAATTAGACAAAAAAGCTAATATTTAAAGCTTTCGAATCGCAATACACGTTAATTAACAATGAATGTTATGTGGAATAAAAACTATCTCACCAAAACTTCTGGACGGGTATCATTGAATAAAATGCTTACGAATAAAACCATTAAACCTATCCATAGTCAGCGTTTCGGTGGACATGAATTTCATGATGCGACTGTTCTGTCAGAGGTCAGAATCATTTAAACATGATGTTATTAAAGGAGTTCTTTTTATTACTACGTGTTTATGGTGTAAAGCATTCAATGCTACATCATTATTCATTCTAATAAGGAGGCTAGAATTATAGAACATTACTGATGTATACTTATGGTCATGTTTGACCAGAGATAAAAAGAGTAGCTAATACTCATTTACTCTTCTATCTTGACTACATTGATTACTCTCGCGATAGATAGTGGAACTGTCTGGCTTCTTCCGTCCACATCCAGAATCACTACATTATGTTTTGGGTCTAGATGTATTATCCTAATTCTCTTTCCTGGGATCATCCCTAGGTTTTTGGCTATTCTGAGTATGTCTACTGTTTCGTATGATATTCTAGTCACCACATACATGCCTTTTTCTGCCCTAGCTAGAGGTGTGTCGTTGAGTTTTGGTGTCTCCAGATCTTCTGTGGGTATGGGATTACCGTGGGGACATCTTTTGGGTTTATCCAAGAATTCGTATAGCTTATCCACTACCCTTGTGGATAATGCATGTTCTGCCTTGCATGCCTCTACATGTATATCGATTATGTCCATGAGTAGTTTTTGGTAGAGGAATACTTCGAACACCCTATGTGCTCTGAGTATTTTTGCGGCATGTATTTTCCCCTTTTCTGTTAGCCGGACCCCTCTGTATTTTCTATATTCGACATAGCCCTTGCTTGCTAGTCTTTGTAGGATTATTGTTATTGTACTGGATGCGTAGGGGAGTACATCCATCAGAACCTTTGGTTTTATGAACTCATTGTTACGGGATAGTCTATATATTGCCTTAAGGTAGTTCTCGGCACTTTCGGATAACCCATTCATAACCATCACCATTACCCAACTAACGACAATATCGAAAAAACAGCATACCCAAGTAATAGTGATATGGATACACTCACCAGTATTGCCTTCGCTGTATGTTTCCACGATCCACTCTCAGACTTTATTGTTGATATTGTCGCGATACACGGCATATAATATGCATATATTGTGATAAACGCAATGAGTGATGGTAATGATATCGCGTTAACTATGGCGCCCACATCACCATAGAGAAACTCGAGTGTCCCCAACGTTATTTCCTTGGCAACAAGTCCCGCCACTAATGCTATCGCCTCCCTCCACCCTAGGCCCAGTGGTGCTATTATTATGGCGATCACACCACCAATTTGACCCAGTAGGGAATTCTCCATCGTTGCTCCTGGTGGTATGTTGAAGAGTATCCAGAAAATTATGTTCGCCATTACTATGTATAGTCCAGCCCTCCTAACAAATATTATGGTTCTGCTCCAAGATATCTTGAGTAGCACTCTTAGGGAGGGTATCCTATATGGTGGTAGCTCTATTGGGGCCTCCTCCCTAGCTGGACCCTCAAATATTTTCAGCACACGGAACATGAGCATTGCTAGGATGAACCCAAATATTATGTATAGGCCGAACACTATGGATGCCAATAATGGTGGCAGTATGAGGCCTACAAGTAGTGCTATAACTACTTGTCTAGGGGGGCACTGGATGAACTGCGACACTATCATCACCCTCAGCTTTTCCTTATGGGAGAGAACAATACGAGATGATGTCACCGACACGACATTACATGCGAAACCCATCATTAGTGGGAAGAGGGATTTTCCAGAAGCATCAAATTTTGAGAACACCCTATCTATCGCCAATGATATCCGTGCGAGAACACCAAGATTCTCGATGAAGGACAGAGTAAATGTAAAGATGAATACCAGAGGAAGAAAGACCAGAGCAAAGAAAACCCCACCTATTATGCCATCAACCAATAAACTATGGCTCCATACTGGGACCCTATTAGCCAAGACCCCTGATATCCACGCGAGTACATAGTCTGATAGCAACATGTCTAATAAATCAACAAATACATAGCCTACCTGATAAGCCACAAAGAACGACACAAAGAGTATCATGAATGACAACAACATGTCTAGGCCCCTAGTAAAGAATATTCTATCCAGCCGCTCCGTCAGCTTATCCACAATCCTTTTCTTGGAGAATGTCTCGAGGAGAATCATATCAATAATCTTATATCTCTCAGCCGCAATTATGAGTCTTGGATCCCTCCTAAACTCAAACTTCATGCGCTCCAATATGGCATTAACATTAACTTTTACATGGTCTGGCAACATGGACAATATCTTCTCATCCCCCTCAACTATACGTATAGCAACATATCTCGGATCAAGACCAGGAACCATACCAACAACCTTCTCCTCTATCTCGGAGATGTACCCCTCTATACGCTCATAGCGGATTCTTCTCGGGGATGGCGGGTTCTTAGCCACTCTTATGGCTACACTAAGTATTTCATCAAGACCCACACCCCTAATAGCTATCGTACCTATTATTGGGATCCCAAAAACCCTCCGCAACTTGTCAAAATCAATCTTAACCCCCCATCTATCCGCCTCATCAAGCATATTAACAACAAGCACGACCCTATTCGTAAGTTCTAATACTTGAAGAAGAAGATACAGATTCCTCGGTAGTGCGCTTACATCAGTAATGACCACAACAACATCAGGCTTCTCATTAAGTATAAAATCGACAGCAACTTCTTCCTCCTCAGTAAAACCAGAGAGAGTATATGTCCCCGGGAGATCAACCAGAATTATGTTATGATCACCGAACCTTACCTTTGACCAAGCCACCTCCACCGTCTTACCAGGCCAATTACCTACATGTTGGAGTGCACCAGTAAGCTGGTTATATATTGTTGACTTCCCAACGTTGGGCTGGCCAACGAGGGCAACAACTATGCTGTCTCTCTTTAGATCCTCAGGAATCACACCCTTCTTCTCCATATCCATCCCCTCCTTAATCTCTTCCTCCTCCGTATCGGCTGGATAAATATTTCCCTTACATAGATCCTCTCAGCTATCTCTTTGGGTAGGCCAAACCTCCCTCTGTTTGATTCCACCACAACATAGGCACTGGGGTTATTGGCAACAACATATAGTTGCTCCCCCGGAACAAATGATAGTTCCGCAAGACGCTTGCACATTTCCAAGCTCGCCCTTATATCCAGTATCTCTACCTGTGTGCCTGGGAGCACATCTATTAGCCTCTTCAAGATAATCCCTATTTTTTTACCCATAAAAAAAATTTTTTAGACAAATAAAAAAGAATAACACATACTATAACTATTTTTTAGATAATGTTGCTGGTGATGTTGTTGAAGGTTTTTGGAGGCCCAGAGAAGTTCATAATAATACTTGAGGCTGGAGAAGAAATCCTAGAGAGGATACAGGCCTTCGCGGCCAAGCAGAGGATTTCTGGGTTTTTCTATGGATTGGGTGCTGTTAGAGACCCAAAAATTGGATACTATGATCTAGAAGGGAAAAGATATATCTCTAGAAGGCTCAAAGGATGTTTTGAGGTCGTATGTCTTGTTGGGAATATCGCATGGGACGAAAATGGCAACGTCATTGTTCATTCCCACATATGTCTTGGGGACAGAGAGGGTAGTGTGTATGGGGGCCACCTCCTAGAGGCTACTGTGTCAGTAACATTGGAAATCATTGTTCTGAGAACGAGAAAAATCATCAGGACACTAGACGAGAAGATGAACCTGAAGCTCATAGCGCAGATGTTGGACTAGATGTGTCCAGCTTGATAAGGAAGGAAGATAAGAAGCTTAACGAGATACTTCAGACCCTAAGGGAGTTACACAGAATGATGAAATATTTCTTGGGTACATACTCTAGATATGTTGGGAGAGCCGCAGAGCAACTCACGTTCCTGTGTATAAATAGAATACATAAGATTGGTGGGTTATGGATCGATAATACATATATACCCCCTATCGAGATCCTCATGAGGAATGTGAGGGATGAGAATTTCGAGATAGACCTCCTCGGGAGAGACCCTGAGGGAAACTATTGGATCATAGAGACGACGACATATCCCATCTTTGATGAAAGCATAGTCAACAGAATCTATCGTCGAGTGCAACGGTGGTACAATAAAAACAAATATAAGCCATCATTCATACTATTCGCATACGGGGGAATCGAACATGGACTATATGATGTACTCAGCAATAGGCTGAAGAAAATCTGCGAGAAAGTAATAATACTGAACAAGATACAATCCAGAAAACTTGTAGAGGCCACACAAGGTAGAAAAATGACGCAGACATCAGACAAAATCCACAGCAAAAAGATCGGGAATCAGACTTATAACCATCAACAATAAGAGAAATAGGCCATAAATAAAATAACACCAGGAAACAAAACATCTGGCAAAAATGGGGTCATCAACGAGAAAAAATCCATAATCCCCGTATTTCTATTCATTATAAATGATATACAGAAAATTCAAAGATAACCCTACTAACACACAGGGGACAATACTTTTAGTATAAAAATAGAATACTGGAGTATTACAAAGGTGATTCCCATAAGGATAGGACTATTCGATATCGAGTTTGTACCACAAACGAGCTGGCATAGGAGTATAGCGTGCTTATCTAGTGGGAGAATCTGGTTTGGACATAAGAGAATACTCATAGGAACCCCCCTCAAGAAAATATTTAGGAGGTTGTGGGGGAGAATACGGAAGAGAGAGCTCATGAGGAGCGATTTCTCGTGCGAGATTTGTGGGAGTGGCAGTTCTCTACATGTCCATGAGGTATGGAACTATGATCCGAGGAGAAAACTGCAAAAACTTATGGGCTATAGGGTTCTTTGTGATCGATGTCATAGAGTACATCATTCGAGCCAGTTGATAGGGAGAGGAGAGTTTGATGATGTTGTCTCCTACATAGTTATGAAGAATCAGGAGGCTGGAATAAATATTGGACGCGTCACTACAGAATCACGGCTCCTAAAAGCTTATGAGATATGGGTCGATAGGTCGAATTATTTCTGGACAGTGGATGTTAGGTACGAGAGATTATTACTACTATTCAGCGATATTGTGCATGTACTCCTAAATTATTGGATTATCATGCATCAAAAGAATAATCTTGATCCTTGGCTACTTCGTGCTACTAGGAAATCTGAGAATGTTATAGAGATTAAAAGAGGTCTATCTGGCTATCTTACTGCTAATCTTCTCCCTGACAGACTTATTCAGCTTGTATAGAAAGCCATTAAGTCTGTCACTCATATCGAATGTTGGTTCCGTTATTATGCCTAGGATTCTCCGGAGTATTGGGAATGAGAATACTGTTGTTTTGAGTATTTCGTAGTCCTCTCGCGTTAATACACGGGAGAGTATTAGGAGTACTATATAGAGTATGCCGAATCCAAGGAAGCCAACTAGTAGCTTTATTACTGGCCCCAGATGAATTTCCATTTCGAGAACTCTGATGCATATATCCACCTTGATACCGGACAAGTATTTGATCATCTTGAATAATATGAAAACAACAGCGATTGTCTTTATTAATGCCTTTAGGGATATTCCGACACCGTATTTCCTCCTCAGGTATATGTAGCCACCAATCGTAGCTACTGCGTGAAGAGTAAAGAAGGCGATTGGTATTATCAAGAAATCATCGAGTAAATGGGTTTCTGTTAGTATTCCTATCACTATGATACTTATAGCCACCGCCGTAATATTGATTGCCGCCAATGCCTTTGTCTTCTTGATGCTAAGAAGTAATGGATTTATAATACCCCAACCAAGGATGCTGAG
Source organism: uncultured Nitrososphaerota archaeon (assembly GCA_964628995.1). Classification (GTDB taxonomy): domain Archaea; phylum Asgardarchaeota; class Njordarchaeia; order Njordarchaeales; family Panguiarchaeaceae; genus Panguiarchaeum. The sequence goes on along the minus strand of CAZVPA010000014.1, from coordinate 8,927 downwards.
GAGAAAAACTGATGATAGGAGCGTAAATATCTCATCAGCATACATATATTTCGGACCATAGACGAGCGATACTATTACCTCAGCCAAGCCACCAAAAGTGACCCACAAATATAGGAACATCGAAGATGCTACCTTTACCGCAGAGCTAAAGGCAGCTGACGGCTCGACATCCAAACCAACATTCGTCTCTGAAAAACTAGGGAATAGAGACTGCATAAACGATGTGGGTATCACCATAACCCCAGACAATATTAGCCATGCAGCACTAAAGTTGCCATACATCTCAGCTGCCAGTAATCTTACCGCAACAACATTGTAGAACTGTATACAGATAGTCACTATAAACATCCCTAGGCCATATGGAAGACCATAGGATAACATACTACGCAACACTTTCCTGCTGACCCTACCATTACGGAATATCCGGAGAGCGTAGAGTAGATATATGGTACTGACAGACAAAAAACCAAGCGTCTGACCAATAACGGCATAGAAAACATCGTGGGTTTTAATGAAGAGGTATACAGCTAAAGTATTCCTAACAATGGAATTTGCTATATAGAAGATACCGACTGATCTTTGCTTGTAGATAGACAATAAAGCACCATTACATATGCTTCCAATAGCCATGTATAGTACTATAAAGCTAGACACCCTAATATACGGTGCAAGCTCGGCCCTATTGAATACATACCTAGCTATAAAGGATGATGACACGCTTAATGCCACAGCAAGTATACCAACAAAAAACAGAACAAAACTTACCGCGGTCTTGAAATAAACACTAATTATGTCCCTATCCACTTTCGACTTGGAGATATAATATGTGACTGCACTACCAATACCCAAATCCACCAAGCCAACAAATATAAATGGTAGTACTATGGATGCTGCATAGGTACCATATACAGCAGGCCCCATGATCCGTGCGAGAAGTATCGTCGCAAAGGCTGATATGGCTGTCGCCATGATATACCCAAACACCAGCCACTTGAATCTCTTGTATGTCCCATCCATTGTTTCTTTCATTCTTAACGACCAGAGTCCATGGCCCAGCTCAAAGCTTCAATGATCCAGATAAAACTTTCAATTAAAGTATATGAACAATCTTATTTTTATTGGGTGCTACTATATGGTTGATAAGCCGATCAATATTATAGTGCCAGAATATTCAATCAAGAAAAATATTAGACTGAACTCAAGAGAAACAGCGCTCATTATTGTTGATATGCAGAATGACTTTGTTGATAAGCGTGGAGCCCTATATGTTGATGGGTCAGAAAAGATAGTGCCAAGGATAAAAATACTCTTAGATAGAGCACGTGAGAAAAATGTGTTGATTATATATACAATGGATACACACCTCGAGAATGATATGGAGTTCACCATCTGGCCAAAGCATTGTGTGGAAAATACCTGGGGCTGGAGGATTGTTGATGATTTAAAACCAGCAAAGGATGACATTATCATTAGGAAGCTTAGGTATGATGCCTTCTTTGGAACACCACTAGACCACATACTAAGACTCAATAACATAAAGGATATTGTCATATGTGGTGTAGTAGCAAATATCTGTGTCCTCCATACCGCTGGATCAGCGGCACTACACGGATATAGGGTCATCTACCCAATTGATGCCACAGTTGCGCTTACTGATTTTGACTATTATTTGTCAATAAGGCAGATATCATTCCTATACCGCGGGGTAATAACCACCACCGATGAGATACACTTTGAATGATTAGAGACTCCATGGATCGAGCCATCCTACCTCCTCATAATCCAGATTAACCTTTATCCTGCCGAGGGCCACTATTCTTACTCTTTTTTGGTCCACTCTTGTGTGTATGGTGAGTATTCTACTTGCTGGATCAAACTTCGTAATTATCCCCAACCCTAGAACGTTCAGGTTTTCGTCAAGAAGACCAACAAGCAGATTCTCTAAATCTGTTGGATTTATTACAATTACGGGCCTGCCCAGTGTCTTCTTTAGAGCCTCAACAGCCTCCTCAGGTATATTTTTTCGGGTAATTATCAGCACCTTATCCTTTGTCTTCTCGGCATACTCCGGGACAAAACCAATAGTATTGACAACCCCCAGCATCTCATCCGCATCCAGTGGGACACCAGTACCAAGATATGAGTACATGAAGGCAACCTCATCCATCATTATTCTTACTTCCGATGCACCACTAAACTCCTTCGCATAATACTTCTTCCTCAACATCCTCCTCTCCTCCCTACTTCTAGCCCTGAGCCGTGGTGCGGCTTGAATAACCTCACATCTAATACCCATCTTCTCAGCTAGTGCGACGAGATAGTTTAGTTCTCCCTTCTCCTTCTCCATGATCACTAACATATCTGGGTTGACACCAATAAGCTTTAATTCCTTGAGTTCTCTTCCACCCGAACCGTGAACCCAACCAGTAGTGTTTATGAGTATTAGATCAACATCCATATCCACAGCCATCCTGAGCATTCTTAGTATGCCAACTATTGACCTCTCAAGCATACCAGCGGGAGATGTTGATCCAACAAAAAATGCACTTATGTATGATAGATCCGATAGATGAATTATTGGTCTTGAGGCTATCGCTAGACCTATCGTTGTTGGGGGATTCATCTCACTCTGTCCAGTATCGGCACCTATTATTGCTACCCTCTTCCCACCACCAATACACCTATTCACTGTATAGCATATGAATCCTGACTTTCCTGCATCAACATCAGCACATACAAGTACCTTGGATGACCTGGGGAGATTCAGTATTTTGCTGGCAACATCCCTCCAGTCGTCCGGGACCAATTTCATTGGTGTCTCCGCAATATATCCCTCCTCGCCAAACTCCACCTCTATCTCTGAATCCTCCATTGTCTCGAGGGGGGCCGACATGAACCTATCTAGAGATACCTCGGATCCTGATGTAAATTCTGCACCAAAGATTTCTACATGGCCATCAATAATTTTGACCTTTATGTCTCCAACAAGGAGGATATTCCTGTTAGCTGGCAATTTTAGCCTCATTCAGATTACCCTGATAGACCTAGCATAGGAAACAATGGAAATTGGATAGTAAATGGATCGCTATATGGATTTCTCCCTGATAAGTACCCCTGACAGTTTCTCCATAAGTTTTTCCCGGAGCCTCTTCTTTCTCTCTATTGTTTCCCTTATGTCACTCAGAATACTTCCATCCTCCAGAGATCCTAGGTCTAATTCGTAGAACGCTTTCCCCTCAGTATCCTGCAGTATCCTTATTATTGCGTGCTTTATTGCGTTTCTAGCCCTATTACCTATACGTTTTGCTAGCCTAATTAGCTCCTCTATATCACCCCCATATATCTCAACAAGTTTTGCCGCCATTATCGCTTCAGCCTCCATTGTCGCCTCGGGTGTCAAATACTTAAACATGTTAAAACATCTCGCCAGTATCCTCATCAGGAGCTCATCAGATATATGAGCAATCTTGGATGCTATCGTTGATAATACGTAGACTTTAGAGCTTGGTGTGAGAAGTGTTGCCGCATTAACAATATTCGTCAATGTCATTATGTTCTTCTCAACCTCAAACCCTATCTTTACAAATACCTCCGCAGACCTTATCGCTGACCCACCAAAGACGGACGAATATGCGAATGGTAAAGTCTTCACAGAATTCTTTGCTAGACCATATGAGTAAGCCTTGCTTATGTCACTAATAGACATCGCCATTGTTGTGTATCCGAGACTCCTCATCCCCATTGGGAGTTCTCTTATCCCCTGGATCCCAGCATTATAGAAATTTCTCCAGTTGCCACCAAATAGACCAACAGTCTTTGCCGCATTAGATACAAGCCAGACATACCAATAGCTAGGATATAGCAATCTAGCAAGTTTCCAGAATACGTCACGATCAAAGGGAAGTATAGCCTTCGCACATAGACATACCAGCTCTATCTTCGTTCTTTCGTCTAGATCCTCATTTTTCCTAAGAAGCCACGCAATTATTTCCTTAGGGGGTTCCTCATTTTTTCTTAGTGATTCCCATAGCAGTCTTTTTGCTTGTAGCGGATCCATTAACTCCTCCTTTATACCCCCTTTACTAATAAAGAAATTCACATAAAAATATATTGAGATGATGAGACGTTCCTAGTCGGATCGATGAAGAACTCGCGAGGCACTGATCTATACATTCGTTGTAAAATGTTTCTCCGCCAGTATCCTCGCCGCCTTTATCAACATTGAGACATATGCCTTTCTTCCCTCTGTAAGGATGGAGTTTATCGAGCTTATAATCCTAAGAAGATCACTTTTTGTCTTTTGCCTCCATTGTAACACTCCTCTAATACTCATAATAACGCTCTCACATACGGCTTGCTCTATAATATCTGTTGGTTTCCCTATCAGCGATAATGCCGCCTCGATTTTCTTAACAACCCCTTTAACTTCTTCCTCTGAGGGTCTCTTGAGATTTTTTGCGTCTACCTCTAACTCTCTGAGTCTTCGCTGAAACTTGCTGAAGAGTCTACCTATTGCTTCGCGTATATGTACACTTATCGAATAGTATGCTGTTAGGAGAATCTGGTGTCTATGATCGCTTCCCGATTCTTCCCGTAGGTGCCGTATTAAATCATCCAATTTCTCGAAGGCCATGCCGCATATTGGGCACTGGATCTTCCCCTTCATCTCTTCTGACTTCTCCTTTGGCACCATGATCACCAGAAGCCAACACTAGGATACATATTTGATCAAGATTTAAAAGGCTGTCTATAATCATCAATACTGCTGTATGATGTATTTCTTGTAGATGCTCATGAGTTTCGAGAATATCTCCTCATTCTTACCAATGATGAGTTTTACGTGGGGGTTGGTGGAGATTTTTCTGGGTTCAACAAACACATATGCTCCCGCCTCTCTAGCAATAATGTATGGGGCAGCGATATCCGTAGCCTTTAGTTTTCCCATATCAAAAACCCCCTCAAATACGCCCTCCGCTACCTTTATGCTTGATATTATTATTGACCCAAGCCTTCTGAATGTGCCTATCTTGGCTATTTCCTCCAGACATTTCTCACATGTTGTGAATCCAACATCTATTAGGATTACATCATAAGGTGTCCCAGACGAGAGTCTCTCCACCTTCTCATCACGTATCCTGTATGCTCCTCTGCCTTTTTCGGCAACATACAGTGTGTCGTTAGGAATATCCCATACTACCGCCGACTTTATATTTTCTACATATTCTCTATCCGCATACGCAACTGCCACGCAGTAATAATTTATTCCCCTCGCGACATTCAGGCTCCCGTCTAAGGGGTCTACATATATGTATCCCCTGCGATCCCCAGTGTTTATTCCTAATTCCTCCCCAATGATCATACCAGTGTATCCCCTTCTCCTTAGCTCGCCGATTAATAGTTCCTCTATGGCTCTGTCAAAAAACCTTGAATAATCACCATACGGATTTCTGCCAACAATCTCCTTTTTTGAGAGATAGGATCTTATCCTCTCCCTATTATGGCTTATCACATCCAAGAGAAGTTTTGTATGGTTAGAAAAAGAAACCATTATGACATCCTAAAAAATGAATTACCTCTCTCTTTTACCCTCTATGAACTCTTCCACCCATTGTTTGGCGATATAATCTGGTACTTGAACTGGTGGATGCTTAAATGCATAGGCGGATATCGAGATCAGTGGTCCCTTAACCCCCCTGTCCAACGCTATCTTTGTTGCCCTAATAACATCAATGACCACACCAGCAGAGTTTGGTGAATCCGCCACAACAAGCTTTGCCTCAATGGTAACTGGAAAACCACCAAACTTCTCACCCTCAAGGTATATGTATGCTATCTTGGTATCCCCAAGGAATGGAACATAGTCACTTGGTCCTATACGTGTTGGAATGCTCTTACCTATAAGGCTTGTTACTGCCTCCGTTTTGCTTATCCTCTTATACCTTAGGCGATCCTCAACAGTCATGTTTAGGAAATCTGTATTACCCCCTATGTTCAGTTGATATGTTCTCTTCACCTTTATGCCCCTATCCTTCATAAGTTGTACAAGCGTCCTATGTAGTATTGTTGCACCGAGCTGGGACTTAATATCGTCCCCCGCAACAGGCAGTTCCCGCTCCTCGAACTTTTTGCCCCACTCCGCATCACTAGCTATGAATTCTGGTATACAATTAACGAACGCACAGCCAGCCTCCAGGCATGCATTCGCATAATATCTTGTCGCTTTATATGATCCCACTGGAAGGAAATTTATTAGCATATCTGCATCGACTTCCCTCAACACATCGGCGACATTCACGGGATCCATATCATTTTCATCATAGGGGGAGAAAGCCTCTTTCATGTGATCCGCCACACCATCAAGTATGGGGCCAGGAAGCACCTTTACCCCTAGTCGAGGGACATCTGTAAATTTTGGCACACAATTATTCCCAGCAAAAATAGCCTCTGAAAGATCTTTCCCTATTTTCCTACTATCCACCTCAAATGCGGCGACGAACTCTATATCCCTCACATGATATGGTCCAAACCTTACATGCATTAGGCCAGGTATCTCCTCATCATCCTTAGCATCCCTATAATAGAAGACCCCCTGAATGAGGCTTGATGCACAATTACCTATCCCGGCAATAGCAACCTTTACCTTCGCCATGCTTCCTCACCAATCTGAACATTTTTGAAAAAAGTGCTTATAATTGAAAAGAGCATCCAACATAGACGAACAATTAGAGAGGCAGCACCATCCCTTTCCTTTATTTTTAACGGTATAAAAAGATAAGATAATATCTCACAGGAATTATGGTTAGTAAGCAATTAGGTATGAGAGAGAACCGAGAAGAACCATTATTGATCCCATAAATACTAGGAATTTATTATAGGATATCTTCCTAGCAAAATCCAAAAGGATCCTCATTACTACCATCGAAATGAAAAACGTGGCCAGCATAGATATAATGATAATCGGGGACATCATTATATCCAGACCGACTCTCCCAATAGCTAAAAGAAAAACAAAAACACCTATAGATGCAATGCCAGAAAGCATAAATGACCCATTAAGACTAGACTCCCCATCAAACTTCCTGTATAGCAATGCGGCTATTGTTACCCCAGATCTCGATACTCCTGGTAGTATAGAGAACCCTTGGACTACCCCAACAAACATGTAATCATGATGCGTAGCATCCTCCAATTTTCTTACCCCAATGGGTCTCCTCCCCCCAACGAGAATTCCAGTAATAATCATCAATAACCCTATGATAAGGAAGACAGTTATAGCCACATGCTCAACCTGTTTTTCCATCGTAACCAACATTTTCTCCAGCAAGAAAAATAGTGGTACAGCACTCACTACTGTGAACACTGTCGTCACTACTAGGTATCTCGACTTTGGTGAGAGGCTCAGATGAATGATCTCCCTCAGTGCCAGAAAGTATTCCTCCCTATAGAACAATATTGATGCCAGCCCAGTAGGAAGATGATATACTATGGCGAGTAGTATGGCGATATATGGATCAATACCACAGAGGATAAGAAATATTGATACGAAAGCCTCACTCGATACTGGCAACCACTCTAGAACCCCCTGAATAACCCCCGCAACAAAAAATATTAAGAAGATGTATAGACTCTGGCTCATAATTCTGCTCCCAGAATTAATTTTGACACAAAGTCCGCGTAGTCATATGTCCTTATGTCTATCCCATAGAGCTCCCTTGCCACATTGAGAACCATACATGTTGATGTCCTCATTGTGACCAATACATCACACTTCTCCCTACTTCTCTCCAAGATTTCTTTCGCCATATTGATGGATATTATGGGGTTTATCATCCAGAGTTGTTCATAGCCTATTGGTGGATCGTCATATCTATGTTCTACTATGCTTACCCCCCTAATACTTTCAATCATTTTCTCTATGCGCTCCAGATGCTCCACAGTATAGGACTTCAGATCTAACGGAAACAGTGAAAGTGGGGCTATATACGGCTCAAAAATTGTTACCCTAATCCCATCCGCGGATACCCTCATAATGATATCCATGATCAGGTCTGGATAGAAGAAAAGTTTAAATGGTAGCATGGATGCTTGAATAGCATACCGCCTTTGATATATGGAATATTCGAATGGAGATAATACGGCAATATTTTCTATACCCTCAGTACTAAGCTCATTTATTTTCCTTGAAATATGATTCTTCAGTATTTCCGATCTCCCAGAAAAATAGAGTTCCACGCCGGAAGAAATCTCACTCAGATATACCCTAACCTTTCTTCCAGCCCCCCTTATCACATCCGCAACATTATTTATCTTGTCAAAATATCTCTTCGTATGCGCAATTATTTCTCTTTCATAATCCTTTATATTCTCCACGAACGACTTATACTCGCTAATTATCCAGTCAACACCACCAATACCTCCCTCCATAGAATCCCTAAACATTTTAATCATGAGGGCCTCGAGGAAGCCACCAAGTACCGTATATGAGTCGACATGGAGAACAAGATCGGGCTCTTCATCACTCCTTATGCCCTCAGCCAGATACACATCTATAGTAGCCCTGTCAAGCCCCAGTAAGTTACCAGAATTCATTATATTGTCAACAAAAAAACGGATCTCTGCAGTTACCATTCATTCACACCAGTAGGCCTGAGTTACCACCAATGTATGATATTTTTTGTTAGGCCCTTCCCCCGCTGATTGTTGCTAAAAAATATATATAAAGGCGCGGGGGTACACCTACGGCCGGGCCCAAAGCCAGACTAACCCAGCCCCCATACAGGGGTACCGGGCTACCCTGGGTAAAAAAGAGAGCTAAGAGAGCATTAGGCCGTCCGCTAGGCCCCGCAACTGGCACAATCGCACTCTCACCGGCGTCGCCAACTTCCACAACAATACCTTTGGCTCTAGCACTCCAGTAGGGTCGACTC
>CAZVPA010000013.1:4292-32747 GCA_964628995.1 uncultured Nitrososphaerota archaeon | reverse complement strand
GAACTAGAGAGAGGGCTCATATTTGTTGGTCTCGTGGCAATGATGGATCCCCCGAGAAAGGAGGTATATGATGCCATAAAAAGAACGAAGAGTGCTGGAATAAATGTCATTATGGTTACTGGTGATCATGCAGAAACCGCGAGGGCAATAGCCGAGGAGGTAGGCCTATATGAGGAAGGGGATGAGGTGATCCACGGTAGGGAGTTAGAAAAAATGGATAATGAAACATTGGCGGAAAGGATAGAGCGTATAAGGGTGTTTGCTAGGGTGATGCCAGAACATAAATCAAAGATAGTTCAAGTACTCAAAGATAAGGGAGAGATAGTCGCAATGACCGGTGATGGGGTCAATGATGCCCCAGCATTGAAGATGGCTCATATAGGGGTCGCCATGGGTAGGAGGGGCACCGATGTTGCTAGGGAGGCTGCAGATATGATTCTGCTTGACGATAACTTTGCGACAATAGTCAAGGCTGTTGATTATGGGAGGCATGTGTATAGGAAGATAAGATCTTTCACGAGGTTCCTAATAAGCTGTAATATTGCTGAGATACTAATAATCACTATAGGCATGTTGCTCTTCATGGATATTCCATTATTAGCGGGTATGATATTGTGGATAAATCTGGTTACTGATGGGCCCCCCGCCACAGCCCTAGCGTGGGATCCCAGCTTTGAGGCGGAGTTAGAATACAGGCCGAAACGTCCCGAGGAGGGGCTATTATCTGGGATGTACCTGTTCATCATAGTTACGTCCACTGTTTTGACGCTTGGCTCAATATTGACATACTACTACTATATACAGGTGTTGGGAGAATCCATGGAGAAAATACGTACAATAATTTTCCTGCAGATAGCCCTATTTGAGCTTGCGGTGATATGGAACTGTAGGAGTGAAAGAATGTCGGTATTCAAAATAGGGTTCGGGGGGAACAAATGGCTACTGATATCGGTTATTATGTCGGCATTACCCACCATACTTCTCCCATATACCCCCCTCGCATTGGCATTCCATCTAGTACCAATAGGTCTACGGGACTGGATTGTTGTTCTGGCAGTATCCATGATGGGCTTTCTTATGTTCCCAGAATTATTGATGCGGACATCAGAATAGGTATCCTGAACAACGGATACGTGATTAGTGGGATATCTGGGATCCCGTAGCCTATGATTTTTCTCCTCAAATCTCGAATTTTATCCTTCCCTCTAGATGTGATGGTGTTGTGTTTGGTGTATGTCGCCATAGATATAGGGGCTACTTGGACTAGGATAGCCCTATTTGATGCGGGTGGTAAGATAATACGTAGGGTAAAGATCAAAACCCTTAGGGTAGGGACCAAGGAGGAATTTCTAGGCAGGATCATCAATGCCGTGGACTCTCTCCTCAAGGAGTCGGAGATTAAAGGTATGGAGGCTATAGGTATAGGGTCTATAGGGCCAATAGATATGCGGAGGGGGCTCATATTACGATCACCCAACATAGATATAGCGAACATCCCAATAATACTAGGCCTAAAGAGGAAATATGGCGTACCAGTCTACATGGTTAATGATTGCACGGCCGCAGTAATAGCAGAGAAGGAGTATGGGCAGGGAAAGCGATATGATAATGTGGTATATATTACGATCAGTAGTGGGATCGGTGGGGGAGCGATAGTGGACGGCAAAGTACTGTTCGGTAAGGACGGAAATGCCGTGGAAATAGGGCACTTCGTCGTTGACATGGAGGGCAGACTTAGATGTGGTTGTGGAGGACTGGGTCACTGGGAGGCATACACATCGGGCAGGAATGTCCACAAATACGTGGAGTTATTGTTGCATGAAAAATATGCTGGGATGTCTGAGGGTAGTCCACTATTAATGTTGGATGAGGAAATAACATACGAAGTCCTCGTATCCTATGCGGAGAGGGATGATGTCTTGGCAAGGGATCTACTTATGGACATAGCTAGGACAAATGCGATAGGGTTCGCAAATGTGGTGAATGCGTTTGATCCAGACATAATAGTTGTTGGTGGTTCCGTGGCTCTTAAAAACCCACCAGAACTAATAATGGAGCCAATAAGGAAGCATATCGTGAATTTCACAATAAATAGGATCCCAAGAATAGTGACAACAGGTTTGGGTGATGATGTAGTACTATATGGGGCATTCCATATCGCCAAAAACCCACAGGTATTGCCGGCGAGGTTTAGGATGTAATCCTTCATATCTCTATTTTTCAATTGTTTAAGGGTGAACTCAATGATAAAGATACGGTTGATATTCCTAATGGTTGTGTTGCTCACACCATCAGCACTAATAAACATGCCTGTTAGAGGAATAAATGGTATCGCCACCAACCAGAAAGTGGCATCACCTAGGGCTGGAATATATATAGATCCGATGGTTGGGGGAGAAATCACAAAGGAACAAATAATGTTTGTGGTCTTTAGGGATCATAGAGCAATGCATAGGGCTATTCCATCAATGTCTAGAAGGGCCAAGATACTATATAGATATCGCATAATACCAGCAGTCTTGGTGGAGAGTAGGCCAGTAGATATTATATCCCTCGACACATCTGGCAGATTTATAGCTGGGATATATGCGAACAGGATACTGAAAGTAGACACACCAAAAGTCGCAGTAAGTGGGGCATATACCAGTGAAACAGCAGAGGTGATAGGAGCAACGACATTCTGGTCACATGGATACCGTGGAGATGGAATAAAGATATGTGTCGTGGATACGGGCATTAATAGTTCCCACCCAGAACTTGAGGGAAAAGTGGTTAAGCCAGAAAGATCATTTGTCCTGAGGAGTTTGGGATATCCACTTGATGAGACATCCCCCATGGATGTTCATGGCCATGGAACAATGGTTGCTGGGATAATTGCTGGAAAGGGAATAGATCCACGGGGACAAGGCATGGCACCTCAAGCATTAATAATGAATGCTAGGGTGATGTCTGGGAGCGGCATCATAACATATGCTGGGATCATAGCGGCGATAGAGTGGGCTACATATGGTGAGGATGGTATACCGAATACTGGTGATGAAGCCGACATAATAAATCTCTCACTTGGAGCTGGCCAGATATACTCATCACCCACATGGTTAGCGATAGAAAAAGCAACAAAAATGGGTATGATTGTTGTTTGTGCCGCTGGTAATGAGGGGGACAATGCGATTGGATCCATGAGTATAAATGATCCAGCGAATGCGCCCCATGCAATAGCTGTTGGTGCGGCATCCCCCTATTATGAATCCATGGAATACTATTCTTCTTTTGGCCCCACGATATATATGGCGGTAAAGCCTGACATTGTCGCGCCATCAGATGTTTACGGACTTGATTATATCTCTGGAGGATATACATCTATGACCTATGCTGGGACTAGTTTTTCTGCGCCTCATGTCTCTGGTGGATTGGCTCTTATTCTTGAATATCTGAGATCCCACAATGTCTCAAAGAATCATTGGCCTGAGATAGCGAGGGCGTTGATTATGTATACGGCATCCAAACTCTATGAGTCTAAAGATGATGGTATCATAGAATATGAGGATATGATGATTGGGGCTGGTCTCCTGAATCTTACTAGGGCATACATAGTGTTGAATTCTACTACTATTGATGGTACGGCATATCCGCAATGGATTGTTGTTCTCCCCAAAAAGTTACCAGTAGGGATAAGTAATTCCTCGGACATAAGGCATGGGGCTTTCTTCCCATACTTCGAAAGAATATTCGTAGACCAGACAATAGTATTCAATTTCTCCCTAGTGATGAGTAAGGATGCGACAATAAGTATTAGTTTTTCTGGTAACATAACGGACGCCATAGATATTAATTCTCCAACCAGCGTGTATTGTACTGCCCCAATAACATACTGGGAGTTCAATATGACTGTGAAGTGTGATACTATGGAAGGATTCTACTCTGGGGAGATAATATTTGAGGATACAGACAATGGTAATGTTGTCGAGGTACCCATAAAATTTAGTGTTGCCCAGCCCAAGATAAGGGTTCTGTGGGACATGAGGCATACTAGTTGGTCAATAAATTATGTCTATGGACAGTTCAGGTTTTTCTCATACTACCTAGAAATGATGTCCAATGTGTCCATAGATATGGTGTTTCCTGATGCACCAGAAATATCCATGGGAAAACTATATGGCTATGATATGTTGGTATGTTTTGACCCTGCATCCCCAAGATATATATTCTCGGCTAACGGATCGTACGAGGGATACTACATGCTTACATTCTCTAGGGATGAGATAGAATCCATACATAACTATGTGGAGTCTGGGGGGACACTATTGCTCGTAATAACACAAGTAGTCTCCATAGGGTATAAGGTAACAAACATTACGAATATCAACGACCTACTACGGCCATACGGTATGTCCTTCAATATTGAATCAGTATACATAGAGACAAGCCAAGGCATTATTCCAGTTCCAGCAGAAGTATATGGGGGCCACATAATCGGTAAGGATATAGAATACCTGCCCTTCGCGGGAGTAACAATGAATATAGATTCAAGCCAGTCCGAGTGTTTCCTAACATATGAATCAAAATCACTAGCTGGCGTGTACTTCAATATTAATGGGGGAGGGGTTATAGCGATCGGGTCAAACTTCATATTTGATAACTGGGCATACTTAGGCCTATATTCTGGGTCTGGAAGTAATGGTGAAAATGTCAAGAGGTTCGCTAGGAATATTGTGGATCTCGTATATAACCACAGTAAGATAATTAGTGGTTACTATATCAAGCATGCTTGGCTTGGGGAGAACATCACTGTAAGGCTTTGGAATTCCTCAAGAATAACACGCATAGAGTGGGAATTCGCAAACATGTTTAATGTCTCTAATGGAACAGCGACATATAACAGAACTGGGAAGTATTGGGAGGTATCATGTAAGGCATCGGTGGCTGGGTCGAACATACTAAAGTTGAGGGCCTACATATCCACGAGGTATGTTGCTTTCGCCCACGAGTTCAACATACCCAAATCCGAGGAGAATAAACCAACAATAATGTTGCTTAACTACAAGAATAATACAGTTCTGGATGTGTCCTCGATAAGGGAAGAAAACATGAAAATAGAGCTAGAAATCAAGGATGACACAGGCATAGTGAGGGAATCCGTAAACATAACAATAAGAAACATAAAGTATACAGTCCAGACTGAGGGGACCCAAAAAGATCTACATATCACCATAACAATATCAAGGCAGGAGATAGAACAATATATAGCGGTTGAGGGTCTACGGGACATAGTAATAAGGGTCTCCTGCTACGATGTGAACTTAAACCGGGCTGAGGAGACATACATAATAACCCTTAAGTATGCACCAAAAACATGGATAATAGTGGTCATAGCGATAGTGATTATCATAGCAGTAATAGCAATAATCATCTGGAAGATCCACTCCAGTAGATCTTCTCAATACTAGATTCATCAAGGAAAATGTCCTTAATCCACATAACATAGAACTACGATGAAACTCACGGGTTCGAAATGGATCGTGCCTCATAGGTACGGAATGGTTGGAGAGTGCCATTAGTATTTTTTTGATGCTTATTTCCCAGGAGCATTAGCGGGGTCAGGGTGATATATCCTGTATATGGCAACAATAAATAGTTCTATTCTCTCCTTTTTCTTGGTGGTGTCTTATGAAGTATGACCTAATCATAATTGGTGGTGGTGCCGGCGGCATCTCGGTCGCACTGGCAGTCAAGCAGTTATATCCAGAAAAGAGGATTCTGGTGATTAGGAGGACAAAGAAACAGCCTATTCCATGTGGTGTCCCATACATCGTTAAGAGGATAGGATCAGTCGATGGAAACATAATTCCGGACAGTATTTTTGAGGGAATGGGCATAGACCTAGTTATTGATGAGGCCATAAGTATAGATCGGGAGAATAGGAGGATAAAAACGAGGGGTGGTAAGGAGTTTGAATATGAGAAACTCGTAATAGCTACTGGTGCGAGGCCAGCAAGGATAAATATTCCAGGGATAGACCTAAAAAATGTCGTATTAATACAGAAGGAGTATGAACCCCTCCTGGAGGTATATGAGACACTAAAAAATGCAAAGAAAATAGTGATCATTGGTGCTGGATTCGTGGGTATGGAGATTGCTGATGATCTGTGTGGGGATAGGAAGGTACACATTGTTGAGATTCTAGACGAGGCACTACCCCTAGCCTTTGATAAGGAGTTTGGCCGGATGGCTAGGATGGAGCTGGAGAGGAGGGGGGTCAGGTTCTATCTTGGTGTATCCGTAAGAGAGATAGTGGGGAATGGGAGGGTTGAAAGGGTGATTCTTGATAATGGAGAGGAAATAGATGCTGATGCTGTGGTTGTATCTGTGGGTACGGTACCAAATTCGGATATTGCGAAGAATGCTGGACTTAATATTGATAAGTATGGGCACATAGTTGTTGATGCATACATGCGTACTAGTGATCCCAACATATATGCTGTTGGTGATGTCGCCCAGAAGAAAAACTTCTTCACGGGGACCCCTATGAAGGCATATTTCTCTACCCTAGCCATTATTGAAGGTAGAATAGCGGCACTACATATGTTTGGTGGCGTCTCTCTTGGGGCTACAGATGGGGCACTACCAGCATATTCAACAGTTATTGGGGGGAAGACATTTGCTGCTGCTGGCCTAACCGAAGAGATGGCTAGGAAGATGGGGCTCGACATAATTCCCATAAAAGTAGAGACAGTGAATAGGCATCCCGCAGGCCTACCCAATGCTGAAAAAATCCTATTCAAGGCTACATTTACAAGGGATGACCTAAGGATTATTGGTGTCCAGATAGCGGGTCCAAAAAGTATCGGGGAAATGATAAACTTTGCCGCGGTCACCATACAGCTTAGGCTTTCAGCATACGACATAATAAGGCTGCAGTTCGCAACGCAACCACTACTAACAGCATCCCCGCTAAGCTACCCACTACATTTGGCTGCTTTAAAGGCAATCGCTACCCAGAGAAAATAATTCTGGAAGCAATACTGGTCCCCGATATGCGGAAGACAGTATTCTTCATGATGGCATTCTTTGGTTCTCTTGCTGGCAACATAGTGAGGGTCGGAACAGCAGCAAAAGCATATATTGATATATCATCCGTCCTCTTCCTCGCATTATTCACAGCAGGATTTATGATTGGACGAGCAATAGCAGCAATTTTTGCTGGCAGGATATTTGATAAAAACCCCATACATGCCCAGAATATCATGGTGGCATCATTCATACTGTTGGGCATCATAAGTACGGCATACCTGTTTGTTCCAGTATTATGGTACTTATTCATCAGATTTGTCGCTGGCATCCTCTCGGGACTCTCTTGGCCAGTGGTACAATCGATACTCCTTACATCATCTAGTTACTCAGAGAAAAGCAGAAATATGAGCATATACTTTATATGTGGCTCATTAGGCATGTCAACAGCATTCCTAATCTTCATATACCTAGACATAATAGTAATAATTCTCATTGGGGTAATATTATACATAGCTACCGCTGGTCTCGGCCTATACATACATCCGATTGAAGAAAGGACATACAGAAAACAACAACGGGATATACAAGTAGTCCCTATGCGGGAGGGAGCAAGCCTTAAATATATTATCCTAGCCTCACAGCTAGGGCTTGTGGCTGCGGTTCTTTCCACAGACACAATTACTGGGATACTGCTTGACAGGGGTTTCAGCAGGACTGAACTTGGGTTAGTTCTATCAGTGTCTTCATACATTGGGATACCAATAGGTATGGTTGGTAGTTATGCTAGTGCATCAGTAGCTGATAAGTATGGGGAATCATGGATGATGATCTCGTTACTTCTCCTAATGTTTGGATCTATGGTTGGGTTGATCATAAGTACCGACATCATTATTATAATAGTGTCGATGGTGTTACTTCGGATATATGTCTATTGCTATAGGCCAATACTGATCGCGCTAGCTAAGAGTAGTGATACGACGGGTTCAAATGTGGGTATAATAAATGCATCCCATAATGCGTCAACTGTGATATTATCACCAGTGATTGGGTTACTCATAGAGGGGGAGGAGATAGCCCTCCTGATAGTCTTGGTGGCAATAATGGTGATTTCTGCTATAGCTATCGCTCATAGATCTGGCAGCTAGATTAGGACTGTGACTTCAGGGGATTCGTCCAAGTATTTAGGTTTGGGGGCCGAATCATTTTTGTGTTAGTTCTTTGGCTATATCTCTATCTATGCTTCCTATGTATTCTATTAATTTTCTGATGAGGCTTTCAGCATCTTTGACGTAACTAGGGAAATTCTCTTTTCTAATAAAGTTATGGTAGTAATTCGCATGCATTTTTTCCACGGTAGCAAGGAGTCTCCGCATCTCATCGTCTTGGGTCTCAGATATTATCATTTCCATAATGTCCCAGTAATCAGAATGGCTAAAGTGGCTGACATTTTTTAGTTCCCCAATGATATTTAGGAGAGCTGTGATTGCTCCCCAATACTTCTCGCTTGCTTGGACAATGTCGTTCTCCTTGGCGAGTTTTTTAGCCTCTAGATAATATTTCTGGAACAATCCAGCATAGATTCTCAGTCTCATCTTTGGGTCAAGATCGTTGATTATCTTCATCGCTATGTATTCCTCGGGTGAATAACCATATTTCTCCGCGATGGAGATTATCGCCTCTGCAACTTCCCCAGTAATTACTAGACTCATGTATATTCACCAGTTCATAGGTCCAAAAAATATAATAGCTCACCTCATTATCTATAATTCCATATAATCCAATAAATTTTTGTGTGTATAAATAATATTTGGAAAAGCATCTAATAGACGGTTTATCGTCACTTTTGTGTTTTCCTAGATCACCTGGATTCTCATAAGACCTAAAATAGGAAAATATATAACTAAAATTTCCATACATTATTGAGAAGATACCAAATATGTCTAGTTTGCGATCTGTTTGAGGTGTTTCCATTGCGTTTTGAAGCTTTGGTTATTGTGGCATTGCTTGTCTTTTCGTGTGTCAGTTCTCCGCGAGTCAGTGCTCAAGGAATCAATCAAAGTAAGGAAAATATTGACGCTGGTTGGGAAACAATAGCGTCTAACCATACGGAGTATAACCATACATTCAGCGAGAGTTTTGGCTCGGAAGATGCCTATGTATATATAAATATGAGTGTCGCATATTACCACAACCTATCACTCAGGTATGGATTCTCGATCCCCCTCGAAATAAATGTTGAGTATCCCAAGGAGGTAGGTCCTGGAGAAAATGTTACTGTGAATATAACAATTGAGAAATCGGGAACAGCATGCTTTTTCACATACTTCACTGGATACCAATATTTCTTCCTCTCGCTCGAGGCTGGAATTGTGTACGGTGACTCAACATATGGGGTTAACCTAACGGTAATACTTGAGAATGAATATCTAACAAACATAGAGCTGGAGATCCCCGACATATTCGGCCTAGCCTTCATCCACGAGGACAACTATATGGCTCACCTAGCAAGCACGAATATGACTTTCATGATAAGAGCGATCATCGGCTCAGAGGAACATAATGCGACATTCCGCATAGGCTTTGACTCATATATGAGCTTTGATGTATTCGCACTTCTAAATACAAGTATTGTTGGATTGGCTAAGGTTTATGGCTCAGCTGTCGAGCAAGAACAGACATTCAACCTAGGATGGCGTAGGCCTGAGAGGAAGCCTATAAACTTCAAGATCAAAGATAATGCCACAAGCTCCGATACGGTGAACATAGACTTCAATCTTAGTTATATGCTCCATGAGGCCTATGGCTTGCTCGGAAACATAAGTTTTGATGCTGATGTAGATAGTGTTGAGCTAAGGATAGATGGAGAGGATTTCCTAAACGACTCACTTGGTGCGGAGATCGCAGAGATCGTGGCTGATTTAGTTTTAGATTATTTCATCTCAAAGATAAATGAGCTACTATCGGGCCTCTTCATACCAATATTCATTCCCAGAAGTACTCACTGGCTGAAGACACGGGCAATGAATAATAACCAAGAACTAAGAACAGAACCACCAAACTCCGCATATAATGTAGCAGTATACATAGATATCAAAATTGTTGCCGAGTGGAATAAAGCCTTGGTTTACAGTCTGATAGCAATCCTAGCGATAGCCATAATAGTGATAGTGGCGATCAAAAAGAGGAGGAAATAGACAAAACCAAGGTAGTCCAGACCAGATAATAAGCATTACGACAAAGAATTGCTTGATATTTTTTATCATTTTTTAGTATAATATTCTGCTTATCTCTTGGGGCATAGCATGAGCTCGGCAGAGTGGCTTCAGAGGGCACGAGAATTTCTGGAGGAGGCGGAGAATGCTCTCCAGAGGGGGAGGTACTGGTTTGTTTGTTTTAATGCTCACCAAGCCGCGGAGTTTTTCCTCAAGGGTAAGCTTCTTGAGAAGTGCGGCTCGTTCACGTTTACTCATGACCTAGCTGTTTTGCTTCAAGAGTTATGTGCCTGTCTCTCCTTATCTCCTCCCAGTGATATTGTTCTTGCGGCTCAGTTTCTGTCTCCCCACTATACTGGGAGTAGGTATCCCGGTATAAGGACGGTTTTTTATGATGAGAATCTTGCCCAGAACTGTTTGGAGATGGCGAGAAAAATTATTGGGTGGGTCGATAAGCTTTGAATAGGAATATTTTCGCGTATAGGCGGAGATGTATCTTGGGTTACGAAAAACTATTCCAAGAGTTTATTGGCAGGTTGATTGCCGAATTTAGGGGGGAGATATCTATCATTCTTTTCGGTAGTAGGGGGCGGGGCGATAATAGAGAATCAAGCGACTATGACCTATTAATAGTCCTTAGGGAGAAGGGAAACGAGCAGTATCTACGGATCCTAAAACTAAAGCCATTATCAGTCCCAATGGACATCATCATTGTTAGCCCCAACGAGTTGGAAAATCCAGTACTTAGTAGAATGCTGAAAAATTCTAGGCTACTGTACGATGGTCTAAACTGTTTCTCATGATATATATTTTTCTCTCCAACATGCGGGTCATTGTGCGGAGTGGAGATCCAAACTTTATTGGGGTCGCCTTACAATCCATCATATCGGTGGATAGATTCTCACGCCAAATTTATCCGCAGACTTGTTCCATATTTCATAGATATGGAACACATAGACCGGCGCCCTAGATACGATTTTTCCCTTTAGTGGTACGACATGATATATATCATGCATAGCATTCGCGTACTTATAGATTATGTCATCTGTATGTATCGTTACCTTAGCCTTCACTAAGTATGAGGTTATGGGTGGAGTATAGAATATCAGTATGGCCCTATCGGTAGCATTAAGGTTACGCCACGTATTCTTCTTCGCTAGGTCCAGCGTGAAGAGTTTGGTGAAGTCGATCTTCTCCTCCACATATATCTCCGATAGGAGGAATCTCACAACATCCCTCATACTTGGTTTTTCCTCAATAAAATCTAGGATTTTTCTATATGTCTCCTCCAAGAGCTCCTCACGTGGAAGTAGACCAACCATCTTTATACTTGCGTTTAGCCCAGCTGGGCCATTAGTTACTATTGCTGGCATCGTACGTGTGAAGCCTATGTATATTTCATCCCTCGATACATTACCCTCAGACATACGTCTTATTATTGCTAGCCTCTTCCTAAATATATAGTCTATCCATTCATCTGGAATATCGCAGACAGCATTATTCACCCCACAACACCAGCAAAACCATATGGTGGAATGCATCCAAAGAATTATACACTAGTCCGTATTTAAGTTAATGGGGTACCCTCCTGTTGATCTACCCTGTATTTTATTCCCCTTCATCAACCCATCAGGATCGTACGGGCTGATCAATCATTCTTTCTTTCTCTCCACTATTTCTCTTAGTGTATCGATGAAGTAGTCTATCTCTTCCTCCGTATTGTAGAAGTAGTAGCTTGCCCTTACGGTTCCATTCTTTAGGTCAAGCCGCATATGGAGGGGTTGTGCACAATGGAAACCACTCCGTACGCAGATCCCGTATTCACTCAAGTATAGGGCTACTACATGCGGATCCATACCCTCTATATTAAATGGGACTATCCCGACCCGGTGGCGTGGTTCTGGCCCATAAACCCTGACATATCCCTCAAGATCCTCACTCATCCTCTGGAGCGTATATCTCACGAGTTCACGCTCTCTTTCCTCGATAGATTTCATGCCTATTCTTCTCAAATATTTTATGGCCTCAACAAGCCCTATTGCCCCTGCGATATTTGGTGTTCCAGCCTCAAATCTCCAGGGGTACTCTCCCCAAACAATATTGTAGCGTCCACTGGTATCGAGCTCCACACTACTAATCATTCCTCCCCCTCTAAGGAATGGATCCATATCGTCCAGAAGATCCCTCCTCACATAGAGAACCCCTATCCCCGTTGGGCCAAGCATCTTATGTCCAGAGAAAGCCATGAAGTCACAACGGATCCTCCCAACATCGACTAGGATGTGGGGTACGGACTGCGCCCCATCGACCACAACAACCGCATCGTACTCCTTAGCTACCCTACATACATACTCAACATCATTTACGGCTCCAAGAACATTTGAGGCATGTCCAATAGCAACGATTCTCGTCCTCTCATTAATGATCTCTGGTATGGAGTCGTAGTCGAGTAGATATGTGTCCCTGCTAATATCTATGACCCTTAGTCTCGCCCCAGTCCTCTCCGCGAGCATTACCCAGGGAAGCATGTTAGAGTGATGCTCCATAATAGTGATGACTATCTCATCCCCCCGCCTAATGTTCCTCAATCCATAGGAATAGGCCACAAGGTTTAGTCCCTCAGTAGTATTCCTAACAAAAATTATCTCTTCCCTACTCCTCGCACCAATGAATTCTGCGACGACATCATGAGCCTCCTCATACATCTCCGATGCCTCCTCACTAAGGACATGAATCCCCCTATGCACATTCGCATTATACTCCTCATAGAACCTCCTGACTGCATTAATAACGTGGATAGGTCTTTGACTTGTGGCGGCATTATCAAAATATATGAGTCTCCTTCCCCCAATTTTTCGCCTAAGTATGGGAAAATCCTCCCTTATCTTGCTGATATCCAACTTCACCACCAAAAAACATGTAAAAATATTCCTCAAATTTCAATTAGTAGGATAATACTACGGAAGGTTTCCGCTTTATGGAATCCCTATAACATACCTATTGAAATCAATCCGCAGGACAGCAAGGCTCCTATGCAAGCCTATATATTCAACAACTTGTTTATGGAATAATATCTCTGGTAATGGTGTATACATATGGTTAGTCATAAGAAGGAAGTGCTCTGTGAGGTCTGCAGAAAGAATATAGCTGTAACGATATGTATAAGGTGTAGGAGATATGTGTGTAGTGAATGTATTACTGAGCTCTGGATATGCAAGGACTGCTATAGGTACAAGAAAACTATAGAGAGCGACAGAATTAGGATATGTAACTATATTGACAAGATGGCAACGGTATGTGAAGAAAAGGCAAAGCAAAGTAAGGTATGTCTCCAGTGCGTGGTACTGAGGGAAATGGTTCTCTCCCTATATAAGATGCTTAGAGACCTTATCAATGAGGCAAACATCGAGTATTATGAGAGGGTGCTGGACAGATTGGAAGTACTAAGGGATAGACTGAAACAATTGTTGATCAAAGTACTTGTCGCCCAAGGAGGGCTCAGAATATACCTAGAGGAGGAGAAGGAGGAATACATCACATAACACCCCGACGGTGTCTTCATCACTAGAATTATCCCTATTTAGCAGACATCATGTTTTTAGTCCTATAGCATCCAAATTAAATTATCAATCTCAGGCAACTTTATTTTTTTAAAATCCTTTTTGTTGTGTCATCATCTAACAAAAGGTGAAAAAATTGAGGCATACCCGATCTTTAGTAGTGTTGGTAGTCGCTTTAGCGCTATCTCTTACCCTCTATGGGCTACTTGCCTACCACAACAATACTCATGTTAGCAAAATAAGGCGGTCTGAACCACCAATATATATCGATGTATCAGTGACGTATCCATATACCCAACATATAGAGAACAACACCAATATATACATATGTGAAACGTTCAACATAACAATAAATGTATCGGACGATAAGGGACTGGACTATCTCAATATATCATATGACGGACATACGAATACTTTTTCATTGGGTGCAAGCCTTACTGCGGTTGTTGAGGATGTTATAGTAATAACGGGGCCAGGGGTTTATCAAGTAACTATAGTCACGATGGATATGGATGGTATGGCTAGTTGGTACATATTCAATGTGATATGTTGTGACCAGCGTCCACCAAACATAACTCTATACGAAGGCGAAAACATTCTTATCCCTGAGGTACCAATATATCGCTGTAATAGCACTATATTACACCTGATTGTGGATGCTGTGGATGGGATAGACGTCGTGGTTGTCACAATAAAACGTGATGGATCAGTAATATCGAACCAAGTGTTTGATTTATCTAACGGCGCGAGCATAGATACACACTTTGAGACCGACATAGAAGTTTTGATATCCTCCCCAGGAACATATCAGATAGAGATCTATGCTGCGGATTTATGCCAGTTTGAGAATTCGCTAACATATCTAATAATATGTGAAGGACAAGACAAACCCCCCGTAATAGTTAGGGTAACAGCATGTAAACAAAGGGAGATAAGCTATGGTGGCTGTGTCTGTTGCTGTAACTTTACGCTCA
The DNA here is from genome assembly GCA_964628995.1 of uncultured Nitrososphaerota archaeon. Lineage (GTDB taxonomy): Archaea > Asgardarchaeota > Njordarchaeia > Njordarchaeales > Panguiarchaeaceae > Panguiarchaeum. Next base: position 17,990 of record CAZVPA010000013.1, on the reverse strand, counting down.
ACGTGATAGCTATAGATGATATAGGAATATCAATACTAGTACTCTATGTAGATGGATCAGCTGTTGATGAGCAGGCATATATGCCAGCCAGCACATATATCAGCTATAGCAGGGCGATGGAACTCGGGGAGGGAATACACATAATAGAAATAGTGGTGAAAGATACTTCGGAATACGCTGACGTGTTTCAATTTTATGTGATATGTGACCATACACCGCCAGTAGTAGATGTCCGTGTTGATGGATCTCCCATTCATGATGGGGATAGCATAAGGGATGATGACAACATAATCCATTTGAGCCTTACAGTGTCAGACAATGTACGGTTAAGTATGGTTCAGATGTTTGCTCAGTCTGTGCTCATAGAGACATTTTTATTCCCAGCATGTGGCCCAAATATCACCACAAATTTCACATATACATCAACATTCAATGCGACAGAGTATGTGCTGCGTTACACAGGGCTTTCTAGTAGTTTCCCAATATTAAGGATAACAATAATAGCTATGGATGCGTGTGGTAATCAAGCAACATTTTACTTCATAGTGAAAACGGGCGAAGAAACGACGCTTACTGTGGTTACGGAGCACACTATAGGTCCAGGGGATATTGTTCGGTCTCCAGGGTGTGTAGGGGTAATGATGGCCTTCGGTATTATTGGTTCAATGATAACATTGATAGGATATAGGGTGTTCCTAGGGAAAAAACCCTAATCCGAAAAATGGTTGTAGCGTTAGAATTCATTGGTTAGTATCCCACATTTTCTTTTTGTTTGGATTCTTGATGTACTCCACGTGAGGGCGGATACTTGGTCGGTGCTTCAATTTTCACCATAGACATTATTGTTTTGTTTTTTCTTTTCTAATCATCATGATGGATAGTGGTATGCTGAGGAAGTATACCGTCGCCCCGATCAGCAGGACTGTTTCCATCCCCGCGGTGCTTGTCCTTAGGTCAAGCATCATCGATAGTACTCCACCGATGATATTCCCCACTGTTAGCGATATGAAGGAGATCATGTTTCTTATCGCTTGGGCCTCGGATTCGTATCCCTCAGAAGCATAGTCCGTGGTCATGGATATTAGGGAGAGGTTTATTATCCCCCATAGGGGGATGAGCCAGAACATTATTGCTATTGCCTTATTCCAAGAGAAGACGAGGTAATACATGAAGCCTATCCTCGCGATTAGGGTATATAGGAGGAGTTTCCCTTTGCCTATTCTATCACTAATCCTACCAACGATGTAGGGGGTCACTATTCCCAGTATCCCAGCAGTACCCGTTATTATGCCATACATTGTCTTCGTACCAACAATAATGTAGAACTTTATCACGAACACCAAGAAATAGATGGATGCGCCAATATTCAATAATACAACCATAAGGTATATACATAGTAACCCATATGTATCGCCCCGTAACCTCAGAGACCAAGAATCCCGTAGGGCTCCTCTTAAAAGATCCACAACTCCTCCCCGGTAGCTATTACTGGGGGTTTCCCTGTATCCAGCCGATACAACAATAATTCCCACACATAGCAGGATTGATGATACCAGAAATATGAACCCTATACCGAAATAATCAGCCAAGAACCCAGATACAAAACTGCCAGCAGCCCAACCGACAGCATCAGAACTCAGATAGATTCCTGTAGCTCTACCAGTCTCTTGGCGCGTAAACATTGTTGTCATTGCAGCGGCAACAGCACCGCCACCAACCGCCCAAGATAAGCCCACAATAAATGACAACAGTAGGATATTCGCCATGTCAACCATGCCCATGGATGATATAAAGTAGAAGAATAGGCACGCAGAGAGAAGGATTATTAATTCCATCAATATAAACTTTTTTCTGCCACTAATGTCCGCCAATATACCAAAAAACCTTGAGAAGAGTACTGTTGCTAATGTCTGGGCAGCATTAAGCATGGCTATGTCGAAGAAATCGAACCCGAGATCCCACATGTATAGGGGGAGTATTGTCCAGAATGTTGAGCTTGCGAACGAGATCATAACCACAGCGATGGATAGGGATAATATCTCGCGTCGAACCATTACCACCACACAAAGCACGTATTCAAAAAATTTTCCAGAATAATTACTGGTTCATATATATTCCGATAATGCCTTCATGGAGCTGACATATGGAACATGGATTGGAGACGAGACTACCTGGGGGTCCCCTAGACTTATGATTTGGGTATCAAGTTTTTACTGGGGCGGCACTATGGATAGGGAATCATACCAGAAATTGTGTTTCTATTTTTGGTTTGGAGCAACTATTTTCTCCCACGCGAACTTTAGTGCTTCTGTACATACAAGTATTGCCTCCTCAGGGATATCCTGTAGGTGTTTTGCCAGTTTTCTCAGGAAGTTTACTACATCCTCCTTTACATCCTCCTTGATGTACTCAGCCACGAATAGGTAGTCCGTAGAGTCATCGGTATACGCAAGCCAATATGGTGTCTTCAGTACTTTGCTTCCTCTTTCTCCAAAGAGTATTTTTGCCTCTGGAGGGGCATGATTCATTATATCTTCAAATGTTATTACTTCCTTCTTTATTTTCTCTAGGACACTTATTATTGAGGCTACCAGAGCCATACCGTTTATGGATACATCTTCTGGCCATTCTAGGTCAAACTTGACTTGTCCCCTGAAATCGATAATGCCGAGTAGTCCACCCTTAGTAAATATGAGTAGTCTAGATATGGGAACCATGGCTCTCACTTTGGGTATTATGTATACTTCCTAATGTGGAAAGTAGGAAAAATAATATAAAAAAGAACACATATTATCTCAATACACCAATAATAAAATGTAGGATACATATGGCTACATTCTTACACGTAGTCCCTATGGGATCGTATACTGGCGCTAACTCTGTGACATCTAGTACTATGGTTTTTTTGTTGCTACCCAACTGCTCTAGTATTCTGACGATATGTTCAGGCCTAAGACCCAGTGGGCTTGGAGAGTTTACTCCTGGCGCATAACTACAATCCATAACATCAACATCAAAACTTATATATGTTGCGTCAACACCCTCCACAGCTTTTTCTAGGCATTCATTAATCACATCATCTAGGGATATCTTGCCCGTTAGTATGTCGATTGACTTTATTATTCTTACGCCCAATTTCTCCGCCTTTTTCAGATAGTATCCGGGATTTACGAAGTCTCTTACGCCAACATACACTATGTTCTCTGGACGAATTTTGGATCCTATTTTATTGATGATGTCGCCTATGACAGTACCACTAGAAACCATACCCATTGATAGCTCCCTCATATCTAGGTGTGCATCAAGAATTACTAGCCCTACTCTACTATATTTCTCTGAGAAAGCTCTAAATGATGGTTCTGTTATTGAGTGGTCTCCGCCGAGGACGATGAGTCTATTACATCTATCCAGTAGATCTCTGATATATTTGTATATCTCTTTCTTATTTCTTTCCACAGAACCATAAAACGTTGGTACATCCCCAAAGTCCCTAATAGTCGCGTTACCGAGGTCTATTCCAGTCACATGTGTAGTGAAGGAGTAGAGTTCGGATCTTATACACCTAGGAGCAAAACGTGCCCCAGGTCTTCCTCTGGTTGATCCGTCAAATGGTACACCAATGATTCCTATGTATGGTTTCTCGATGGTTCTCGACTTCTCAATGATATCATGTAGTCTAATATCGTGGGGGTCCGCTCGGATCTTCATGGAGACACCATATTAGATTCTTTTAAGATATATTTATGTGTGATGTATGGTGTATACATTGACGCTATGGATATTCACTGTTACCGAGATCGTAGTATTATCCATAGTATTGGTCTGGGTTTTTGTTAATATGAAATTCCTTGAGGAGATGATAGGTCAGAAATCCACAAAATTTGCTGAGATGTTTTCAGTAAGGCAGATAAGATTGTCAGAAAGCCTCTTTTTTATCCGCTTGTTCATGTCTTTTGTTCTCCTCGCAAAAATGGAGTATTTCCCCTCCCACACATATATGGTCTATGGACACGATATCGTGTTAAACATGTCATTAATAATTGTCGCTATTCTATGGATCCCAGAGATCATAGCATTAGTACAGTGGGCAATATTTTTCTCTGTATTTGGCCTGGCAGGTCTTGGTGCCGCAATATTTCTCGATATAGTACTATATGACCTAATAGGCTTCAACATATGGTTTGGAGGAAAACTTGGTGTGGTTGGGTTACTAATGGTAATCCTTATAGTTGCGAGCTTCAGATACTTCGCGAACTATAGTATCGGAGAGATAATGAGGATCGCTGAAAAAGTATCAATACAGAGAATAATAGTGCTTATATCTGGGATATCATATATGATGATTGGTGGAGGAATACTGTGGCGTTGGATTATAGCAAGTAACATATATAGGCAGAAAATAAGCCCAATACTTGACAAGATAGAGACAACAACGGCAGCGATCAGCGTGATAATAATAATAGGTATATTGCCAGCACAGATACTGTCAGTACCGATATGGCTCATGATACTGATTTTTGTCAACATGCCCATCGCGTTCACAGCCATAATCATACTGATAAAGGAGCATAAGTTTGGTGCTTGGAAACAGGTATTCGAGATATATACAGAGGAATTTGCTGGACAGTCATTAACAATAAGCAGAAAAATAAAGGATAAGAAGTGGCTAAAAATAGCGCTTGTTGGGAACTGGGCGGCGATACCGATAGCTCTATATGATGTGGGAACAGCGTTGTTATGGATAATAAATGATATATTCATAGTCATAGTATGCCTAGTGGTTCTTGGGGCAAAATATATATCATCGATGCTTGAGGCCACGAGGGAGATCCTAAAACGTGCAACAACGGCTTCTCCCAACACCCACACAGAATGATCAGTACTTATGATGCTCCAATTAAGTTTCCCAAAGTACAAAAACACAACATTTAAAAATAACAATACGCTATAATTATTTGGTTTTTGCTCGTGTTGCTAATGACTGAGAGGTATAATCGATGAATATTGAATCAATTCTTGAGAGAATATTGAGGATATTTGGTCGAGAAGTTGAACACCGTGTGGAGAATGGAGTACTCATCATTACCCTGGCACCAAGGAGCGTTATGAGGCCAAGACCACTTATTCTTCAGTATGATCCAACGAAGAATGTGGCATTATTGGTGAACGCGGTAACGTTTGAGAGGTCATCAAAACCAAGGCAGTTCGCCAGAATACTGAGGAATCTTCTAGAGCTAAGCATTGGGGGCGTATTGCCATTCCGTATTATTGAGGGGAAAAAATCTATAGGCCTAGAGTTCCAAGTATCCGGAAACGTAGAGGATTATATCGAGAGGATAATATATGCGTATGGAGACATATTTAGTGAGCTCATGTTTATATCTCCCCAACATACATTCTACGAATACGCGAGATATGGAGCACGAATAGGCACAAGGAAAGTAATATTGATAGCCAAGGAGTACGATGACATAGTACCGTACCTACCCTATGAATCAGTCTTCATGGTGTATCCATTCCTAACAATACCAGATAAGGATGGGAAATATTTCTCCAGCACGATAGGCATAGACTACATGTACTTCCCAATATTATCAATAGCGTCGGAAGAAAAGAACATGTTCAAGATCTATGAACCAGTGAGCAGGCCACCAAGAGGGGTAGAGCTAGTACCGAAGGATGTAAGGGAATACATAAGCGAAATCTTACCCCACATAAGGGAAACACCGACTGGACTAAGGAAAATACTGGAAATACTTGACGAGATATCAAAAAAACCATACATAATACTCGAAAAAATAGGCGAACTAAAGGGACTCATAGAGGAATTCAAGAGCAAAACCCCCCCTCCACTACCAATATATAGGACAAGACAACTAGTCTCGATAATAGAGAGAAAAGTCACGACGGCCCCACCTATAGACAAAATAATAAGCAAGCTACGGGATTTCGTAAAGGTGATAGACCTCGTGAAGGACATGGATAAGCACATAAGGGAGGTCTCAATGTATAGGATGTTCATCGACATAATAAGAGAGGCAAACTTCATAATATCAGGCAGGATAGTATCAGAAAAAATCAGAAAACTCCAGAAATTTGGGGCTGGAAACGCACTATATCTGAGTGCCGATGAGGTCAGAGAATTCCTATCCGGAAGTAACTATGTGAGAATAACATTCATCGAGGACCCAGACGGAAGAAGGAAAATCGTAGTCGAACCAATATCAGAACAATGAGGTCAGAGCTTTCAACCATCATCAGAACTCAGCACTCAGCCCATTCATCACCAAAAACAATAATATAACTACCTTAAAATAGAACAACCAATAAATATCGCGACAAAAATGGGGCTACTGCCCCTCAAAACTACTCTTTTTTTGTCTACGATAGGGTAGGAATTTGTGGTCTCGATAGGGAGGTATTAGCATGAACACAGAGGAGTCATCATGTGTTCTGATATCAATTTTATGAGCACATAGAATACTTACTTCAGCAATGTCGAGAAGATTCGTCAGTAGTTGCTTTTTTGATTTTTTCGTCGTTTTTTTCTGGTAGAATATACCGACAGATGGATGACTACTTGTATCGTCCCTATATCCTATGGATATGGCAATATATAGACATTCTACATATTTTTGTCCGAAACTATGTTCCGTTATACAGCTTAGATTCGATAAGCCCAATGTAGAGTAGAGCGGTATGGTGCCAAGATTTCCGAAAATACTATGTAAGGAAATAATACCATGTCGTAATAAAGTATGCGTTTTTTTCTTCTCCGATGATCTACTAACCATATGGCATCCTCAATCCCCCTTATTCATTGCGGCTTAAAACATCCAAAAGCTCTAAAAAGATGCTATGTTATATAATGGACAGATAAAATTATATATATTGTCATATTGTAATACGACGATAGACATGATGTGTTGTGTGAAATAAGGACAATCTATTGCTCTCCCGTCGCTGGTAGATACCCCGAATTTTCCCTCATACGGCATTTTTACACAATAGTCAGTAATATTATTTGTCATATTTTTAATCATATAAGTTGTAATACAATTTTGGAGTTTATATATATGAGATCAGCCATTTTCTTATTGGCATAGAGGTTGGTGATGGGAGTGGTATGTGGAGAATTTAAATCTGGTGTCGATATTTGCTCTCTTTTTTTAGGCCCAGTTGGGCGCCTGGTATTGTTGGTTTTCTCCATATTGTGTGGTGGTGTTTATGTTGGATAGAAGGAAGATATTATTGCTTGTGGCAATAATATTGATCCCATATATTGGGCTACATGGGAGGGCTACCCCTACGACAATTATTGGTCTCGAGGCATCCTCAAGTTTTGAGTGGAGTCTTAATATTGGTCTTAATGATACCTTCACCCTTGCGCTTATTCGTAATGGCACCACCTACTATATTGTTGCTGGAAATGGGACACATATAGCCATGGTGAATGGGAGTGGATATCTAGAATTTTTAGTAGATCTAGATACCCTCATTAATGTATCCGAGCATGGCCAGTATGGGTTTGGCTATCTTGGGTCTAATGTCTCGCATGCTATTGTATCAATAGCACATATAGAGCCGGGGATTAGTAGTAATGGGGGAATAACGGATATAGTGTATTATCATATGGTATTTATTGATCCTAGTGGCGTCACCGTGACGAAGGGTTATAAGGTCATAACATATGTTTCTATGGATGGTTGGAGGAATTATCTTGTAAGGCCCACGCCGAGTGATAGTTATGTGTCTGGCCACATGACACCATTCATTGCGGGTCTTTTTGGTAATGTAACAAAGAAGATGTATCCACTTACATTTCTGGTAGGGGATGAGGTAAAAATGTTCATGGTGGATGGTGATGGGTGCGCTGTGGATATGGAGGTGTTTCCTATGGCGATGAGTTACACCTCTGGTGATATTTTGGGTTATATGAATGGTTCTGAGATAGTAATTATTCTTCATAATCAAACTGGTGGGGATTTCGTCCAGATATATACACTTTGTGAAAATTCAGACGAGATATATAATGATAGGCAGGATAATGTTTTCCTATTGAATATATCCGTCGGTGGGGAGGTTCCAGATATTGTCGCCTCTGATATAGATATGGATGGTAGTATTGAGGTTATTGTTGAGAACGGGTCCGAGACCGCTATTACTGGGGCAACAGCTGATACTGAAAATACATCAATGTTGTATAGGGAGTTTGGAGTGGCTACTGGTATTGTGGATAGGCTTGTTGTCGCTAATTTTACTGGTGATGCGGCTCCAGAGCTCATATTCTATGACCCTTTGTCCAGTGAAGTCGAGGTATGGAATACCAGCAAGAGACTATATTCAATGAAGACCGATACTCCCCCTGTTCATGATATTGTTGTCTGTGAGCTTGATAGAGATGGATACGCGGATGTGTTCTTCCTCACGAACACTATGGCATATTTCCTATATGGCCAGGGACAAGTCTTCAATATATCGCTTTCAGCCACACCAACAAGTAATGGGTTGATCGCCGATATTGATACTGATGGATACTTGGAGATGATATATGTGGCAAATGATACAATGTATTGTTACCAGACGAGTTTTGATGGTATCGGAAACCTACAGTTCATGAATCCAGATAGTCCGCGTGTATTGGCTATTGATGGGGATATAGATGGTGATGGCATTAGTAATGCTGAGGAGCTGTATGTCTACGATACGGATGTATATGGCTACGATAAGGATATCGGATCCGCAGAGAATATATCCACAGAAAGTCAGCAAGATTATTTGGACTCAGGAATAACAAACATGTCTAGTGAAAATGGTACAGAGGGGTGGGTGGTCTCCAGCAAGAATGATAGTACTATGTCCGAGATATCCACTAGGGGAGGTAGGCCAGAAATTTCTAGGTTTACCGACCCATGTATACTGATGCTATTCATGGCGGTCATCATAGAGATTGTTCTCAGTAAAAGGGAAAGGAAAGAATCCCCGTTACAGAGACCATATAGTTATATTAGGAAACCTATAGTATACCAGAGGTGACCTCGGGTGGGATATGGGTATCTTAGAATAAGGGAGAGTACATTTGAAATAATGGATGACCTACTTAGGAGGTCCATCGATCTAGCCAACAATACGCCACTTTCAGGCATGAGGGGTAGTACCCTAGAGACCATAGCATTAATACTGACGAAGATAGGCAAGCTTGCTGACCTCAAAAGAGTGTTATCCCAAGTCAAAGACAGGGTGGTATGCATCGAACTACTCAAAACAGTAGGAATAGAGCTTGCTCGAGAAGGATATTACGATCTAGCACTAAAAATAATAGAGGATATATCTGTAGATATGCTGGGCATGGATATTATAAATGGTGCCCCATGGAGTAGCGTTTTTGAGTCGACATACGCTCCTATAACATCTGGGGGTGACCTTCTAGCACGCGATGAACTCCTAAAAACAATAGCCATACAGGCCTCAAAGAATAATGATCTACATCTAGCTGAAAAAACGATAATGAGCATAATCACCCCCTACATACGGGCTGAAGCACTAGGAGAGCTTGCCTTGGCATACTGTAAAGTGGGAATGATGTTAGAAGGCATAAGAAGATTCATTGCATCTCTAGACATGCTCGACAAAATGGAGCAGATAGCCGTTAGTGATGGAAGAGTATATGACCTAAATGTCCTATCAAAAAGCATTTCCTTACGTGGCAATCTAGCATTTAAGGTACAGGTAGCAGGCTTTAGGGAACTATCAAGAGAACTAATAAACAATGTACTGGAGTCACTAGCAAATATCTATGATGATAAATATAGGCTGAGTACACTCATATCAATAATTAGGAGTTCCAGAACAATTGAGGGATCATTCGACGATATGGGACTAACAGACTATGCTGTTAATGAAGCAAAGAAAACAGACGATAACTACTATAAGGCACTATTACTGAAGGAGGTAGCTCTACATCATCACAAACACAGACGACTAGGGAATTTCATAATGGCGATTAGGGATGCTGTAAATGCAGCATTTGGGCTACCGAAATCTCATCATAGGGATAAACTATTGAGGGAGATAGCAATGGACTGCCTTAGGGTAGGCATATTTGGTTGTCCAAGATACCTAGCAGATAAGATATCGGACGAAAAAATGCGTACAGAGCTCCTATGTGACATTTCGGCGGCAATGATACGGAAAGGATACAGTAACTTCGCACTAGAACTGATAGAGAAAGTCCAGAAAACCATAAGGAATGGGCTTGATGAGACACATAGGGCTCAACTACTTGGGAAAATAATGAGGGTCTTCGCACAAGCTGGGAAATACGAGAAAATACCAATAGTGTACTCGGAATTCCTCCAGAACCTCAGAAACATAAGGAATAGCTATGATAAGGTGGCAATAATAAGCAACACGGCTCTGTCAATACTTGACATACTCAAGAAAAACCAGAGATGTATTCCCATCAAGAAGAATATCATGGCCAATAATACTGGTATACAGTTACTCTAACTTTGCCCTTATTCTTTCACTAAATATTTTTTGAGATATATTGTTATTTGCCTACATTTCCTTATGTAAATATTATCTTAGTTTATATTTTGAAAACAGTATTTTTTTCTTAGGTGGAATGGGTTGTTGCCATGATATTCGGAATTATTGGGGTTATCCATGATTGGTCCTGTTTAAATGTATTGGGCTCTCCCTTAAGTTTGTTATAGAGGTATTATATGCTGGAGGTGTCGTGATTAGTATGTCGAGCAGGATACCATTACCATACTCCCCAAGGGTTCTGGAGATCTTTAGGAACCCCAAGCATTTTGGGGAACTGAAGGATGCTGATGTTATTGCTAGGGCTGGATCTCCCGCATGTGGGGATCTCATAACGATATATCTTAAGGTGGAGAGGAGGGACTCCGAGTTTAGGGTTGTTGACGCCAAATTTGAGAGTTATGGGTGTGCGGCCAACATTGCTGCCGCATCAATACTGATAGACATGATTATTGGGAGGACACTTAGGGAGGCTTGGAAGATATCCTGGAGGGAGGTATCTGATGAACTTGGGGGACTACCAGCGATAAAATATCACTGTTCAATACTTGCAGTAGGGGCATTAAAGAGGGCTATAAGGCTGTATTTTGAGAAAATAGGCTGCCATCCAGAGTGGCTTCCAAGGGATCTTACTCCAGTAGAAAAGCAGGTTTTGGATGAAGAGAAGGCGATAGAGCTCCTAAAGATAGTGCCTAGGTTCAATATGGGATAGGTGGGTTCTATGATTATTGATCTGACTAAGAGGGAGCCCGGATGTGTTGGGCATCCAGTAATGAGGCTGAATATGCGACTAAGGGAAGCCCAGGGGTATGATGAAGTCAAGATAATATTTAATGTAGATGATATACCAGTGGATGCTGTGGAGATACTGGTTAGGAGGCATGGTTTTTTCGTGAAGAATAGGGAGTGTGATGGTAAGACATGTGTCTTATATTGTGCTAGGGAGTCCTAGGTGTCCGTGAGGGAACTACTTAGGGTTCATGGACAACCGAAGAGGGAGGTATATTTCGATATAGAGAACAGTGGTTTTGTTCCAGATGAAGTTGTTGAAGCCATGTTACCATACTTTAATAGGAGGGGGTATGGGAACCCAGCAATAACCCATAAGCCTGGATGGGAGGCATATGAGGTATTCTATGAGACCAAGGAGCTTGTTGCGAAGACGATAAATGCTGGGCCAGAGGAGATAGTATTTACGCACAGTGGTACTGAGGCCAATAATCTCGCACTAATGGGTTTTGTGTTAGCCTCGAAGAAGAAGGGAAAAATTGTGTCCTCCATAATAGAGCATGGTAGTGTATTATTCGTCCTAGAGGAAATCTCCAAGCGCTATGGATGGAAATATCAGCTTGTCCCTGTAGACGAAGAAGGCCTTGTTGATCCCTCAATCTTTGCAACATTTATTGATAGGGACACATTGCTTATTTCTATCCAGTTGGTTAATCATGAGATAGGTACCATACAAGATATAAAGGCTCTTGTCGATGTTGCTAGGGATAGGAATCCTGATGTGGTTTTCCATACGGATGCTGTTGATGCGTATGGTAGGATGGAGATTGATGTTGAGAGGCTTGGTGTTGATATGTTGACAATAAGTAGCCATAAGATACTTGGCCCAAAGGGTGTTGGTGTCCTCTATATTAAGGAAGGAGTAAAACTGGAGCCGATTATGAGGGGCCAGCTTAGTGCTGAGAAGCTGTGGCCAGGGGTTGAAAATATACCTATCATTGCTGGTTTTAAGAGGGCGGTAGAATTAGCATTTGATGATCTGGGGTCAAATATTGAGCACATGAGGGATCTAAGGGATAGGCTTATGAAGGGAATAATTGATTCTGTGCCGGACGTGATTATCAATGGACCGGTGGGGGATAGGAGGGTCTGCGACAATGTGAATGTTAGTTTCCTCTATGTTGAAGGGGAAGCAATAACTATCGAGCTTAGTATGAGGGGGATATATGTGTCGAGTGGTTCGGCATGTACAAGCAGATATCTCGAGCCCAGTCATGTCCTATTAGCAATAGGCAGGAGACACGAGGAGGCACATGGTAGTATCCTATTTAAGGTGACCAGATATCACACTGTTGGGGACATAGAATATACATTAGAGCAGATACCAGATGCTATAGATAGGCTGAGGAAAATAAGCTCATGGAAGCCGTCGAGGTGATTATGTTGAGGATATATGTCCATAGATTATGCCACACAAGTATTCGTCTCCTAAGGATACTCCATGAGAAAAAAATTGGGGATATCAAGATTGTTGATATAGGACAGAACCCTCTAGCTTTGGTGTCTATGGGTATTGTTTCTGTTCCTGCTGTTGAGGTGGACGGCAGTATTATCGATTTTGGGCCTATAGACCCCGATAATATATTATCCATTATTGCCGAAGAAAAAAAGATATCATTATCGCCTATTGAGGATGCCATAGAAGCCATATATAAGGAAATACTGGATAATCTCTTTATTGCACTGACAATATATTTGAGAGGAAGCATCGCACTAGTCTTCGAGTACCGCCCCATAGTGGATAAGATTAGGAGTAGGATGAATGAAAGGATCGTTTAGAAGATCAATAGGATATGTAAGAACAAACGACAAGAGACTCTACAGTAGTATTGAAGAGAAACTATCAAAATACATAGCGTATTGTTTCATAAGGGAACTATACTGGATACATAAACATAGACTCCCCATAGAATACTTCGATGAGAAATACAGCATAGAAGTATTCACACACTGGGTAATGGCAAGAAGCTCAATAAGCATGATAGGCCTAGTGCCAGACCTATTATCAAGAGAGACTAGGCACAAAATAGAGAAACCATATGGCCTCATAAGGAGAAAATGGAGTCAATACTGGAGTAAGGTCATAGATCAATACCAAGATATACAAAGCCAGAATCTTCATGAATAAAGAACCAAATAAAAAAGTTAATGGCGTTTATGTTTTTTCTTCAGTAGCCTAGCAATATTATCAATCAATTTTTTGCCAAATTTCTCCAGGTCCTCCTTTGTGGCGAATCTTGCGAGGTCTTCTTTTGTGGCGAATCTCTCTAGGTCCTCCTTTGTGGCCATCTTGGCCTTGATGTCCTCGAGGTCTTCTTTTGTGGCGAATCTCTCTAGGTCCTCCTTTGTGGCCATCTTGGC
>CAZVPA010000013.1:3515-4192 GCA_964628995.1 uncultured Nitrososphaerota archaeon | reverse complement strand
CTTGATGTCCTCGAGGTCTTCTTTTGTGGTCATTCTTTGCTGGATATTCGCTAGGTTTTTCTGAATATCTCTAATTGTGAGTTCTAGCATCATGCCTAATGTTATGTATTTGTCTATGAAGCCAGTGATGTAGAGTTCATGGTATTTGAGGTGGTCTCTCAGTAGGTCTACTGTTTTTAGCATGTCTTCCCATATGGTCTCCGAGGTGTTTTGTCTGAGGTAATCATATGTCATTAAGAACAAAAACATGCCTCGTTCGTAGGGGCCTCCCTCAATCTTCATAAATTCGGCTGCCATCACGAGGATCCCATATTCATCCTTCCTTACTTTTTTCTTCATCGTCCTTATGCACTCCACGGCTTTCATGGAATCATAGCATAGGTGTACCTGTACCTTCGCGACCACTTTACCATCCTTATAGAACATAACATCTGCTATTGTTTTTGGGTGGCTCCGTGGGTATACCTCAATGTGGTCATATTGTATTCCTATGAGTTCTGCTATGTGTTTTATATTTGCTTCAGCAGCTAGTGTTGCCGTTCTCCCCAGATCTAGTGGGGCATAGGTTAGTCTTACTCTAAGCCCGTACTTCTCTCTAGCTCTCCGTGTTATTTCCTCTATCTCTTCTGGCGGCTTAAGTATGAGGGCTTGTCTCTCCGTTTTTACTGCCGCTATAC
>CAZVPA010000013.1:0-3505 GCA_964628995.1 uncultured Nitrososphaerota archaeon | reverse complement strand
TCATCATTATCACTATTTAACCATAATAATAGTTTCTGATTGATATATTAGCCATAATAATAAAACAGATTTATGCTTTAAAAATTGGCTGTTTGTTGGCGTTCAATTTTAGTGGAAATTTTGTTCCTGAAGTATCCCACCGTATGGCCATATTTGTTATATTTCTGGATTAGGATTGCTATATGGGTGACGTCTATGAGGAGAGTATTGATACTGGTTGGCCAGGAGTTTGAGGATATAGAGGTATTATACCCTCTCTACAGGTTCAAGGAGGAGGGTTTTGAGGTACATATAGCATCGTACCAGAAGGAGGTAGCTGGTAAGCATGGTTACAGAGTTAGGTGCGATATACTGATCTAGGACGTGAGGCCAGAAGAGTATGATGTTCTTGTTTTGCCTGGGGGCAGAGGCCCAGAGAGGATAAGAATACATGCGAGGGACCATGCAGTAAGAATTGTCAGACATTTCTTAGAGGGAAACAAACCAATATTCGCCATATGTCATGGCCCTCAACTACTCATCTCCTCTGGGGGCATAAAAGGCCGGAAGATGACGTCGTACCCCGGCATTAGGGATGATCTTTTGGTTGCGGGGGTCAAATGGGTGGATTCCGAAGTTGTTGTTGATGGAAATATAGTTACAGTTCGCTTTCCTCCAGATATCCCGGCGTGGTTTAGGGAGGGAATGAGACTGGTCAGGGGTGATCAATAACAATTCCCAGACAGGGGGCCTAGGGTCAATCCTTATCTTTTATCCCATATTTGCGTCACTATGGCCTATTGTATCAAGTGCGATGGATTTATCATATTCATACCGTGCTGGACGTCACTTAGATGTTATTCGATATTGAGAATATTCGAAATGTATATAATTCAGTTTTATTCTTTCAAATAGTATCAAGTAATGTTGTTGATTGTATATCCTATGGAACCGTCTCTTGTTGGTTGTGGGTGTTAGGTTTGGGGCGGAGAAGGAAAGGTGTGAGGCTTGATGATATAGATCTAGAGATACTGAGGATACTTTATAATGATGGACGAGAGAGTCTGGTTTCGATTGGAAAAAAGATAAATCTTACCCATCCATCAGTAAAGGACAGACTTAGAAGGCTCTATGCCAGTGGGCTCATGAAGATACAGGCCAATATTAACCCGAGGAAGCTTGGCTACCATGTTGGGTTCATAATGTTGGACATTTCTGATTCATCAAGAGTTAAGGATATTATTGATAGTCTGAGTGGATGCCCTAGGGTGATATTTATAGGCCATGTATCTGGGGACTATAACATGATTATTGTTATAGCGGCCCCAGACGCAAAGTTTTTGAGGAGCTTTATCGAGAAGAACATTCGGGGGATAACGGGGCTCAAGAAGCTTGATTTTGCTCTTGGTGACATAGTCTATCCAGAGTATGTACCAATAAGGATAGTGGGTTCAGATGAATGTGTAGAAAGATGTATGACATGTGAACTTAGGACAAAACTAAAGCTATGCCCAGGGTGCGTTGAGTTTCTCAAGATGATAAAGTCTGGGGGTTATTCTGGCGATTAGTTTTTTGTGTTTGGTTTTTGTCGAGAATGATATATCTGTATTTTCTCTCAATGACTCTTGCTATTTCTTGGGGTGCATATATTACGACCCACCGTGTCCCCTGCTTATCCAGCTCTCTCATATCCTCGATCACGTATTTCTTATTGGCTCTACCATTTAGTAGTTCTAAGAAATCGATAAAGTAATCAGACATACCACATGTCAGACACATGGCACCACCAAAGAGTATTGCAATTCTCCCCTCATTACTCATACCCAGAACTTTGGCTATTGCCTCTGGGCCAAACCTATTGTTGAATTTTTGAACTATCTTCTCAATATTATCCATATTTTCTCCCATATGGATGATAGACATATCTTTGGAGTATCTATCATATTTCCCCCGCGAGGTATCTATCTAAGGCATTTGCCGCTATCTGTGCTGCCTTTAGTGCTGATGGTATATCCTTTGGTCCAGTGACAACATCCCCAACCGCGAATACCCCCCTCCTAGTCGTCATATAGTTCTCATCAACAATTATTCTGTTTTTCCTATCCACCTCTATCCCATATTTTTTGGGATCATCAAATGGTAGCGTTACTCTCTCCCCTATCGCAAATATTACTGTGTCACAATCTATAGTTATTTTTTCTCCAGTCGGTACAGGTCTCGGCCTACCACTAGCATCAGGCTCCCCAAGCCTCATTTTTTCTAGTTCTATCCCAACAACATTATTGTTTTTGTCCTTAATTATCGCACTGGGGGAGACAAGGAATAGGAATCTTACTCCACGCTTCTCACACATATCAACATCATGTTTCTTTGCGGGCATATACTCCTTGGTTCTCCTATATGCGATTGTTACTTCCGCCCCCATATGTCTCGCCACTAATGCGGCGTCAACCGCGGTGTCTCCCCCACCTATCACAACAACCCTTCTACCTATCCTCGGGGCCTTATTTTTCTCTAGGTATCCATGGCTCACCTTAGCTATTTTCTCCAGGAACTCCAATGCATAGTACACACCATTGGCGTCGGATCCAGGGATATCGAGCTTTATATCCTCCCATGCACCAGTAGCTATTACTACGGCGTCATAATTCTCAAGGATCTCATCAAACAATATATCCCTACCTACCCTTGTATTACATATGAACCTTACCCCAAACCCCTCAAGCTGCTTTATCCCCCTCCTAACATACTCCTTTTTCAACCTAATGTCCGGGATACCAAAAATAAGCATCCCTCCCGGCTCTGGCTGCATATCATACACAACAACCTCATGCCCCCGACATATCAATATCCCAGCAGCCTTCAATCCTCCAGGTCCAGCACCTATTATCGCTATTTTCTTCCCAGTCTTTTGTTTTGGAGGAGCATCACATACAACAAACCTCATCTCTCGACACCGACAACAAATCCATAAATCCTACAGTTAAAGGAAATGTTATATATAGAGCAATATAACAGCCCTACATAACAAGCCATATAGTATCATCTAAGGGTTCGACTAGGAGTCAGCCACATATCAGAATATGTCCCCAGCCCCCAAACAAATTCGGACAAAATACAACTCACATAGCTTTAACTTCCCCCAAGGGATCCACATAAAACACAGCAACCAAGAATAAACACTATGGAGAGTAACCATGTTTTTTATATACATTAACTATTTCACCTGTATTCATATCTCTATATTGGTGATATCCTATGCCTAGAACAAATCTAGGTTTTTCGGATGTGACTGGGACAAGGCTAAGAGTAAGGTATGAGGACGCACAGATCCATGGTATTTGTCCAATCTGCCAAGAGGATTGCCCAGTATTATGTACAGTAGGAAAAGCAGCACTAAGGGGAAGAGAAGTACTATACCCCAAACCAGAATACTTCGGAAGAAGCGTAGCAGGCTCAAATAAAATATTCGGCCTAGACTGGGCAGACATACAAATAATGAGCGATGTCAGAAAAGAAGCAACAT
>CAZVPA010000012.1:33012-33354 GCA_964628995.1 uncultured Nitrososphaerota archaeon | reverse complement strand
AATAAATATTGTGACAAGAATGGCTACAAGTATCACAATGTGCCCAGTAATAATGAGAAATATGAGTGATGGTAGTGATGGTATTGCCAGGATAAGATATATCCCTCCAAGTATGTAGCCGTAACCAACATTTCTAAGTAGTCCCATCATGAATCCACCAAGTAGCTGGGTAGTATACCAATATTTTTAAAAGAAATAAGTTTTTTAGTGTTTGGTGATCGAGATGGCCCGCAAGAAGAAAGTTATAAAGATGGATGGTAGAGAGGAGGATTTTGACAAGTCCAAAATAGTGCAGAGTGCAATTAATGCTGGGGCCCCCGAAGATGTAGCCAAGGAGATAGC
>CAZVPA010000012.1:25128-33002 GCA_964628995.1 uncultured Nitrososphaerota archaeon | reverse complement strand
AGATAGCTGATAAAGTCGAGGAGAAAATAAAGGACCTAGACAAAGTCACGACTAGAGAGATAAGGGAGATCGTTCTGGAGGAACTAGAGAAAAGAAACCCAGAATGGAAGGATAACTGGCTATTCTATGATAGGATTGTTAAGGGACGTATAACCTATGAGAGAGGAAAATTTGTGGTTGTTGAGAAGGGAAACCTATACCTAGGGAGGGAGGTGAGGGATGTAGGTAAGCCAGGACTATCAGATATTGAGGAGGTAGCTGGCATATTGAGGGAGCTACAGGAGGACTTGGATCACGGTATCCCGAGGAGAACCATAGCGAACCGTACATATGTCCTATATATGGCGGTTCTAAGATCCAGGAGGATGGATGCTGAGACAAAGAAAAAGGCAATAGATATGATCAATGACTTCAGGAGAAAGTGTGGATGGAAGCCATATAAGCCTAAGAAGCCTATAAAATAATTCTCCTTTTTGTGGTGCTTCTTGAAGGGAAAATTCGTTAAGAAAGTAAAGCATAAGGTCCCATGGATATCACACATAATAGACAGAGACAACGTGCGGGAGTTCAACCAACCCAGTACATACTTGACTAGGGTAGACCAGTCAAGAATATGTATCCTATGTAGAGGGGCTAAGAACCTCTGTGGACGTAAGGTATGTCCAGTAATCCTTAAATCTAAGAGACTTCTGAAGGTATCGACAAGCATAGATAAGAGATTGGATGGGGCTTCACCCCCAGAGATATTCGTCGGAAGGATTGGGTACCCAAAAGTATATGTTGGCCCATTACTACACAAAGAGAAGGGAGACATATCCACGCTGGGGACACCAGAACTATGGGATCTCGGATCCATCAATGAATTCCTCGACATGAGACTTTCCTTAGTAAGGGGGATGAAGAAACTCGACGCCAGAAAACCTGCTATAGAGGAAAAATTCTATGACAAAATCGTGGAGACAACATTATCTAGGGAGTCTGTCGATACATACGTGGAGTTCAACCGTATCCATAGACGAATAATTGTGGATCCCTACGTCCAACCAATAGGGATTGGTGGAACAATAGATACTCTAGACATAGCCCCGAGGGGTAGCCTTCAGGCCCTAGAAAAAGTATTTTATGATGAGGATCTAAGGGCCGATGAGGCGATAAGGTACCTGTATAGGAATAATGTCCTAGTATCAAAAATAATACAGGGATTTAGTGCTGGAATGTTTGGTGTTGGTTTCCAGAGGAGATTGGTGCCAACACGATGGAGCATAACGGCGATCGACTGTATACTATCCAAGTGGCTTCGCGATGAAGTAATAAGAGAAAAACCCCAGATCGGAGAATACATGGTTTTTGAATATGAAGGGTTGGGGGACAAATTCATAGTCCTATTATTCCCAGACACGTGGAAATACGAGTTCTTGGAGGTATGGTGGCCAGGCTCGGCATGGAATTTCTTTGGGAACTTCATCGCTATAGGAGGCGACCACGAGCTCCACTGGGGGAGAACAACATACGCAAGCATTGGAGGCTGCTATTATGCGACAAGACTAGCGGTAACAGAATACCTCAGTAGGATAGGTAGACAGGCTGGAGTACTGGTTATAAGGGAAGCATACCCAGAACATTTCATGCCTATCGGTGTATGGTATGTGAGAGAGAGCGTCAGGAAGACACTTAAGGGGAAACCACAGAAGTTTCCAACATGGGAGGCCGCGCTGAACTATGCATTATCGAGATTAAAGATAGCACCAAGGGAGATCATAAAGTCGAGCTATATCATAAACTATAGGAGAAAACAAAAGACAATACTGGAATATATGAGTCATGCAGGCCTTGGCAAAACCTAATACTAGATAGATTCCATTGATATGAGGGAGAGAATATACGGACTGGAAGCGATATATACTAAAAGTTTGTGTGGCCAATAAATAGAGCACTTAGTTCCTCCTTTGTTGGGCCTCCATGGTTTGCTTTTAGTTTTTCTCTTTCCCTAACAAACTCGTCCAATGGCTCGTCTTCGGTCTCCGTTGTGCTGACTCTATGGAAATCAACCCCTCTTCTGGGTATTACCAATATGTCACCTATACGTTGATAGAATTCCTCCTCCCTATCTAGTAATGGCCAGAATTTTTTTGAGCATTCCCGTATATCTACGACATCTGATTCTCCCCTGAAGATAGGTCGTATATCCTCAATGACTTCGGCTGGGTCGGTATTTTCCCTTAGGAATAGACTCATGAACCTACCACTTCTCGCCGCTAGTTCCACACCCATCTCCCCCAATGCGTCTAGTGTATCATCGTTAATCTCTATCCACCTATCTATGGGCATGAAGCCATGGTCGCTTATGAAGTATATTGCTATTCTCCTATTTTTGTTCTCCACCAGATTTATTAGTTTTTGGGATATGTCATATGCCATGTCGTTTATCTCTCTCCAGCCATGTATGTCTATTCCATGGTCATGTCCGAATGTGTCCATGGTGCTGAAGTATAGAAATATTAGCCCCATTCTGTTCTTCGATATTATATAGTCTATCAATCTGTCTGCGATGTATATCGCGTCTAGGAAGCCATCATATCCCAGCGGCTTGAGGTATTCACCGTAGAAGTCCCTAAGCCCGCCAATTATCCCATATGGGAGTATGTCGCAGGCAATGGTGTCTTCGTTAAGTAGTGAGAGTATGGGTTTCTCCCATAGGAAACTCTCTAGCCTTACACCAGCCTTGGTTAGTGGGATGCTTGAGGATAGAGTCTTCCCCCTTATCGAGTCTATATAGTTCCCTATCTCCCCTATGTAGACCTTTGTTGATGGGATCCCATGGATCTCTGGTGGTAGGCCCGTGTATATGGATATCATCGCTGGTGCTGTGAGGGTGGGGTATATGCTGGATAGTTCTATGCCATCATTTTCTCTCCAGAACCTATGGAACTTCCCTGTCATCGTTGATGGGGCCAACGCGTCAAATATGGCCACTATGGTTATGTCCGCTTCTCCAAAGTACCTCCTAATACTCCTCATGGTGAACAGGAAATCCCCATATTCACCAATATCGATACTCATATTCTCCGCCAATATTGTTGGCAGGACCCTAAATATGGCCCTATCGTAGTCTGGGTACTCAATACTCATAGCGATCTCCATGCTTGGAGCCATAATGTATCTCTATTTTTCGGTTAAATATGTACTCTGGATACATCATTGTTCCGCTGGGGCTTTAGAAGAATGGTTTTGTTATTGGGATCCCAAAGATTCTAAGCAGTGTTCTCACTCTTTGCCTGTCCCATATCTCTATGCCCAGTCCATTCGCCTTCTCAAGGGCTTCACTACTTATTGTATGTAGTGCGATGATTATTCGTTTTGTTATATTATGTGGGATCTTCTGGGTCTTCTCATAAAACTCTATAATGTCGCTCTCGGTTAGGGGGCCCGATTTTATCTCAATGACCCAAGTATTCTTACCGCGGATGCATAGGAGATCTATCTCTACATCATTAATCCTTGCGTTGGAGATTACAACATCAAACCTTGGTAGTATCTCGCCAGTGCTAAGTCTCCTATTGTCGAATCGTCCCACCAGTTCTCTAATTATTAGCTCTACTGTATACCCCATATATGTCTTGTAGGTCTGTATTATTTCATTAATCCTTTTCTGGAATGCTCTATATCTATCTCTAACCCTAATGATGGGCATTTTGTTCGTTAGATACCACGTTGTCTTAAACCATATGGCGAAGAGCCCATCATTAATTATGTTGTTCTCATCTATGATGTCCATCTCTCTTAGTCTCCTAACATAGTGGTTCAGATCTTGGGGCTCACGATTAAGAGCAGCCGCAATTTGGGAAAGCCTTGTATTCCCCTGTGATATCTGGTAGAGTATTTCTGGGTAAAGGGGGGATTTCGATCTAAGCTTTATCTCCTGTGCATTATAGTAGTTATATAGAATCCCAGTATCCTGAAAGAGCTCCTCCTCCAGAACTTTTGCTATCGCTCTCCAGGATACCTTCTCTATAGGCATCACGTTCAGGGACTTAATTATGGCCTTTATGTGGAAGGGCATCCCACCAGTTATATAGTATAGGAAGGCAATATGTGTTTCTCCTAAGGTCTTTCTCGAAAGCCTGATCATGAATTCTCTTGCCTTCTCAAAGTCGAATGGTCTAATTTTTATCCGCCTTAACCCCTGTATCGATGAATCCCCTGTAAGTATATCCTCTATCATTCTTATTGCCGAACCACAAAACACAAAAACTGTATTATGTGTTGACCATATCGCCTGTCGGATATAATCCATGAGGGATCTCTCAATATTAACTATGTTCTGGAACTCATCTAGAATGAAGACAAACCTCTTATCCAGTTTCTTGGTGATCGAATCCATCAACTCAAGCATTGTCTTGAAATTGTGTGCCTTACTCTCCAGCCTGACGAAACGCAAAACCTCGCGGGATATCTGTGGATATCTCTCAATAATGGTTTCTGGTACCTCATGCGGCTCTGCCGAGTCGGCGAGAATAGTAAGGAAATTACTCTTAATATCGCTAAATAGGATATCCATATTGCTGGTTTCTGGGACATAATAGTAGAAAACAATATAGTTATCCGCTAGTACATCAATCAACCTAAAGAGTATTGATGTCTTTCCAACTTTCCGCAACCCAATAACGACGGTATGCTCCCCACGGGTAATATATTCCAAAATATGTTTTAGTTCCTCCTCTCTGTCAAAAAACTCTCCACCTCGGGCTGGTTTCTCCAGACTCAACATATACACCATTAGTAAGCATTTTCTATAGGAGATATTTCCTATAGGAAATATTTTCTATTAATTATTTAAAAGGGGATCTTACCCATAGCCATCTATCTTGGATAGTGGGGAGTATATCTAGGGGGAGTAGAGTTAATTATATGTCATAAAAATAAATAGCTTCATATGGTAATGATGTGTTGGTGTGTGCGAGTTGGATATGATTAGGGCCGAAAAACTCACTAAGTATTATGGAAGAATAAGAGCAGTCAACAACTTGGATCTTACTGTCAGTAAGGGGGACTGTGTTGGGCTTCTGGGCCCGAATGGTGCCGGGAAAACCACGACAATTAAGATTTTTACTGGAATGCTTCTACCAAGTGGTGGTAGGGCCTATATCAGAGGGATAGATGTTGTGGATGATCCGGAAGAGGCCTTGGTTGGGGTCGGTGCCCTTGTTGAATCACCAGAGCTATATCCAGAGGTATCGCCGAGAAAATTATTGAGGTTTCTTGGTAGATTAAGGGGGCTCTATGGGGCATATCTGGATGAGAGAATAAGGATTGTGATCAAGCAGGTTGGTATGGAGGATTGGATTGATGTCCCCATTGGTAGGTTTAGTAGGGGTATGAAGCAGAGGATTGCTATCGCCCAGGCAATACTCCACGATCCAGAAATATTGTTTCTTGATGAGCCATCACTGGGGCTTGACCCAAAAGGTATTGTGGAGATAAGGGGGCTCATAAGGGATCTACATAAGTCTGGGAAGACAATACTATTGGCATCACACCTACTGGGGGAGGTCCAGCAGATATGTAACAAGGTGGCACTGATAAATAAAGGAGAACTCATAATGTATAGTGATATTGATGAGATATCATCCATGCTTGGAAGCGCCATATATGAGGTTAGAGTTCTGGATCCAGTAAATAGGGAGGTCTTGGGGGACATAGAGCGTATGGAATTCGTGACCAATGTTAGACTTGAGGGAGAGAAAAAGTTGGTTGTGGGGGTTAAAGGAGGGGATGATAGGGCATACAGTCTCTTACTATATCTGATTAGGGATCTCGGTCTTAGAGTCTCGGAGTTTAGGAGAAGCATGACAATGCTCGAATCACTATATATGGAGCTCGTGGAGAAGGTGTCATAGATGGTGAGCAGATTTAGGCAGTATATAGCAATCGCAAAGTTTGATCTCTACCGCTATCTCGTGAGAAGGAGAATCCTGATAGTATTAGCTGTCTTTGGACTAACTATACTACTACCAATAATCATTAGATATGGCTTTAATATTCCCTATCCATCAGAACCAAGGGACATGCTCATGGGTGACTTAGATGGGATAAATATCATAGTAATCCTAGCGGCCACATTCTTCGCTGGGGACGCCATAGTCTCCGAATACGAGAAAAGGACGGGATACATACTATTCCCCAACCCATTGAGGAGGGAAGTGATATTCATGGGTAAGTTGACAGCCTCACTCCTAATTTCTGGGGCGTTCGTAACCATGTACTATCTTGTGGAGGTATGTAAGGTACTGATAATATATGGCACAGTCCCCCACGAACTATTACTATCATACGTATATGCGTTACTATACATGCTCGCTGTGGTAGGGCTAGCATACCTATTCAGCACAATACTTACCAACACAACCCTCTCACTCCTCCTAACATTCTTCTCACTATTCATGATATTCCCAGTATTATCTACAGTATTGATGTTGACGGAGATAGAGCCATGGTTCATACTTACATACTGCGGGGACATAATAACCCTCGTGTTCAACCCACCCAAAGAGAGAGTGGTTGAGTATAGTGCTGGAGGAGTAACCATCCACATATACTACCCTGACTTCACAACAAGTGTATGCGTGATGCTTGCCTACACAGTAATAACACTGGTTATGAGCCTGATCATATTTAGGAGAAGAGAACTCAAGGAGTAGACAGATACACAGTCCATAATACCATAAATTCTTGGCTATATCAGTATTTCTTCCTCTTCAGTAGACTCCTCATACTTATATTTGAGGAAATCTACTAGCTGGGCACCAAGATCACTCCACTCCTTATGGAAGAATATCGATGGATATATCTCCTCTATGGATTTTGCGAGTTCCCTATGTATATAGGTATTTGTCTTCAGCCTGAGGCAACCCTCCCGTAGATCCTTGAGTGCTTCTATGAGCTTATCAACCTTTCTTATCTCCTCCCAGTACTTGTCTGGGTTTAGGAGTAGTGCCTGTTTATGGTCTTTGAGGTTCTCTATACTTGACCCTATATCCTCGATCCTTACCATCGCCCTGAACTCCCTATATTCCCCTTTAATCATTGACAATATTTTCTCTCTCTTGTCCTTTAGTAATTCATGTCCCAAATCTACGAACTGTTTCTTTAGTTCAGCACCAAGCTTCATATATTCGTTCCTCGTGAGTATTAGCCCCACGCTTTCCTGTAGGAACAACAGTATTATTAGGTTATCGGTGGGCAAACCAAACTTCTGTGCCTCATCAAGAACCCTACTCCATGGAGATGGCATATCAACCTCATGATATATGGTCATAACGAAATCCGCTGTGATCCTGAAAACATCCTGCCTCATTCTTGTATCTAGAATTATCTCTTTACCAGCAACAATGAACTGTACCCAGTCATAGACATAATCCACATGTACGCACTTACACTTCCTTGTTTTACCACCGATAAGGTACGAACCTTTCAATGTCCTGTCAGGCTCGCCCAGAAAGGCCTTAAGATATGAGTTCAGTGTGGTACTCAACGAACTATTATCATAGAGGTATGATGCCACAATCACCGTAAGCATTTCAGATCCAATAATATATATGTAAATGTAATATCTTATAAAGATATCAAAATGACAATGGGGATATGGACCAGTTAACCATCATTGTCCCCTGTCATGAAGCAATATCTGAATATAGGATGTTGACCAATAAATATATAGCTGGTACCGGCCATACCGAGGGAATAATAGTGTAATAATTCGAACAAAGAGAAGGAATAGTATCTATTTTCCTTGCCCTTTTTATTATTTTTTGGATAAACTATTTCTATGGGATGCCTGATGCCGAGAGCATACATATATTTTCTTGGTGGTAATG
>CAZVPA010000012.1:5845-25118 GCA_964628995.1 uncultured Nitrososphaerota archaeon | reverse complement strand
CACGGAAAACATAATCTTCAAGAAAATGGTGGAGCATGCGGGTGGTGAGGACGCTAGGGTTGTAATAATCCCCACAGCATCATCCCAGCCCGAGTCCACAGCGGACTTCTTTAGGAGGTTCTTCAGGAAGTTTGAGCTGTCCCATGTGGAGGTATTGTGGGTCCTATCTGGGAGGGATTCATCGGACAGGAGATATCTACGTGATGTTGAAGATGCCACCTGCATATTCTTTACAGGGGGTGATCAGGAAAAAATAATTAGGGTCATTAGGAAGAGCAAGCTACATGATGTATTAATAAGTAAGCTTGACGATGACATCGTCATCGCGGGAACATCAGCTGGTGCGATGGCGCTGACTGAAGTATGCATTATTGATGCCAAAAACATGGGGCTTGAGGAGGGGGATGTTGAGTGGAGTTATGGTCTTGGTCTCGTAAGAGGAGTCATTATTGATACTCACTTCGTGGAACGTAACCGCCTATGGCGTCTAGCACAGATGGTGAGTAGGTTCCCGGAGAATGTGGGGATCGGTATTGCTGAGGATACTGGGGTGATCTATGATTCATATAGGAGGGAGTTTGAGGTAATAGGTAGTGGGTATGTTACCGTGATAGAGCCCCCAAGCTACATACGTTTCATAAAGAGAAAGATTGAGGGGCGAGAATACAGGATGAGTATTCTTGCTGATGGAGCAATATTCAAGGTTGGGACCAGCTCCAAGATCTTCTTTTAGCCATAGATCAGAATAGCTATTTATCTATTGAAAACCCATCTCACAACATATATCCAAATTTTATTTGTCTTTTGTGCGTGTTAGTGTGCATGTATTGCTAGTTAGGTAGTCCCAAGTGGGCATAGTTTTTCTGGTCGGCAACAGCCATATAGATGTCGCATGGCTATGGCCGAAGGAGGAGACTAAAGAAGTATGTATGAGAACATTTCTTAATGCTGTGAGGCTCATCAATGAATTCGGAATAACATATGCACAGAGTAATGCCATATTCTACTACTGGATCGAACAGAAACATAGGGGGCTCCTAGAGGAAATAGGGAGACTGATAGCGGAGGAAAAATGGATTGTTGTTGGTGGATCATGGGTCGAGGTTGATGCCAATATGCCCCTTGGGGAGTCCCTCATGAGACAGTTTCTATATGGTATCAGATACCTAGAGAAAAAATTCGGGGTAAGAGCAAAAATTGCTTGGTTCCCCGATACCTTCGGATTCCCAATATCATTACCAAAAATCCTCAGAGCCTTCGATATAGAATACTTCCTCACAAGCAAACTACACTGGAACGACACTACGAGATTCCCATACAATATTTTCATATGGAGAGGTGATGATGGATCAGAAGTATTGTCATACCTAACCGTGGCACCATATGATGCAGATCTAGACCCAGCAGAGATAGATGGGGCCCTCACAAAACTAAAGAAGAAACATGGGATAGGTGTCCTACTCTATCTATTTGGGAGAGGGGATCACGGTGGGGGGCCATCAAGAAGAGAGGTGGAGAACTTCGTGGCTGGGAAACATAGGTGGGAGTATGTATTCTCTGATCCTCTAGAGTTCTTCCAGACCATTAGGAGATATATGGAAAAGAATAATGTAGTCTTTCCTGAGGTGAGTGGGGAACTATACCTAGAGTTTCATAGGGGAGTATATACGGTCCAGCCGAGGATAAAGAGGCTGATAAGGGATCTGGAGACGGGGCTCCTAGTGGTCGAGTTCATACTTGCGTTGCTGGGTATTCTGGACAGGACACCAAGGATCCCCATCAGGGATCTGTGGCTCAAGACACTAACCAATCAGTTCCATGACATTATGGCTGGCTCACTCAGTATTGATGCTACGACCGAAACGATGATGGAACTCATATCCACAAGGGTAAAAATGGATAGGATAAGAAGGAGGCTCTTCGATAGTATCTCATCAGTACTTTCAACGGAAAATGGAGAACCATCAATATTGGTGCTGAATAGTCTGCCTTGGCAACGGGACGTAATAGTTACTGTTGATGGGGAGCTGATGAAGATTGAGAATATCCCTGGATTTGGATATAGGGTACTACCGATCAGTAGGGCTACTAGGGAGGGATCAACACGTGTAAAGATGTCCAGTAAATGGATTATTATTGAGAACGACTTCTATAGGGTTTATATAGGGAGAAAAAGTGGGCTCATCCATCAGATATTTGATAAGAGGCTGAAGAAAACAATGTTATCGGGGCCGATTCGGATACGTATCTATAGGGATATGCCTGTGCTGAAGAGGAAGAATTTTGCTGGTGCCTATGCATCCATCTTTGATGCATGGGAGGTATTCATATATGATTGCGGAGAGAAATATTTCGACCTACACAAAGCGGAGAAAATATCTGTGGCTGGGGGATCCCTAAAGACAATAGTTATTTCCAGATATAGAGCAAGAGGCCGCGGGATGTTGGACTCTACATTCACTATGAAATACATATTTGATGATCTTGGGAATATAGACATAGAAATCGAGGCAAACTGGAGGGCGAAACACTATATGGCGAAACTAGTGATACCACTAAGCATAAATACAGACCATGCAACATATGGGGCCCCATATGGCAAGATTGTTAGACTAGACCCAACATCACCAAGAGCAACCAAAAAGGATAGGGCCAAGTATGAGGTACCATCAACAGGCTGGGTCTATATTAGTGACGGAAGGAAACACATAGGGATAGCCACATACTCAAGATTTGGCTTCTCCAAAAGGAACAATATTGTTGAGGTCTCACTCCTGAGAGCACCATCATACCCGTCAAAGCAAGGAATAAATGCGCTATCATTGCTACCCCGGTGGGCTGTAAGCAGGGAATTCCTCTCAACGAGAATAGGCAATATACTCTCAAAACTCAGCAGCCTCATAGTGAACATAATACAGAGAAAAATAATGGATCAGGGCAAACACAGATTCATGATCCGTATAAGGCTATGTAGTAGTGTCCTCGATGCGATAAAATCATGGCTAGATTTGATTTTTCCACCACAAGCATCAAAGATAAAGTCTAGAAGCCAAAATAATAGTGTTTTGGAGATAGAACCAGACGAGGTAGTATGCTACATAAAACCATCGGAGGAAGATCCAAACCAATGTGTGGTGAGGCTCTGGAATCCATGGGATACTACCGTACATCTGAGGGTTTCGTCAAGACTGGCTAGAATCATGAAAGCCTACATATGTAATGGTCTAGAGGAACCCCTAAAGGAAATAGAGGTGAAGAATAACACAATCAGTATAGAGGTAGAGGGTAACGCCATTAAGACGTTGAAGCTTCTTCTTGAGTCTTCTTAGGGGTCTCCTCTACTTTTTTTCTGGATATTTTTCTCCTCCTTAGCCTCATACTGATTATGATTATTACCACCGCTAGTACTACTGATACTACGAAGAATATTGGCCCTATCGGTAGGGGTTTCTGGGGATAGTCATGGGGATCTAGGGGATCCGTCCCCTCAAAGAATTCTACCCCATCCGAGAAACCATCCCCGTCAGTATCCCACTTCATTGGGTCTGTGCCAATAATATTCTCGGTGTAGTCCGAGAGCATGTCTAGATCCTGATCAACAAGTCTTTGGTTATTAGTTCTTGAGAAATGATAATCGCCAGAATATCCATGCCAATATATTCGGCATCCGCTTCCTCGGATTCTTAAGGCATAGAATGTACCATTCGTACAGCCCAAGAATACTTCTAGTTGCCCATCACCATCTACATCCAACACTGCTGGGTTTGTCTTTTCTATAGCACTACCAACGGAGAAGGATGCTATCTTTTCTCCATCCGAGCCATCAATCAAGTATAAGTTTCCATCGCCACAGCCACATATAATATCTAGTTTCCTATCATTATCCACATCCGCGAGAGTGGGGGAGGTCATCCAGTATGAATAGAAACTCTCTATTGGTATGGATTTCCATATGATTTTGCCATCACTATCTATAGCATAGACCGTACCATTATTTGTACACACTATTATTTCTGGCCTCGAATCGCCATCCATATCCCCCCCCGCAGGAGAGGCCCATATCTGTACACCTAGCTTGACCCTCCACAGGATATCAGCATCCTCCCCATTGAGCGCAACTACACTTCCATTAAATGTACATGTGATCACCTCCAGTTTTTCATCACCATCAATATCCACTAGGCATGCCGATGAGAATATCCTAGACCCCAAGTCTTTACTCCATATCAAGCTACCATCCCTCCCATTTATTGCGTATAGCTTTCTATCATAGCTACCAATAACGACATCTATGTCCCCATCATTGTCGATGTCCCCTATCGTCGCCGACGATCTAACGTAGTGACCTGTTACGTATCTCCATTCTAGATAGCCATTCCCATCGATAACGTAGGTATTATTGTCTCTCTCCCCTATAACTACCTCCACTTTACCATCATTATCAATATCAAATAGCGCAGGGGACGAGCGCTGGGGGATAACACTATTGGTGAAGTTGGTACTGAATACCCATATTACTGAGCCATTTTTGCCGGTCACGGCATAGATATTCCCATTATTACATCCAAATACCACATCTGGCACATCATCATTATCTATATCTCCTAGTGTTGGTGAAGACTGGATACTTGCACCACAGTTTAGGCTCCATATGATATTTCCATTCTTCGCGTTTAGTGCATATAAAATGCCATCGTTAGTACCGAAGACGACCTCAAGTTGTCCGTCATTATTAATATCTCCGATTGCTGGAGATGACCATATTGTTGTGTTGGTATGGAATCTCCATAGGGGCTCTATCTTCACATCCTTACTTTGGGGTATAACATCATGCTTGGTGCCTCCGACCTTATTGGTCACGGCGATAGTGGTTGTTGTGGCTATTATTGTTGCGATCACCAAGATACTAATAATGCTTATCCTTCCCATGTCTAACACTTATATTTTATCCAGAATTATTATGTCTCCGTTCCTACATCCAGCAAGTATGCGTTTAAATGTGTGATCCCATGTAAGATCACTTATCGGAGCTGGTAATCTATATTCCTCCTGTTGTTTTCTCACAATATTAAATATGAATATTGAGCCATCCTCCCCACCACTGGCAAGCAGAACACCATCAAAACTCCACTGTAGGGAAACTACAGCATCCCTATGGGGGCTACTGTGCATATATTCCTTGCCCTGAGCAAGATTCCAAACATATACCGTGCCGTCCTGCGTTCCGAAAGATATATAATCGACACGGGGATTCCAGTCAATAGCGGTCAACTTCTTATCATACTTAAGCAACATATACTCTGAATCCGAATCCTTCTTCCATATCCTCACAGTCCCATCCCAAGAAGCACTAGCGAACATCGTTGAGTCCTTATTCCACGCAACATCACTGACAACAGCTATATGCCCCCTATACTCCCTCAAAACATTACAGTCTAAGTCCAGTAGTCTTATTATGCCATCATCCGAACAGACAAGTAGGTGTTCCCCAGATGGACTAAATCTCACACAGTTTATGCCTAGAGCAGATACTGGCCGATGAGCCTTGACGGTGATATCGCCCTCAGATATATCAATTACAGCCACTGTTGAATCCATGGATCCCGTAGCGATTATGGAGGATCCTTCAAGCACTGATATTGATGCTATCTTTCCCTCATGTATCCTTGCCGTATCGATAATTTTCATTGTCTCCATATCATAGATAGCGAGACTACCGTCGGAATATCCAGCTATTATTCTGCCTGAATCCACATCCCAAGTAATAGCCGTCATCCTCTTGATAGACTTATGGATCATTCTTTTCTGTATCTTCTTGAGGGGATCCCATATGATTATGGTTGCGTCCCACGACACACTGAGAAGAAGATTCTTGCGTGGGTTCCAGTTTATGTTGCTTATCAACTGTTTATGCCCCCTCAATGTTACTATCTCCGTTGATTTCTCGAGATCCCATACACCTATTGTCTTGTCGAGTGATGATGTGGCGAGATACCTCTCATTCTTCGTTAGTTCTGCATGGATTATTGGGGTTGTATGTCTGCCTACCTCAGCTATACGTTCCATTGTCTGGGGATCCCAACTAATTATTTTTCCATCCCATCCAACACTCACAATAATGTCGTTCTTCCTCCAGAAGACATGGGAGACTATATGTTTGTGCTCCCCTAGGATCCTAGTCCTCACAAGCTTTAGGTCGAATATCCTTATTTTCCCATCATAGGAACCACTAACAATCCTAGAGCAGTCTGGGGACCAATCAACAGAAGAGATAGCCCCAGATGGATCCCTAAGCCTATATATTATTTTTCCAGTCTGTGGATTATATACACTTATTGTTCCCTCCCTAGAGAACGTCAATATGTACCTATTACCTGGACTCCACACGGCGCCGATCACTGGAGAGGGATGACCATCTACCTCACAAATAGCCTCAAATGTTGTTGTGTCCCAGAAGACAACCTTCCCATCATTATCTCCACTTATGAGTTTTTTCCCATCACTACTCCAGAGGACAAAATTTACCTTGCTCCTGTGCCTATCAAGGATCTCCCTCCTACATGACACGACATCATATACAACTATTGTCCCGTCCTCAGACCCACTCGCGATAATTAGTTCTTTAGGATTTCTTGATAACGCTGTTATATGGGTTCGGTGGTCGCCAAAAACTCTGACTATCTTGCCATTGTGGCTATTCCAGACAAGGATCATGTTGTCGGCACCACCACTAGCTATGTGGATCCCATCATTCAGCCAAACAGCCTTGAATACTTGGTCTGAGTGTCCAGTAGCCTTACCAAGGTACCTCATTCCAGTAATCTCGCGGAGTTTTTCTATTGCCTCCTTATTCCTAGGATCTAAAACAAGCACATTGGTATATGCGCAAATAGCGTTATCCAACTGGCCATGCTTCATATATGTCCTCGCAAAACCCAATAGGAACTCGACTCTATCAATGTCGTTACTCTGGCTCAAAAAGCAACACCCCGCAAAAATCTATATCTAAAGAACTACCCAAACATGATATCTCGTGTACATCACTATGCGAAGCCTTGAGGGGATATATATGCCGGGTATTATAGACAGTTTTGAACACATGACATCACCACACATAGATAAAAAATATTATAAAAATGTTTTTTGTTTTTTTATATCCATACCTCGAGGAGATAAGTATGGCTAGGGTGTTTATAGATAAAAGTAAGTGTATTAAATGTGGCTCATGTGTGGCAGTGTGTCCAGATGTATTCATATTCGACGACGAGGGTTACTCTGCTATTTCCGAAGAATACCGCGTCTCCTCTCCCTATACTGGCGAGATTCCAGATTTCCTATACATATGCGCAAAAGAAGCATCAGACCATTGTTCAATGTATGCGATTGTTGTTGAGAAGTAGGGTCTACATTGGTAGGTAACTCCATATTTTCCTTTTTTCTATCTCTTAGTGCCTTATTTTGATTCTTCATAATTTCTTGTCTCAACACTAACCAAATAGTCTAGGGCAAATGACGAATCTAAACTAATGGTCAGAGAGCGGATAGACAGCATGGTAGGGATTGATGTATCGGCAACATATCATGTATGTATAGCATATTGCCCCATATGGTACTGTTTTCTATGGTGATCGCGTGAGGTTAAGCGATATAGTGATGCGTTTGGGTTTATATATACTCTATTTGTAGGTACTTATAGTGGTGATGTTATGGAAAAATATTATGTCCTAGATGTTGGAGTTAGAGGAGAGATTATTTATATGATTATGATTGGCATGATATTCCTACTAGGGTATTTTATATCCAAAAAAATCACAGATAGAGCACATAGTATTTCTCTGTTCTATGTTTTCGGAATACTGATTATTACTCTTTCGACGTTGATCTCCCCTGTGATTGTGGATAGGCGTGCCAGTCAATATACTATGTATATCTCACCAAACTCCCTCGTTGTCTTTGCGATAAATATTATGGCCCTTGTATTGCTGGACTACATATATTTCATGCGTAGCGGGTTGGCCATGAGACTGCGGGTAGAAAAACTCTCTAGGAGAAGGGGGATCGCCACATCCCTATTCCTCGGCCAGATTCTGAGGATATTTATCCTCCGCAGACACTATTTTGATGTTTATTATGAGCTCGAATCAGAACCAGGCATAACAGTAAATCCTGGTCCCTGTGTTGACTATATGTTCAATGAGATACTAATATTGTTCCTACTCATCTTCGTGGTACTATACTTCGTGGTGGTCAAGACATATACCGTAAAAAGCACAGAGATAAAGAAAAAGTACATTGAGTCAAAGATGAGGGACAAGTATGGGGATACATACTTACAGTCCGGTCTCTGATGGCTTATTCATGTAGGCTTCTATTCTTCTCCGTATCCTACTTATTGTCCTTTTCGTCCTCTCAACAGCAACCTTGATGTGTTTTTCTGGTCTGAATATTTCTTCCACCTCCCCACCAAGATACTTTCTTATTAGTTCATCACTCATCACAAGCTTCTTGAAGCTCCGCCCTGTCTCATATGCCCTCATGGCAATCCCTCGTATATACTCGTGGGCTTTCTGCCTCCCATATCCCTTCATGGCCAACCTTGTTACTAGAATATCGGAATATATCATCCCTTTACTCAGCCTAATATTTCTCTCTATGTTTTCCCTGTTTATCCTGAGTCCTTTCAGAATCCTTATCATTCTGGAGATCTGTTCGTCAACGATCATGAAGAATTCTGGTATTATTATCCGTTCTGACGCACTATTTGTTAGATCACGCTCATGCCATAACACCATGTTCTCAAAGGCTGAGAGGAGGAGACCCCTAATTATTCTGGATAGGGAACATATGTTCTCCGCATTTATTGGATTCTTCTTATGGGGCATCGCTGTTGATCCCACTTGCTCTAAAACAAACTCCTCTTCGACCTCCCCTATTTCTGTCCTCTGCAGGTTCCTTATCTCAGTGGCGAGCTTATCAAGCGATGTGGATACTAGGGTAAGCACAGAGAAGAGTTCTGCGAGTCTATCCCTAGATATTATCTGGGTGGCATTCTCATCCACCTCCAAACCCAATTCCTCAAGTACTTCCCTCTCCACTTTCTCCCCTAGGTCACCTAGGCAGTCATGTATTCCCACAGCACCACTTATCTTACCAACAAACAATCTTTTCTTCAACTCGCCAATACGCTCCATGTGTCTCGCAAACTCATCAGCAAAAACAGCAAATTTTCTCCCAAAAGCATAGATACATGCGTGCATACCGTGTGTCCTAGCAATGCATGGCAAATCACTATACCTTGATGCAAGATCTAGAAGAATTTCTATCAACTCCACGATCTTCCCCTCAATATGGGATAGGGCCTCCCTAATTATCAGTATTTTCGCTGTATCACGGAGATCGGCCGATGTGAGTCCCAGATGTATATACTCCCCAAACTCCCCCATCCTTCTAGCCAACACATTAATGAGAGCCATAACATCATGCCGTATCCTCCTCTCCTCCTCAAAGATATCGTTGATATCAAGCCCATCAATAGCCTTCTTGAGAGCCCCGCTAGTGCCCCTAGGGACGAGTCCATATTTCTCCTGCACCTTAACAACATGATACTCAACAAGCGCCATAGTCCTATACATATTCTCTACAGATAATATCTTTCTGAGCTTCTCGCATCCATACCTATACTCGATGGGGTGAACACTTCTTGGGTCTACCGGCATAATTCTTCCCTTCTATCTATAGTATCCCGAATATCCCTCCCCGTCCTAATAATTGTTACTGGGACACCAAGTTTCCTCTCAATCTTTTCCACGAACCTCTTAGCCTCGGAGGATAGTTCATCCCACTCAGTAGCATGGGCGACCTCTGGGAACACAACATCGAGCTTTGTTAGTGCTATCTGGGTCGCACTATTTAGCCTAACAGCCCTATACGCCAAATCGAAATTGAATGGTGCTGCACGCCTAAGCCTCCTAGTGACGGTACCATACTCAACCCATCCCCTCTTCTCTATCTCCTCCTTGGGTAGCTCCCCGGGGAGCGGGCCCGCACCAACACGGGTAACATAGGACTTAAAGACTACGATTACTTCGTCAACATATTTTGGCCCTATCCCAACATCAGCACATATGCTTGATGCAGTAACATCCTTCGATGTAACAAAGGGATATGTACCATAATATAGAGAAAGAAATGTCCCTTGCGTCCCCTCAACAATCACTGTGCCCCCCTTGTCTATGGCGCTCCAGATTTCCGAGGGTACATCAGTAATGAACTCCCTCAACTTTTTATTTTCTCTGGCTAGGGGTAATATTCTTCTAGCCCGATCCACATTCGCCTCTCCACACCCACTTAGTGTGCTACCAATCTCCTCCTTGAGGTGGCGTGATCCCTTCTCTCGCTCTATGTGTTCTGGATCAATAACCCCCGCCCTCTCATCGACACCAACACGTGACTTATCAATACCATAATTCCTGATCTCGCCAATTAGTACATCTGGATTAACCAATACTCCAGGTCCTATAAGCAATCTACACTCCTTATATACCAGACCAGATGGAATCTGCCTAAGTCTATATTCTTTGTCCTTATAGACCACAGTATGGCCAGCGTTGGGTCCTACGCCTCCCCGCACGCATATCGATGGTCTATCCTTAATTGCTAGGTAGCCGACTACACTGCCCTTCCCTTCATCACCAAAGAAGCCTCCAACAACAACCTCAACAACCATTACACACACCTTAGAATACACTAGAATTCCATATATAAGAGTATAGGCAGACATGACCATGATACCGTGTCGATCACATGTATTTGTGGACAATAATTGTAGTCCATAGGAGAGCAATAATGCCTATTGGGGGCATGTAATGTTGTTAATTTCGAGAAATATTGGTATTACTACTCATACATAATAATTATGTTCCTTTTTCTTTATTATTTTTTGATTTTTCCTGGCGAGGTAAATGCGGGGGTTACTTCCGTCCATAGAGGAGATCACACCATCAAAGTTTATGGTCTATTTCCGCAGGATTCTTGACTATAAACGAAAGGCTGGGCTTAAACCCTATTTGGATAACCCTAAAGACCTTCTGGATCGTGCTAAGCTCTATGGTAACCAGTATAGGAATGGCTCCTGGAATTGGGCCTCAAACATATGGCATCGCTCAGCGGCAAACACTGTTGTCATTGATAGTGATGATATTGAATATGAACATAAGGTATTACTAGTTAGGGTTCTTGAACACATCCTCGCCCAGGGCCCCCTAATAAAGGTTGATGCATATGCTGGAAAGCCAGGGACTATTGCCCAGATGCATGCGAGGTTTTGGTGCGACCCGCAGTTTCCAGATATAGCATATAGGTGGTCCCAACTATTCTTTCCCGCACCTCCCGATGAGAAACCTGACGTAAACATATTCCATATTCCCCACTATCTTGGGAACCCCTTTATTAAGGGGACGAACAGGCTACTTATGGTTATGAGATTCCCTCATCATGGCTTCACAATAATCACATGTAGTAGTTATCAGGGTGAGTCGAAGAAGGCAACATTAGCACATTGGATATACCACGTATATAAGAGAGGAGGGACTGGAGAGCATGCATCATTGAAGGAATGGGTAGTTAGGACGGTTAATGGGAAAACTAGGAGGGTTGTCATGTGTATCTGGGGTCTTACTGGTACTGGAAAATCTACCCATGGGTTCTATGTATTCACTGAGCATGTAGCCAAGAGGTTTATGGAGTTATTCGGCATAAACCCCCTAGACTATATAGTTGAACAGAAGATAAAGAATGATGACATAGTGGGCATATTTGAGGATGTCGTCATTGGATCCGAGAGAAACTCTTGGACGAAGACAGAGGATCTCTCCCCAGAGCAGGAAGCATTATGGAGAGCAGCCACAAGCCCAAGAGCACTCCACGAGAATACAGAGCCTGACACCAATGGGTACCCGAGCTTTAAGGGGGAGATATTCCAATATTTTGGTAGGCCAAACAGGAACTCTAGGAGTGTAATATATCTTGAGGATACTGGTTTCTTTGATGGTGACGTCGCATCGAGCGGCCCACTAACAACGGCCGTATTTCTATCCCCAGGTTACTTTACTGACTATGCTTGGGTCAAAATAGTTGATATTGCCTTAGCCGCGAAGGTATACGCTGATGGTAGGACTATTGGGCATCCAGCACAATCAAAGGAGGTCATAGGCAGAATAAGATATGTATCTAGGTTCTGTAAGCCATTCACCATGGGGGTATCCGACACAGAACATGTTATCCGTTTCTATAACTACCTAAAGAAGAGAAAGGAGAGGGGTGACCCAGTAGAGGTATATATGCTGAATACTACTGGCAAAATCATAGCGAAATATGAGTGGGTGGAGAAGAAGCTGGGCGATAGGGTACTCAGGGTTCCCGAACCAATCCTTGTGGAGAAGGATGGTATACCAAAACCCGTCGGGGGGACAAGGCCAACAATAGAGGAGACAGAACTATTCCTACTACAGGCAGTTAGAGGGGCGATAGAATGGATGCCTCATCCA
This sequence comes from uncultured Nitrososphaerota archaeon, assembly GCA_964628995.1. Lineage (GTDB taxonomy): Archaea > Asgardarchaeota > Njordarchaeia > Njordarchaeales > Panguiarchaeaceae > Panguiarchaeum. The sequence continues at coordinate 12,573 of CAZVPA010000012.1, read as the reverse complement.
GTATGGGGAGAGAAAGTCCTAATACCAAAGAGAATCCCTGGGCTTAGTGATAGTAGGCTCAGGGAACTCTACCCAACAAGCTATCTATCCATGGAGGAGTTCAAGGCACTACTAAGGGCGCAGATTGAGGTAAGCAAGTACTGGCTTGACAAGAATTGTCCAGGCCTAAGGGAGAAGGCACCAGAAATATATAACGCTATGGATTTTGAAGATTAAAAAGCCCTATTTATTCACTTATTTCCTCAACCCTGATTTCTTGGATATTACCGAGCTCTGGTCTCCATCCAAGAGTAACGACAAGTCTCTCTCCAGCCCTAGCAAGTCTCTTCTTTGCGACCAAATGGCTCAAATCCTCCAATCCAACCTTCTCCTTATTTGTATACTGGGGATACACCCCCCATAGGAGTTTTAGTTGCCTAACAGTCTTTATGTTGTTTGATACCGCGATTATGTCTTTGGTTGTCCTGAACCTAGCAAGCATTGTTGCCGTAAATCCCCCTGTTGTGAAGGCAACAATCTTTGCGTCCAAGTACTCTGCTATTGATACTATGCTCCTATTAAACTTCACATATATGGGACTATCGTCTGGAGGCTCAACACGAGGGAAAGACATGTGCGTTTCTGTTCTCTCAATGACTCTTCGGAGCCATGATACCGCGCGTACTGGATGCTTCCCTATAGCCGTCTCCCCACTAAGCATTATCGCGTCCACCCCCTTCTCAACAGCCGTGGCAATATCCATTATTTCTGCCCTAGTGGGGACTGGGGACTCTATCATAGATTCCAATACTTGAGTCGCCAATATGACTGGTTTCCCCACCTTTAGTGCCTCATTAATGATTAATGTTTCTAGGTATGGTATGTCCTCGAGGGATAGCTGTACTCCCAGATCCCCTCGAGCAACCATGACGACGTCGCTTTCTGTCAGAATCTCCTTGAGATGCAATATAGCGAGCTTATTTTCTATCTTGGAAATAATCTTTATGTTACCTCCGCCAATGCTTCTGAGTAGTTCCCTTAGTTCGACAACATCTGTAGCGGATTGGACGAATGATAGGGCTATATAGTCCACGTCATTTTCAACAGCAAACTTCACGAATTTTTTGTCCCTCTCCGAGAGTGGTGGAAATGGTAATGGCTTGTCCCTGATGGTTATGCTTACATTCCCCCTGAGTTCCCCATCCGAGATAACTGTGCCCTCAGCCTCATTTTCTAGGATCCTATCAATCCTTATTATTACCCTACCATCGGCCAGCAACACTTCGTCCCCCACATCCATCACTTGTTGGAGCTCCTTGGGAGGTACTGGGATTATATGTGGGTTGTCGCTCTCCCTCTCGCCGAAGACGAAGACAACTCTTTCCCCGAGATCCATATATTTCTTCGGCATCCTCCCTATCCTCGGCCCTCTACCTGGTATGTCCGCCATTATCGCCACATAATCATCGATGCTTTCCTCTATTTCACGAATCATCCTTATTAGCTCATGTTTCTCTTCAAGTGTGCCATGGGCAAAGTTCAGTCTTATGACATCAACCCCTTCTCTTATCATTTTGTTGAGGGTCTCCATGTCGGATGATGCCGGCCCAACAGTAGCGATTATCTTTGTCTTCCTCATACCAGCCCACCAATTAAGAAATACATGACTTCTCGCTGATAGTCATATTGTGGTATATGGTACTTTATTCTGGTATCTCCCTTGGCTCCACCACCACCTTGTCATCAATTACCATATTGAGATATGTCCTCCTTCCAGTAAGCCATCCACATGCCTCTCCTGGGTTTACTATAAGTGCGTCGAAATCCTCAATAGATATCTCAATTCTCCCCGAAATATTCCTTATCTCTCCACCCGAAAGAACGGCTATTTCTTGTTTATGCGTATGGCCATATATTATCATCTTATATTTCCCTCCCCTTGCTAGGCCTCTTACGAGACGTTTTGTCTTCTCGGGAGACTGCCAGCCATGTATTATGAGGACATCCATATCCCCAATCTTTATCTCCCGCGGTTGAGGCATTATTGAGAACTCTGTCCCAGATATTATGTTGAGTATTGTTTGTTTGTCCCCATCGTTATTCCCCCAGACACCAATTATTCTCGTCTCGGCCTCCAACAATGCCCGTATTAGGAATGGGGAGATATAGTCTCCACAGTGTATTATCATATCCGGCTTCTCCTTCTTTACGATCGCAACAAAACGTCTCGCAGCATCCATATTGTCGTGAGTATCGGATATTATGAAGACCCTCATCATCACCAGCACCAATACTATATTATTATAATATATGATTAAAAATCGATTAGGAGTAAAGAACGAATATCCATATAAATTCATGAATATTTATGTGTTCAATGCCGACTGGAGCCTAAGTCATATATCCCGTGGCTACAGAGATTATCACCAATATTCCATGGAAAAAAAGTCTTATCTTCTCTATGGGATTAATCCTAGGCCCTTGACGACACCTCAACAATTTAATGACGTTCCCAATAAGTCTCTTGCTTGTGGTTAATGATGGTATCAGGTTTAGGTCTTTATGTATCCTCATTATTCTTTTCCACCCCCACGCATACCCATAGTATCTCCTAACCACCTGGGTTGCTGTCAGTTTATGTGCATGAATAACAATGGAGTCGGCCACATACGCGATGGTATATCCCCTCTTTATTAGCCTCAATGCGAAGTCCTGATCCTCATCCAGTGGAAGATACTTATTAAAGCCACCAAGTTCGAAAAAAGTGTCTCGCCTAACAGCACAAGACACCGTTGAGAAAAATATTCCCGACTCATTATAGAATTCCAGAAAAGTTTTCCTGTTTAATAACGTACTCTTCTCTGGGAAACCAGTCATAACAAAGGCGGAGTCTATGCTTATGAGATCCCTCGGTGGTATCTGCCTAGAGAATGATGCGTCCGCAATCCCCATTACTATGGGTCCTATGAGTTTTCTAAGCCATAAGGAGTTGGCTGGCTTTGCGTCCGCATTAAGGAATACCAATATTTCTCCCTCAGATTTTTTTGCCCCAAAGTTCCTCACTATGCTGTGGTGGAATTTTGGGACACTATATAGTGATAACATGTTGTACTTTCTGCCGAATAGCTTTGCTAGATGTATGGTTCTGTCCTTAGAGCCTGAGTCTACCATTATTATCTCTAGAGACACCACTACTTTTTTCCCATCAACAATAATATTCCTATCCTGGCATACAATACGGGCCAGTGTGTCCAGTATGTTCCGCTCCTCATTGTATGTTGGGATTATTATACTCACACGTACAGTGCTAGTAGCCGACATACATATAGCCACCAATCCATCACAAAAAAAGTCCTATATAATAATAACCCAGCACTATGCCCCAAAACTCCTCCGAACGTACTGGGATTATGTTTATTGTGTGTTCTCCTCAGCCAACATCTCTGCCTAGTGCTCTACATACTATCAGCTTTGTTCCGAGGGGTTTTATCCACCATATATAAATGCTCTTTTTTGATGTTCATTAAAAAAATTAACGGAAAAATTTAGGGATAAATCAGAACTTGGTGAGCGACCTTGATGGATTGTATATTTTGTGGAATCGTGAACGGTAGCGTTGAGTCCTATAGTATATATGCGGATGAGCACGTTATTGTTATCCTCGATATAAACCCCGTAAACCTCGGGCATTGCCTTATAATCTCAAAGAAACACTATAGAAATATTTTTGATGCCCCCTCCGGGTTACTATCTCATATGATGATAATAGCACAGAAATTATCCACCGCCATCACAAAAGCACTGGGAGCTGATGGGGTGAACATAATAATGACGAACAATAAGGCTGCTGGACAGGCAATAATGCATCTCCACATACATGTCATACCGAGATTTATGGGAGATGGTATAAGATTTGGGTTTAGGCACAAAAAACTCACACGGGAGGAGTTGATAGAAGTAGCCGATAAGCTCAGGATCGCGATGGGGGATCAGCCATGAGTATCCATATAGAATTCTTGCTTGATAATATTGTCCGTATATGTAGAAATAGGAGCCCCTCGGAAAGGACAATCGCAATAATACGTACTGAGAGAAAAGAAGTACGTGTTGAGGAGAAGAAATATGGGGGTACCGTTGAGTTGAGAACAGACCATATCAGGATCATTATTAGGGATGGTCTCGTAGCCATATATGGTGATGATGAGAGAATTCTTTTTGAGGAGACAGGGTTTGATGTGGATGGAGACCGTATTGTCTGGTCACACAAGATTCCTGATGGTGTACATATCTATGGCTTTGGGGAAAAAGACGGCCCCCTCGACAAGAGAGGGTGGAAACAGATACGTCTAGAGAATGTGGATCCCGGTCTCAGATATAGGACTCCTGATACAGATCCACTATACATTAACATACCATTCTACATGATGGCAAAGAGGGGGTATGCTGTAGGTATCTATATTGATTCCAGCAGCTTTATGGATGTCGATCCTGGGGTCTCCAGAGCGGACATACTTACTATAAGGAAGATAGGGAGAGATTTGGATTATTATGTCATTGTTGGTAGGAATATTAGGGATGTCGTGGAATTATTCACATGGCTTGTTGGTAGGACATATATGCCGCCAATATGGGCACTTGGTTTTCATCAATCAAAGTGGAGCTATAAAAGTGCCAAAGAGGTTATGGAGGTGGCTAAAAAATTTCGTGAACTAGGAATACCGTGTGATGTTATACACCTAGATATACACTATATGGATGGTTACAGGATGTTTACTTGGCATCCTAAGAGGTTTCCCGATCCAAAAGGCACTATAAGTAAGCTACATGATATGGGTTTTAAGGTTGTGACGATTTTTGATCCCTATATAAAGCTGGATAGGCAATATGAGCCATATCGGATTGCTATGGAGAAGAAATACTATGTAATGTCTAAGGGTGGGGGAGCATTCATAGCTCGTGGTTGGTGCGGAAAGGCATTAATGCCAGACCTGACAAGAGAGGAGGTGAGGAAATGGTGGGGGGAGCTATACCTGAGGTTTGTTGAGGAGTATGGTATTGATGGTGTATGGAATGATATGAATGAGCCATCTGTGGAGACACGAGTAAGATACCTGTTTGGTCTTGGTGTAAAGAGAAGTGAGATGGTATTCTATGATGGTGGCAGATATAGTGGGGTTGATGAAGTGGGTAATATCTATGGTATGTTGGAGGCAATGGCCACATATGAAGCATTAAGAAAGACAGGTAGGAGGTTTTTCATGCTTTCCAGATCTGGTTTTGCTGGAATACAGAGATACTCGGCGAATTGGACTGGCGATATATGGAGTAGATGGGGGCATCTTAAAGGCTCGGTGTCCATGTTACTTAATATGGGGCTCTGTGGATTAGCATTTGTGGGAGCTGACATAGGCGGTTTCGCACCAATACTCCTCCGAGTAGGCAAGAAGCTATTCATAAGGTGGATACAGCTAGGCGTGTTCTACCCCTTCATGAGGATACACTACATCGTACATAAGCCATGCCAAGAGCCCTGGTGTTTTGATAGGAGGACACTAGAAATATCTAGGGACATGATAAAGTTGCGATATAGGCTAATACCATACATATATTCATTGTTCTGGGAGGCACATAATACTGGGATTCCACTCATGAGGCCACTATTCCTAGAGTTCCCAGATGATGATGAGACATATGTAATAGATGATGAGTTCATGTTTGGCCCTGCATTACTGGTAGCACCGATAGTATCAAAGGATGACAGACGAAGAATATACCTTCCAAGGGGCTACTGGCTTGATTTTTGGGAGAAAAAAGAGAGATATTCTGATGGTTACTGGATCGATTTTAAGGCCAGTATCGATAAAATCCCGATGTTCATAAGAGATGGTGGAATAATACCCATGCAGGAACCACAGAACTACATATATGAGCATAAGCCGGATAGATACGACATACTAATATTCGCGATGGAGGAACAGGGAGAATTCGTTATTTATGAGGATGATGGGCACACATATAGGTTCGAGGAGGGAGAATATTCAGAGACAATGATAATGGCGGACAGGTCTACAATAGAAATCAAAATCAAGAAGAACAACCTTGAGAATACTGTTAATAGGTACAGGATACACCTCTACTCAAAGAGAAAACCAGCAAGAATAACGATAGATGGTAAAAATATAGATTTCAATTTTGTCGGTGGTTTTGCCATTTTTGAGGTGCCACGTAGAGATCAACATATTGAGATCTCATAATACCCCAATTATCTAAAAAATTCTAGCGACCTTCAGACGTTTCTTTCTTTTTCCTATAGATTTCACTAAGAATTTTTGCTAGACGTATGGGGCTGTTCTCAACAATGACCCCAAGTTTCTGTGCATACTCAATAACCGTCTCACTTGGCTTCATTATTGAGAATACCACGAGGGCATCAGGCCTAGTCCCTAACTTATCTATGGCTGCACCAATACCTCTCTTAATCTGGTCAATGTCCCTCTCCCTACAATTGATACATATCTCTACTATCGCGAGAAACCCATCCCTAACTATGTAGGCATCAAAAGGTTTCCATGGAGAGGCATATACCTCCAAACCAAAGCGCTTTAATACACCCTTCAAACCATCAATGGTTCGCCACTCAGAGATTTCACCCCGGATCTCCCCAACAGCTCCAGTAAGTTTTGATACTTGAATCGCAAGCTGATCCACACGCTCAGCAAGCTGATCAAGCCTCATGGCAAGCTGATCCA
>CAZVPA010000012.1:0-5745 GCA_964628995.1 uncultured Nitrososphaerota archaeon | reverse complement strand
GCAAGCTGATCCACACGCTCAGCAAGCTGATCAAGCCTCATGGCAAGCTGATCCAATTTCTTGGCCATTTCTCGTAGGATTTCAATGATATCTTTGAAGAGTTCCTTTATTATCTCATCTTTTATCTCTTTTATTGCTTTTCGAAGTATCTTTTCTAGGCGCTCTTCAATGGTGAGTTGTCGGGTATGCTTCATGTTTACGTCCCTCTACATAAAATAGCAATATTGCTTTTTATTTCATCATTTTTTGATATACCCAGATCTGGAAAACAATGAGAGCCTATCGTTTTGCTTTCCGTAATACTAATAGTATCCGTAATACTAATAGTACTAAAATATTTTTTCCTAATTATAGGGGGAAGTATGAAAAAACATACAAAATTTTTGGTTATCCTGTTAGTATTGTCTACAGTATTTATGGGCTATAGAATAAGATACAAAAACCAGATAGTCTATGAAGAAGAAACAAGGCAAACTAACGATAATGTTGATGGAAGGTTCAGGGTTAGGTATTATGATTACCAGAGAAATGTCTCTATAAAGGTACTATTCGATAATGGACACGGCCAATACTATAATGCATCTAAGGTATCAAATTTCCTTAGGGATATTGAGAGAACATTCTGGGTGGAGGTTGACGTGAACTATGGAGCCCTTACCGATTCTCTACTTGCGAATTATAGTATTCTAATATTGCTAGATATAAATGAAACAACAAATCCGCTGTCCACGGATGAGATTAATGCTATTAAAAACTTCGTGAATAATGGAGGGGCATTACTCATATGTGGTGATTGGTATAAGTACTTTGATCCATATTATTTTAATGCCATAACATCGTCATATGGAATAAAGTGGTATGATGTTAGCGTTTATGACGAAACAAACTATGATTACCGATATTGGTATCCACTAATCCATACGTGGGGCTCTGGAGATATCGCCAGCAATGTTAGTGATGAGTCATTATTTACTGTCAAGTTTTCTGGCACAGCACTAAACATAACAGATAGTAGCGTGGAAATCGTCGGGACCGGGGATTCCGATACATATGCTAAGGATGAAGGCGGGGCAATAGTACTCTCTGGAACAGATGTTGTTGTTTTTGCCGCAGTGGATCTTGAGAACGGAGGAAGGATCTTCGCTTCTGGGAGTTCCGCCTTCCTCTATGAATCAATATACCTATACAACAACTTTGACTTTGACAACAAGGAGTTCGCACTATCCGTAATGGAGTGGCTACTGAAGGAATTTGTGGATGATCTCTTTGATATAGCCAAGGGAAACAATGACAGGGTAACACTATTTACTGGGCCAGACAATTCATATGAAGCACTCAAAAAATTTTTGCTCTCCGCGAATGAGAGCGTCTACATAACAGTATATAGATTCACAAGCAACCCAATATATGATATTCTTTATCAGCTAAAACAACAAAAACCAAACATAGATATCAAAGTAATACTCGATAAATATGGGACTAACCAAAATATGGCTGATAGGCTAGTCAACGAGTTAGGAGCTACTGTGAGATGGGCTAGTAGTTACTATAATAGGACCCACGCCAAGTTTGTTATTATTGATAACAAGACATGCCTGATTACCTCGGGGAACTTTGAAAACTATAGTTTCCCCTACATAAACACGAAGGGACATAGAGATTTCGGGATAATTACAAACAATAAATATGTTGTGGATCTATTCCTAGAAATATTCCTTGATGATTTCTCGATGGCTGATCCCTACACGCCCATAACCCCATACACACCAGGAGAATATGGTGAGCCATACACACCAAAGTTTAACTACAACACGATATATGTCAACGCCAATTATATACCAGTCTGTACTCCCGAGGGCGCATATTACCACATCAGAAGGCTAATAAAGAGAGCCAAACACTTCATATACCTCCTCCTACCCTATGCGTCTGAAACACTAAGACTAGTAAAGAGGCTGATAAATGACATTGGAAATGCCACCAATAGGGGGGTGAGTGTTCTCGTCATAACAAATGATACCTCCTTCAAAACCCAGCTAGAGGCGAAAGGTGCAAATGTCATTCTGTTTGATCCAATAAATCCGTCCTTCCCATATCCCCATGGAAAATTGCTTATTGTTGATGACAAAATCGTATACGTGGGGAGCAATAACTGGTCTGGAACAGGACTCGCCATAAGTACCGGGGACAAAAATAGGGAGGCGGGCATCGCAGTAAAATCCATTGATGCCGCCGTATACTTTAGGGATGTTTTCGGCTATGACTGGGAGATGGGTACAGGTAGTTTTGATAGTGATGGTGACGGCTTATCCGACATCTACGAACAAGACCATGGCCTTAATGCGAATAATAATGACACGGATGGTGATGGATATAGTGACTGGGAGGAAGTAGTAATATATGATTCTGATCCACTCAATGCTTCCAGTCCTGGGAATACTCCCCCCAATGTTGAGATAATATCACCGCCTGATGGATCAACACTCAACACTTCCACAATACTTGTTGAGTGGAATGCCTATGATGAGGACGGAATAGACTATAGTGAGGTTCGTCTAGATGATGGGGCCTGGATTAATGTTGGTAATTCCACACAGTACACATTCTATGATGTTGGAGATGGACAACACACAATATATGTCCGGGCGACAGACACCACAGGTCTCTCCAATACGACATATGTTGTGGTTAATGTGAGCGCGCCACCGAGTGTCTCCATAAATAATGATTACGAGGGAGAAAACGGGAACTATACGATCTATAACTCTATGGGGACGATAACGATTGGGTGGAGTGCGAGCGATAATTCTGGGGTTGACCATGCGGAGGTAAGGCTTGATGGTGGGGCATGGGAAAACATAGGTAATATCTCCTGCTACACTATTAGTGGACTTTCCGAAGGGAACCACACACTAGAACTCAAGGTAGTCGATATCTATGGGAACTATAACCTGACAACAATAAATATTGTTGTTGACTATACACCACCAGTCATATATACAGAAGCAGACACATATAGTATTGCCGCCTCGGACAACCAAATAACAATATCTTGGAGCGCTAGCGACAATATAGCGGTGGATTACTACATGGTGAAAATAGCCAACGGTTCATGGATATATGTAGGGACAAACACAAGCATAACAATACAGAACAATATGGATGATGGGATATATGCCATATACATAATGGCTGTTGATAAGGCTGGGAACTATAACATATCCTACTCGTGCCTCATAGTGGATAATACCCCACCAGACATCGACATATTGTCACCAAGGAACAATAGTTATGTGGGATCGGAAGTTGTGGTATCGTGGAATATGAGTGATAATATGGGGGTGGTGGATTCATACATACGGATTGATGGAGGAGAAAGTATTAGTGTTGGTAGAGAGACAAGCATCAAGATTAGTCTTACTGAGGGAGAACACCTAGTGGAGATAATAGTTGTTGATGTTGTCGGCAATAACATTACGAGAAAAATAAGGCTATATGTTGATCTGACACCACCCCAAATAGAGATATTGAATCCCTCCGACGGCCAGATACTATCAATAAGCACCATAACAATCTCTTGGAATGCCTCAGATAACTTTGAGGTCAAATATTACCTCATAAGAATAAACGATGGAAAATGGATATCTACGAATGATACACAGTATGTAGTAACATTGAGTGATGGCACATATACCGCCACTGTGAGGGCCTATGATGCTGCTGGAAACTATGCTGAGAGTACAATAGTATTTATTGTTGATACATCAACAAGAATACAGAATACGAATATTCAGACACACACCACAACACATAGCACTGACCCATCATTATGTCTAGTTATGACCCATGATGGATCAATTATTGCTGATGTGGTGATCGGAGGCTCCAAAATTCCTATAACATAACCAAGTATCTTTCCATGGCATAAAAACCGGAGGAATCCTTGTTGTTTTTTGCTTTTGCTTATTCTTTTCTGCGTAAAAATGAAAACATTTAAAAATCATCAAGTGGTTTTATAGTATTGGGGCGAACGTAGGTATGCTGGATGTCCGCACCCTACCCCCAGAGGAGAGATTGGACATGCTATACACATTTCTCATTAATAAGGACCCCCGAGCATTAGAATTGTTTAAGGCCTTCTCGAGTGACAACCAGTTCCTTACGTTTCTCCAGACAGCACCATTCAATAGCCTAAACAAGATTGCGAGAATTGGCGAATATATTGTCATAAGAACGATATTTTACGGAACCCCAACATTCATCATCGGTCTAGATGAGAACTATAATTTCTTCTGCCACAGACTACCAGACAACCTTGCTATCGATGTTGAGAATCTGACCGATATGGAGGTAAGGGACCTCATGGGTTTTGATTATCATGCTTGGGAGGCGAAACCCAGTAAGTACTATAATGGTGTGAGAATCAGAATACAGGGGGATGTTGTCCTGACAATAATCGATATGTTTAGTGGGGAACAGGAATTGTTCCTCTATATACTTCTAAATCTGGTGTTGCGGAAATGTTATACTGGTTCATTTAACATATATAGGGCTGCGAGGAAGGGGGCAAAACTCATCTTGAGGCGTGGTTATCTTGATAGAGATTCCATACTGAAGATCATTGATTATATCTGTGAGAAATGTGGTTTGTCATGGAGTGCTAGGGTTTTTGAGGAGTATGCTCTTGGTGTGATGGATACTTTGGCTTCTAGGGAGAGGTTTCTGAGGGTGCTTATTGGTGAGCATCGGATAAGATTTCTTGGGGTGCCACTATGGCGTCTCCCCCACAATATACTTGCCTCCCTAGGCTTTGACTGGGGAATAATAAGAACATGGGGTTTTAGGGCGAATAGGGATGGTCTCCTATTCATGATTCTCAGACCACATATTGTCTCGGCTTATCATGATGAGCATGGAGTATCAAGCATTATGTGTCCAATGTCGATAATACGTATAGGCACCCTAGCAAGCTCCCCACATAGGATTGGTAGAGAGAACCTTGATGTATTCCGTAGCGTGGATAGGGCGACATCATACGACATCTTTAGGGTTGATGACTTATTCCTTGACTAGGTGGTAGCATGGGTACTAATCCGAGCCCAGCCGATATGATATCAACATTGTTGAGGAGCATTGGTAGAAACACCCTAATGACGGTAACTGCCAAAAAACCCCTATTGATCCCGAGAGCCAGCTTTTTACTCTTCACGCTATATCCAGAAGACACAATGGAGTACTTAGAACCACTACTCAACTCGGAGCCCATCGCCAATATTGTGCTGAACACAATACTCTTTATTGCTATTCAGAACAGGAGGAGAAGGGGCATCTTTCAGCGTCTCCTCGAGATATCTAGGAAGTATCCAAGGGTTAGGAGAGACATACTATACATCATTGCCACAGCATTCAGGGGGGTTAGATATAGTATTGCTAGATACCAGGACATCCCACAATTACTAGATGCTGAGGATCTGGATGACCTATCAGACAGAATAATTACTCTTGGATATATCTTCGAGGGAGCTTCAGACATGAGACTCGCAGAACTCTTGCTTGGTTTGGTCGAAAAAACAAATGGTGCTGTAATGAGGCCTACTGTCTCCGCACTAGCTAGGATATTCCGGGATGCTGATCCACTAATCAGTAGGTATGGCCCCATATTTTCTAGGCTCAGCAAGGTTAAGGCTGAAGCCCTAATAAGAGCGATCAGTACTCTTTGTAGGTCAAAACACTACAAGTACTATA
>CAZVPA010000011.1:31958-33505 GCA_964628995.1 uncultured Nitrososphaerota archaeon | reverse complement strand
AGGGGGGTTATGCGCCGGTAGTCTAGCGGTAGGATGCCAGCCTGCCAAGCTGGTGACGCGGGTTCGAGTCCCGCCCGGCGCACTTTACTTAACCCCTAGCAACAGTTATATACCCGATGTCGTTATGTCCATTACGTGCGAGATCTGTGGAAGACCAGTTCAGAAAAAGAAACTCTATAGATATGAAGGGCTCACACTAATTCTGTGTCCTATCTGCGCACGAAATGTTAATGCTATAGAGGTACCAGAGAAAAAAGTTGTGAGTTATGAAAGGCATCAACAGTCTCAAAAGCGTATTTCTAAGCCTCCCTCGAAAATTCCAGAAGAACTTACATACGAGCTTGTACAGGACTATGGTAGAAAGATTAGAGAAGCTCGAGAGAAACTCGGTCTTGAACGAGATAAACTTGCCAGACGGCTCGGCATATCTGAGTCACTATTAAGGAAAATAGAAATGGAAAAACTATCTCCCGACCTAGCGCTTGCTAGGAGGCTTGAAAAAATACTCCATATACGAATCCTCAGAAAAATCGATTTGGAGCTTCTAGAGATTATCTCTAAGGCCCATCATGAGAAGAGCAAACCATTAACCTTAGGAGATGTTATTATTATAGAAAGACCGAGAAAGAGGAAAAAGAAATAGAATAGCGGGGATCACTATGACTATTGGGATAGGCATAGTTGGTATGCCTGGTAGTGGAAAGTCAATAGTGAGCGATTCCGCGAAGAAATTGGGAATCCCTGTCTTAGTGATGGGCGATGCTGTGAGAGAAGAGACACGCAGGAGAGGTCTAGAGTTAACGCCAGAGAATGTCTTAAGAACCGCTGAGGATCTCCGTAAGAGGTTTGGAAGGAAAGCTGTAGCCTTGTTAGTGATTGACAAGATACGTAGGGAGAGGCTAAATCGGAAAAAAATAATTGTTGTGGAGGGGCTTAGGTCGCCAGAAGAAAAAGACACATTTGATTCGTTCTTTGAGAAATTCTTTGTTATCGCTGTTCATGCGTCACCAAAAACTCGCTACTCTCGCATCCTAGGGCGCGGACGACAAGATGATGCACGATCAATAGAGATGCTTAGAGAAAGGGACCTCAAAGAGCTTAGCTTTGGTATAGGCGAACTGCTTGCGATGGCTGATTATCATTTAGTTAATGAGAATAAAACTAGGGAGGAATTCGAGAGAGAATGTGAGAGACTTCTAAGGGAACTAATATCCCAGTTCACGAAAGATTGAGTAATTTCTTTACTCTAATTAGTAAGTTGTCAGCTGGTATCCTTAAACCTCCAAATATTATGCCTTTGGACATCCTATATTCACCACCCAAGTCATCAACAGCACGCATTATTAGACCTATAAAGTCCTCGTCACCACTCCCAATAAATCTGTGTTCACCAAGAACTGTTGACACGATCAATATGTTATCCGCGAATCTCCTAACCTTTTTTATGACTTTGAATAGTGATCCCATATCCACATCGAAACGTGAAATCACATATTTCTTGCCGTCAATAATTAGTATCTTATCCATGAAAATCTTCTCGGCATTAT
>CAZVPA010000011.1:0-31948 GCA_964628995.1 uncultured Nitrososphaerota archaeon | reverse complement strand
CAGAGTTTAGCCAGCTCATCTTTTTGTCTTTTCCACTCAACAAAAAACCGCTGGACAACTTTTGGTAGGTTCTCTGGCTGAACGCGAAGGACGCTACATGCGTCCTTTAGGAACTTTTCGTTCTTCCCGATAAATTCTAGGGCTTTCTCCCCCGCAACAAATTCGATCCTAATGACACCATCATGTATTTTCTTCGTATTTATAATCTTTATTGGACCAACGAGGATTGTCTGAGTAAGATGAGTACCACCGCACGCCTCTACGTCCCAACCCTCTATCTCTACAATCCTCAGAGTAGCTGCTGGAACAGCACCACCCTGATATATTCTTACCCCATACTTCTTCTCGGCTTCCGTTCTACTCATAAACTTAAGAAGAACAGGTCGATTTTCCAGAACAACCCTATTTGCGAGATCCTCAATTTTCCTAATCTCCTCATATGTAAGATTCTTATAGTGGGATATATCTAGATGGGCTTTCTCAGGTGTTTTTTCGGCACCCATCTGCCAGACATGAGGGCCCAAAACCCTACGAGCAGCACCATTTATTATATGTGTCGCCGTGTGATGCCTCATTAGTATTAGACGCCGAGGCCAATCGATAATACCACGAACTTTTTTCCCTACGGCCTCGGGATCTATTTTGTGTTCTACTTGGTGAACTATAACGTTCCCAACCTTATAAACATCTATGACCTTATACTCAGTACCGTTTATTACAAGAACCCCGCGATCCTCGTGTTGTCCTCCCCCCCGTGGATAAAACGCCGTTTGGTCAAGAACTATGTATTCGCCATCAACAAACAAAACTTTCGCCTCGAACATACTTTTGTACGGGTCTTCATAGAAAAGCATCCGCGTGGGAGGCAACCCCCTGATTTTCTCATGGATCTGCTCTGGTTTTTCCTTCTTTTCTTGGGATACGTCCCGTGTTGGCGAAATACTCTTTATACTCTCATAGAAGCTTGGGCTAATCTTTACCTCAGCATCTAAGTTAAGTTTACGGACCAATATGTCTATCTCCTCAGGGGGTACACCATAGTTTAGGTAGAATCTCTTTAGTATGGGATCATCAAGTATTCTCAGTTTCTTCTTTCTTACCAATCGGACTAACTCCCTAATAGCCTTCTCTAGCGTCTCCAAGAATTTTTTCTCCTCATATTTCCATATGTCTGCAGCTATGGTTCCTATGGATTCTATCCTACTAAAAGACTTGGAAAAATAATCCACAATTTGGTGGATAAGTTCGTCCCAATCAATATCGAACCCATATTTCTTAGCTAGGGATATCGCTCTTCTCAGAATCACCCTGAGGTTATATGCGCCACCTATATTCGCGGGTATGCCTCCATCCGGGATTGCCAATATTATTGTTTTTGTATGATCCAGGATCGCATATAGGGCTTCTATGGGCCCAAAGATTCTCTCAAACTCGTCCAGATCCAACCCAAGGTTCTCCGCAAGATATTTTCTAGTCTCCTTAAAGACTGCTTCGGTTTCCGTTTTTACGGATCCAACATACTCTCCATATCTCAACATTAGTTTCCTATCGATTTCTATACCAAGATGCCTCCTTAACCACTCAAATACAGGACCAAACGTGGCTTCATATATTGTCGGTGTCCCCTGCATAAACCACGATATACGCTCCAAGCCCCATCCAACATCGAGAACTCTGATGGGGATTCTGTCCAATTTTCCATTTACAATCTTGTATTGCATGAACACCCCATTAACTATCTCTAGGCCGTATGCGAATGTTTCGATTGATGGCCCAGCATTTCCTCCACCCTGCCACCAGTCCTCCTTGTATGTCAATTCTGTGGGTTGTATCCCTAGGATTTTTGTAAGAAACTCAAAGTTCAGCTCTAGATAACGATCCTTCCAGTATCCACCGGGCCATTGCTTACTTAGAAAAGCATGCTGACCACCCATTGTGAATGAGCTGAGATGCCTCCCAGTTTTACCTATTCTATCAATATCGCTGAATTCCCCCCCAAATCTAATACAGGGCTGGGGTATTACCAATGGGTTTGCTGGCGGATCAACAATACCATTCGTAACCCATGGTTGGAATATCGCTATGCTAGCTATTGTGAAGTATATGTCCTCACGCCACCTCGCAACAACAGGATAGTAATCCAAAACAGCATGGCCGCGCTCCTCAAAGAATTTTATCCACCTCCTTATGGTGTTGTGTATGTCCCAGTCTGCCGAGGGAAACTCCGATCTTATGAAACCGTACCTACGCTCACATTCAACATCTCCGCAGGTTTCCCTATTAGGATCCAGCGTCCAGAAGAACCCCCCGCAGACTCGACATTTCTTCCTGATAAATCCCCTCTCTCTAAAGAACTCAGTCTCATACTCCCGCCTATCCGCATACATTCCTTATCCCCAATTATCCCAATTTATAGTAATGATGATAAGCAATGATACTCTTGTATGGCTATGCCTGACCTATCAGAACTCTCCGCAACCTATTTATCTCCATCCTTAAGTCTTGGAGAACCTCCTTTACGTCTTCTGGTTTGATCCGTCCACTTTCGAGAGCCTTAAGAATCTGCCACTCTATTGCCTCGATTTTCACCAATTTCTCGAGGGATACATCTTGAGACTGAAGCAATTGTTGTGCCTCCCTAATTAAGATTTCAGTCTCCTCGGTATAGAAATGATGATCTACCGTTGGGGCTCTTGCCACTTCTCTACGATATGACACCCCCTCCATTATTTTAGGTATTATCATCTCTAGTTTTTCTACTCTTTTCTCAATCGCCGAGATTTTTTCTAATAGGAACTCTCTCAATGACCTTATCTCATTCATAAGTGCCTGTGTGACATCTGTAAGGTCTGGCGTGATCGCACTCATACTTATTTCCTTTGATATTTCTAATGCCTTTTCCTCAAGCCCCGCTCCATAGGGCTCAGATTGCTGTGTTGTTACGATTCTCGATTCGCCCATTTCTCGCTCTTGTGCTTCGACACTAGGAGTACTAACAACTTCAGAGCCCACAGTCGATACCTCTTGAATAGACTCCTTTGGGATCCCTTCTGTCTCCTGAATTTCCCCAGGAGGGATCGAAGATACTTCTGGCGGCATAGTTGATACTTCTGTTGGTGTTTCTATGGTGGCCTCCTCCACAGAGGTAGCCTTCTCTGATACGCCTACAGCTTCAGCACTACTTGGCTCTTCCAGGGATATACCTAGCTGATGTTTTAGTACCTTCCTAAAGTATTTTATGGCCTCAGTCCCATCATTTCCCATCTTAATCTCCTAATACTGCATAGCTTGGTAATATAAATATCCTACAAACAATTTATAAAATTGAGAATAATCTCCCTTTTTTGTTTGCTTCTGGTGGGTGATGGATATGGTTAAGAAGTTCAATACGCAAACTGATCCGAGAATATTAATGGCACTCGCCTCTTTGGAAAGTCTGGATGAATTAACGAAAGCTGGGAAAGTTCCAGGTATAAGGAAGTCAGAAGCTATTCAGACACTTGAGAGGCTCACGTCATGCCTGAACAAGATTAGGGATTCCCGAATGCCAAAGAAGGAATTGTTATATTCTGGATTATTTAGAGCCTATAACAACTTGTTGGCAAGCTATATGTCCAATATGGGGACAAAGTGGTATCAAATTGCGAAATCACGAGATGACTACAATGCGAAATTTCTGCGTTTTGTCCTACTAAACCTCAAGAGTCTGGGTTCACGACTAAAGAAAACACCAGATGGATACCTACTTGGAGCCCTAAATATTGTTTTCACCAGAATACTAGACAAACGACCACACCCACGTAATAAGAACATCAAGATATATAATTGCACGGATCTTGAATGCATCTATGAGGTAGCATCAGAGTATAATCTAGATAAGAATGATATCGTGGCATTCGCACATACGTGGCCAATAAATATCGATGGTTTCTGGAGCGAGGGGCTCTTCCTAAGAAATAAGGACTGTGAGATCTATAGAGTGGATAATGCGGAGCTTGTCGGAAATAGAGTATCCTTCGATGAGCTATGTCCAGAGGATATCAAAAGGCTTGAGAAGATGATTGATGAGAAAATAGCGGATTATATACTCCTATAATTATAGGGAAATCATATACCATGAGACCTTCTTTCCATCCGCTGCAGTAATTCTATTGCTTTCTCTTTATGCCTTCTATCCACTGTATAGTATACGATCTTGTTAAGAAATGGGTCACCATACACTATAAGAGCTCCCTCAGGAGCCAGAATTGTTGCTGGGAAACCCATAAGGTCTTCCTCACCATATACCCTCAGCACCGTTGGTGTTGGCTGCGTAAAGGCAACCATCACAGAAAACCAAGAATATGTTGAGATCGTGCCTGGCGGGTTAAATGCGGGTATCATAGGGATTGCCTCAAGAAAAACTTCGCGATCATTAAGGATTGAATATCTTAGTTTTTGTCTCCTCACTCTAAAATCCAGAATAGCAACAGATACTGGATAGTTATTTTTGACGAGGTTGATAAAGACGGCATCCCCAATCGCTACTATCCCGCTATCCATATAATCATCTGGATCGGGTAGTTCGCAGG
Organism: uncultured Nitrososphaerota archaeon; assembly: GCA_964628995.1. Lineage (GTDB taxonomy): Archaea > Asgardarchaeota > Njordarchaeia > Njordarchaeales > Panguiarchaeaceae > Panguiarchaeum. Next base: position 27,377 of record CAZVPA010000011.1, on the reverse strand, counting down.
GGCTGTCCACGATTGTGCCCTTTGGCTTCCTTATTTCCTTGATCAGTTCATTCTTTATCCTAAATTCTGGGGGGTGAGGCTCTGGAAAGTAATCATTAATCCGATATCTTGTTGATGAGAAAACCTTACCATATGGGTCCAAGATGAGGGGGATTTGGATTATCTTCAGAGGGGGCAGACCGTGTTTCTTACGTAATTCATTTAGTTTCTTTGTCCTTTCAACGACAGGCCTATCGGCTGAGATTACTATCGAATCAAGAATCAACGCATACTCTGATGTTACTGCAGGAGAAAAGGGGTCATCTATTGCGCAAAATATGACATCATTCAGTCTGTTTGTCATCTCCAAAAAGGTTTTAACCCTCCTAAGTCTCTCGCCATAACTTTCGATGATGTTTCCAGCAATTTTTCTTAGACTTCTGACATACCTATCGGTCGTTATACACAGCAATATCCTTTTTGAGACCGCGAGGGCTGTGGATATCAAGGTTTTATGCCCCATGTGTAGACGATCGAATGTCCCACCCACGACACAGAATTCAAATTCCCTCTTCAACACCTTAAGCTGTCTAGGTCTTGGTAGTCTCCTAATGAATTTTTGGAGCCTTGGTATATTCCACAGAGATGTCTCCATTCTTTTACTCCTAATGCAGTATGGGAAACATCGGCTTATTGTTATGATTATATATAATGGGGGACTATAGCTGTATATCAAAACCACACCGATTCTTTGCGGCAACACCTCTTTTGAATTCTCGAATTTCCTTTGCGCTTAGTACTGCCCTTGCTATTGCTATTAGCTCTCTCTCCTCGTTTAATACTAATACTTCGTCCTGAGCACGTATATCATCATCCAGCTCAAGTACAAATTTCGAGAATATACTCTTTCCATCCCTGATGAATGGTTCTGCCTCATTCGAAACAATAAGACTATATTTAATGTCCCCACGCACAACTTTCCAAAGTCGATATGCTAGGAGTGGTTGAGGAACAAGCTTAAAGTTTTCAGCAACCACCGAAGCTAATAACCATACCTTACCTCGGGAGACAAAGAGTTCCATGAGCGGATCCTCAGGTACTTCTAGTCCACGCTTTCTTCGATCCTTAATAATTTCCTTAAGCTCCCATAGGACTATCTTCTCTACTTCTTCGTTGGTTATGTCCGTAGCATATATTTTCCTTAGGAGACCAGTATTTTTCGAGAATTCAAAGCGGACACCACTAACTATTTTCTCTGGGTCGACACCGAACTGGTACTTAATCAGCGCTCTTGTAGTATGTAATTTTGCCACATTCTTATCAATAATACCCACATCCTCCCCTCGATACACTTCTCCCATTTGTATCATATCCCTGATTTTCTTCGCGACATCCTTTTTTGGATCAAAGACGTATATCTCCTCAAAATACTTGGAGACAACCTCATCAAGGAAACCTTTCATGATATCATACATGTGTTTGGGTACACTATCAAGATATGACATATGCTGAAATAACGGATATACATTCCTTATCTCCCTCGGAATAAAGCCAAATGTCTCATCAATAATGAATACCTGAGCCCCCAGATAACGAGGGAGCTTATGTACTCCCCTTGGGGTGCTTATAATGAGTTTGTTACTCCAGATATATATTCTGTTCCTAATTCTCTCCCAATACCTTAAAACTACAGGGAGGTTCGCTTCCTCTGGCCGCGTTATCATGCAACCTCTCCGCTTATATGTCGGCTCATAAGTCTCAAAGAATCTGTAGATGAAGGGTTTCCCGCTCAATAACCAATTATATGCCCGTGCCAGTTCTGGGTGCGATGACGCCCTCCTTGCTACGAGCTCCCATAGAGTTCCCTCCCATATAGCCTGTTTTATTCTCCGTAACTCCGCCATGATGACGTAGAGATTATGCATGGCAAGGTAGTGTTGTCGTTCCGCGCTGGACATCTCCAATAATTCTCTCACCGTGTATTTCGAACAAACTGGGCAGTTACAGGGTAGGTACTCCATGTATTTGAGGAAATATGTCCCGTGAACAGTGAGGTATCTATTGTCTTTTGCAGCGAGAGCATAGAGGGCACTATCAAAAGTATCGAAGCCTAGGAGTACAAAAAAACTAAGCACCATTGGATGTCCAACACCAAATAAATGTACTGGATAATTAGATGGCATACTATTCTTCGTCACAAAAGCCGACTTGACGAGTTGATAGATTTGGTATTCCTCCATAAATGGGACTAGACTTCCTAGGGCATACATTTTGAAGGGTATCTTAAGCATGTTTTCAATAGAGTATTTGAGTAGTGATGGTATGGGATTGCCGTGGAGAGGCCCAACCCATATTATTTCGCTTTCCTCGGTGACAAGTCCCGCGTTTTTCGCCTCCAATGCTCGTCGGATCGTCTCGTCTATTGCCGCACGCCTTTTTTCTATTGACCCCCGATATAGAGGTACATCTAGTATCACACCAATGTCTACCCCTATCTCCTTCTGGAAACGTATGATCTCGAGGTTTGATACTTCAACGTCCCCATATACTGATAATTGGTATGCGCCACTATCGGTCATTATTGGGCCTTGCCACCCACCAAATATTGAGTGAATCCCTCTCTCCATAGCTAACTCGTGGAGCTTTTCGTCTCTCCAGATGGTATATGCGTTTGTTATGAAAGCATTATAGCCCAGCTCTTTGAGGTCGCTCGGTGATACGACAGGTATATGTATATTTAGTACTGGGAAGAAGTATGGTGTTTCTATGACACCATGTCTCGTAAATATTTTCCCTATACGGCCAGCAGCATCCTTTTCAATGATCTCAAATACTCCTCTCATTGCGATCTCCAATTAAATAGTATATTTCAAAACCTCCGAACCATTGATAAAAATGTTGAATATGACTACTTGATATGGTGAAAACGCTTGAGATACATGATTTTGCTCCTCCTACTGGGGGCCATCATTACGGCGATAATCGCAGTTCTAGCCATACTGGGGGTGCTTCCCTACGGCTTCTTCCTTGTTATATTTCTTCCATTCATATCTACTGGTGGTATTCTGCCTAGGGAGAGAAAAACTGTCGAGGAAAAACCCGTGCTTTTTTGTCCGAATTGTGGTTTTCCATTAAGGGGATATGAGAATTTCTGCCCAAGATGTGGTGCTAGATTGAGATGATGAGGGAAGCAGCGATAGAGAGATTGCTAGACGAGATAAAAAAGGGAAAAGTAGAAAGAAGGGGGTACCAACTCTGGATAATAAGCTCAATAATTAAGGCACGTAGATACAATAGGAATGTCTTAATAGAACTCGACGCCGGTATGGGGAAGAGAATAATAACATATTTGGTAAGCCGTATTTTTAGGGATGACAAGATACTGATAATAACGCCTAGTAGAGTCTCTGTCTGGGATACCGTGATGACTTTCCGAGAATTGTCTGGCGGAGATTCGTGGTTTGGTGCCATTGTTGGAGGAATGCCGAAGGGATTAAAGATCGCGAATCTAAGAAAGAGGGTCACGATAACGACTCCGATATCCCTAGCTAGACTTATAGAGAAACACCCAGAACTAGTCAGTGATGTCGAAGTAGTAATCATCAATGAGATCGATAAGGTTCTAAGAAGAATATGCCTGCGCCCTGCATCTAATATTGATTATGAGCATGCGGGGCATGGAGAATATGTGGGCATATTATCATACCCATGGAATATCCTAAAGACATATCTCCCTCAGACAGCATGCTGGATTGGTATGAGTGGCACACTCAGAGATGAACATTACCTCTACGCAACAGACGGTGTGAGAGTAAAAAAGGAGCTGGAAACACTTCTTGAGGTACTATACCCGAAGAAAAACACGGTAATAATAACGATGGACACAATAATAGAGCGCACTGACGCTAGGGAGTATATCGTTAGGAACTTAACACTAATTAGGCCTATACCAGTAGAGGATGAAAATGTCAGAATACTTGTTGATGCGATATCAAGAGAAATGAGTTATGTTATTGAGAATATAAGGGATTATTCTAGGGAGATATATCCCGAAGAGTCCACGCCATTTGAAACAAAGGAGAAAATCATTAGGACAATATCCGTACTACCACACAATAATCCTTTAAAGATAAAGTTTCTCCGGTTAGCATTGGCTAGAAGACACATATTTGCTAATACCCCACAGGTGTATCGGAGGTTCCTTTCAAAGCCGATGTTTAGAAGAATCATACGAAAGTATCATGAGGTCGAATTGGATGAAATAATCCCCAAGGAATCAGCAAAGCTAAGGAAAATTGTTGAAATATGTAGCGAATGGCTGGCGACCAACCAAAAAGCAAACATCGTTATACTTACATCATTTGTCAAAACCGCTATAGAGATATGGAAAAAATTAAAGGACATCCCCGCAGACACCTACATTCTTACTGGCAGAACTTTTAACAAGAAGGCCGTCATTGAGAAGTTCAAGAGGAAAAAACCAAGCATACTCATACTGACACCCGTAGCTGAACGAGACTTAGATTTCCCCCAGGCAAGCCTGGTAATAATTCACGATGTCATATCAACCACGAAGAGCATGTACCAGAGGATTAAAAGAGCCAGAAGAAGCTTAGTACTCATATTGTACTATGAGGATACCTTCGAAGAGAAAAAAGTAAACATTCTACTTTCCAGAATATTGAGAAGATATCCGTGGAGCATAAGAGTATTAACCTAATTAATGGATTGCAAAGGGTTCCATATGGAGTTTGTATTGGGTATAGAATCAACCGCCCATACATTCGGGATAGGCGTTTCATCCCTAGATGGCGAAATATTGATGGATTTTTCCGACAGTTATAGACCTGTCGCAGGAGGAATACATCCCCGTGAGGCATCCGAACATCATGCAAAAGTCGCAACAAGATTACTTAAAAAGGCATTAGAATTCATCAAGGACAACGATGGGGAAATCGTAGCCATAGGCTTCTCTAGAGGCCCAGGCCTAGGACCGTGTCTCCGTGTAGGAGCGACATTCGCAAGAACTATCGCGGGATACTTAGGCGTCCCTCTCTATGGTGTCCATCACGCGATAGCCCACATAGAGCTGGGTAAGAGGCTAACGGGACTTAAGGATCCATTGGCTGTGCTCGTTTCAGGTGGACATACGGTAATAACCTCAAAGGAGGGGGGGAGGTATAGGGTATGGGGGGAAACACTCGACATATCCCTAGGGAACCTCATAGACATGTTCATGAGAGCGGCTGGTTATCCTTCACCAGCTGGCCATATATGTGAGGAACTTGCCAAGAAGACCACAGAATATTATGAGATACCCTATGTCGTGAAAGGAACAGATCTCTCCTTCTCCGGAATACTTTCCGCCTTGAAGAAGGCACTAAATCAGGGAATAAGACTCGAAGTCCTTTGCAGAAGCCTACAAGAGACAGCATTCGCCATGCTTTGCGAAGTAACCGAGAGAGCATTAGTACACTCAAAAAAAGTCGAAATATTACTCTGTGGGGGAGTAGCCAACAACAAGAGGTTACAAGAAATGATGGCTCATGTAGCTAGAGAACACAATGCTAAGTTTGCCGCCCCATCAAAGTGGAATAGTGATAATGGTGTCATGATAGCATATACAGCAACGCTATTATATAGAAGCAATGCTGAGCCATTGAGCATAGAGAAAAGCTATGTTGCCCCACTATGGAGACTTGATAGAGTCGAGATACCCTACTGAACCTCCCAATGGTCTAGCCAATTTTTTATCATATTTTGGGGTTTTAGATGCGGGTGTATGAGATGCCTAAGGAAATAAAAGATCTCGACGAGATAGATGAAATACTAACCCGAACCCACGAGATAAGAATTAAGAGACATCCAGATGTCGTGAAAGTGAAATTTAGAACAAAGAAATATCTATATACCCTAAAGCTGACGCCAGAGGAGTTCGAGAAGATATTCCCTAAGCTCCGGGAGCTGGGAATAGAGATAAAGGAGTTCTAGTGATTAGTATGGACTACTGGATAAAAGATATATCCCTAGCGGACAGAGGACTGAGTAGAATCCTGTGGTCTTCACAGTATATGCCAACATTACGATATATACGTGAGGACTTCTCGACAAGAAAACCACTGAGAGGAATTAGAATTTCTGCCTGTCTTCATGTAACAAAGGAGACAGCAAACCTGATAATAACCCTTAAGGAGGCTGGAGCTGAGGTCTATCTGGCCGCCTCCAACCCATTATCAACACAGGACGATGTAGCTGCGGCTCTAGTAAAACATTTTGATATTCACGTGTTCGCAAAACGTGGGGAGACCGAGGAGGAATACATAGAAATGTTGAGAGAGGTGGCTTCCAAGAAACCGGACATCGTGATTGATGATGGGGGGGATCTCATAGTATTGCTCCACGAAGAATTCCCAGAGGTAGCACGAGATATTCTTGGTGGTTCTGAGGAGACAACAACAGGTGTCATAAGAGAGAAGGCCTTAGAGGAACATGGAAAGCTTTTATTCCCGGTTATCGCCACAAATAATGCTATCGTCAAAAGAATTGTTGATAATAGATTTGGAACAGGGCAATCAGTAATCGACGGGATTATCAGAGCAACAAGCATACTCATCGCTGGAAAAACTGTTGTTGTCGCGGGGTATGGATATGTCGGGAAAGGAATAGCGCATAGAATGAGAGGACTGGGGGCTCGCGTAATAATCACAGAGGTCGATCCCATAAAGGCCCTTGAGGCCCATTATGATGGATTCAATGTGATGAATATGTATGAGGCGGCTGAGGTAGGTGATATATTCATAACGGCTACGGGCAACATAAATGTTATACGGAGAGAACATATAGAGAAAATGAAGAGTGGAGCCATACTCTGTAATGCTGGACATTTCAACGTTGAGATAGACCTAAAAGCCCTTGAAGAGTTAAAGATAAGAAAGGAGAGAGTAAATTATTGTGTCGAGAAATATCACCTTAAGAACGGCAAGTATGTCTTCCTTCTCGGGGAAGGAAGACTCGTAAATCTTGCGTGTGCAGAGGGACACCCCAGCGAGGTAATGAACATATCTTTTTCGCTACAGGCCCTCGTAGCAGAGTATATAGCTAAGAATCACAAAAATCTTGAAAGCAGAGTATATCCCGTACCACGAGAAATTGAGGAAAAGGTCGCTAGACTCACTCTTGAGGCACATGGCATAAGTATAGATAGGCTGACAGATGAACAAAAGGAGTATTTAAAAAAGTGGAAATAGATTTCTTCATGTCGGGTTTTTCTGGGGGATCTCTTGTGAGTGGTGAGGAGGAGCTACCTATCCATGAGTTTGTTAGGTTGGTGTATGGAAAGGAGGCGCCAAGACCTAGAGAACTAGTAATAGGTGTGATTATTGATATCCAGGACCACGGAGTATATATCCAACTCCCAGAATACAATAAGACCGCATATATTCCCCTGAGAGAGCTTGGAAGAGGTATTGTTAGGTCCCCTCGGCAGCACTACAAAATAAACCAGATGGTTGTGGCTAGGGTATATAAAACAGCGAAAGGCGGCCTCTATATAAATGCCTCCCTAAAGAGGTTATCACAGAAGGAAGCCCAAGCAAAACTTGTTTTTTGGCGGAAGCTCAACAGATCCCTCCACCTAGCCAAAATAACAGCCGAACGACTCAATATGGAATTGGAGGAGGTCATAGAAAAAATTTTCAGTCCACTCGCAGAATATTATGATACGCCATTCGATGCCCTTGAGGATGCCCTCATCAGAGGAAAAAAAGTCTTGAGGGAGTGTGGTATTCCAGAGGAATACATAGATGCTGTCTATAGTGTTGCAAAAGAAAATATCCTGATCCGAAAGATACGAATGAAATTCACCATCGAGATGGGAACCCTCGCTCCTGACGGCATTAAGAGAATAAAACAGGCCTTCAAGAAAGCACTGGAGGAATTCAAGGATGTCTATGTTAAGTATGAGAGTGCACCAAGATACATGGTATGGGTGGAGGGCTTCGAGAGATCTACAATAAGGAAGACAATCACAAAGTTTGCTGAGAAGCTTGAGGAAATTCTGATGTCAATGCCGGATGCTAAAAAATACAAATCATTTGTCAGAATTATGGAGTAGCACTACTCTTTCTTCCTCATGATTTCCTTCTTGCCCTTCCTATGTATTGTCCACCTTACCTTTCTGGGATCCCTACCAAGAATAAAATTTTTTCTGCATTTCCCAGAACAGAAATGGTATACTCTCCCCCTTTTAGTCACATATATGAAATGTGTTGCTGGATTCTCTATTTCACGTCCACAAAAGTCACACTTAACCATATCTACCACGCCGTTACCACGCTGTTATCTCGATCTAGCTTTTATCTTTGGAACTTCTCTCTCCCACTCACGCAACATTAGAATATCTCCCACTCTCACGGGCCCCTTAACATTACGAGTTATTATCCTTCCCTTATCCCTCCCCGCCATAATTCTGCATCTCACACGTATTACCTCGCCAGCACGCCCATACCGCTCGGGATCTATCCACTCAACAATGCATGGCATACCTATTGTCCGAACGATTTCCTCCAGTTCTTCTTCACTATAGCTTTCCAATAGGGCTTCTGCTTCGGCGATTCTTCTTCGTTCTTCCTCAGAGGACAGCTTTATTCACCTTTAGGCTTTCCCGAGTCTCGCCTCGTTTATCTTCCTTATAAGCTTGTCTAACTCACTTGCCAGTGGGCCTGGATCTATTATGGCAACGCTACTTGCTGGCCGCTGAATACCAGCCGCCTTTCCAAGTTCTTCTTTTGATGGTGTGAATATGTATGGTATGTTTTTTTCCTTACACAGAGGCGGTAAATGCATGACGATTTCTGGCGGATTTACATCCATCGCTATCAATACGAGTTTGGCCTGCTCCCTTTCAATAGCCTTTGTTACCTCGTTTACTCCCTTTCTAATTTTGCCACCCTCCTCTCTTATTCTAGACACAAGCTCTACAGTTTCCTTCATTAGACCCTCAGGGGCCTGCCAATCTACATAGGACATATACTACCCCCTCATCGACACCTACACACTAACTAATATCCCAATAAAAAACGACAAATAGTCCTCCCTCAATACTGATTCTCTAGTCACGTTTTCCGGTACGCCTAGGGGCAATTATTCCTACTTTCTGTCCTGGAGGCGCCGTACGCTTAACGGGACGTCTCCTACGGCCACCACCGTGAGGATGATCAACGGGATTCATTGCAGTTCCACGCGTCCGTGGCCATTTCCTAGCTTTTTTCCTCCATTTATGGTAGGCATTTCCAGCCTTAACTAATGGTAATTCTTCTCTTCCACCACCAGCAATTATTCCAACCTGACACCGATTTCGTGAGTCTATCCTAACAACCTTCTTCGAAGGGAGCACTATTTCAGTTACCCCATGTTTTCTGTCATGCGCCCGAATAACCGCATATGCCCCCGATGCCCTCGCTATCTTTCCACCATCACCAAATACCTTCTCAATATTTGAGACATATGCCCCCTCCGGAACCTTCCCTATCGGGACAACATTTCCTATATCTATCTCAGCATCTGGACCTATTTCCACTTTTTTCCCAACATATAGCCCCTCTACACTTGGAAGATATATCCTCTCTATCCTATCATTCCGCCATACCCTTATAACGGCGAGGGGAACATACCTGCCTGGATCGTGGACTAGATCTTCAACGACACCAACAATTTTCCCGCTAGTCATAGTCTCAGGCCAGTCGGGTATCCTAGCTGGGGCCAGATGTATATTAGGTGGCGCCCTATATGTACCCGTACCTCTCCCATATCTCTGGGCCCTAAGCCTCTTACCCATGGATAACACCCCCATTTGTAAACGGAAACATGAATATAAAAAGTCTATGCTTATGGGTTACGTCTGGGTCTCCCTTCATATATTTCCCATATTTTCCTTATTCTCTCCACAAAGTTTAGTCTTTCTAGAACTGGGGTTATCTCTTTTGGGACGAGATGCTCCCAAGGCTTTCCCTGAATTATTCTTTCCCGAATAATTGTTCCGGAGTATTCCCCTCTGTTGATTTCGGTGATTCTATGCGTCCTAATACCCATATTCTCAAATAGGGTAAGTACAAGCAAATTCCCTGAATATACCACATCGAATCGAGGAACCAACGACATGACGTGACGCGGCCACAGGAAATTATTATTTATGTCTGGTACTGCACAGACCACGCAACGATCGAGAATATCTTTCCTCTTCAAATACTCCCAGAGGATCTCGATTCTTTCTCCACATGTGAGGGGATTCTTTAGTGTAAAATTTTCCTGTGCTGATCCCACAGCAATTATTAATTCGTCTTCCCTCTCTAGTATATAGTTTATGGCATACTCATGGCCCTTATGGAGGGGTTGAAAACGACCAACAAACAGTGCTCGCCCCATATTCTTCACTCTTCCATTCGGTTCAAATATTACTATTTTTGATTTATGGATATGCAGATCAGATTTCCGTGATGGGTGTGTGATCTGAAGAAAAAACGCTATGCAATAATTGACTATATGGGGTCATGGAATATTGGTGCCTTCATCGTAGCCACGGATAGGTTTGTAATTATTGGGGATGGATTCAGACCCAAGATTATAGAGGAAATCGAGAAGGTTCTGGATGCTCCAGTATTTATACAGAAGGTTTATGAGGAGGATCTCATTGGGTGTCTAGTTGTTGCTAATTCGAATGGAGTACTAGTTCCCATGGAAGCACTTGATGAAGAAATATCTATGCTAAGGAGGAAACTTGATGTTCCTGTAGAGAAGATCTCCTTTGGGAAGACCTATAATAATGCCCTTGGGAACATCATACTTACAAATGACCGGCGAGCCATTATTCACGAATCGATATATAGTAGAAATAGGAGAGAGGTAGAGAGAATCGAAGCCATACTTGATGTTGAAGTCATACCCTTCGGCTTGGAGTTTACTGATGCTATAGCGAGCTACGCCGTAGTTAACTCAAGAGGCCTTGCTGTCTCCCCCCTCTTTAGCCAAGACGAAATAGAAAAACTCAGAGAATTCCTGGGAATACCCAAGGACAGGGTAGTTATATCAACAATTAACATGGGGAACCCAATAGTGAGGAGTGGATGTATAGCTAACAATAGGGGGATACTTGTTGGGAATAGGACTACAGGGGTAGAACTTGCACGCTTATATAACGCTCTAATAGGTGGAGAGGAACCGACATCACTAGTTAGATCTTCAATGAATCCAACACTACACCGTTAAGAAATATTATTGCTCCCTGGATATGCTCTTGATCTCCTCCTCCACCTTAGAGATCAAGTCATCAAGTTTTGTTTCAAAGATCACCTTGGATTGTTCAAGTATTTCCTCTAAGGTTAACTGGCCGATGATATCAACACGGAATATATAGTCTCTATTGTTCGGTTCCACATTTATTGCTTTCTCTGGACACGCCCTCACACAAATTCTACATATCGTGCAGTCATATATTCCTATACCCTTAAGCACGGGCTTTCCAAGTTCCATTTTTAGACAACTGAAGGGACACGCATCAACACAGGCACCACATGATGTACATTTATCAGAAACCTCAATCTTTGGGAGTATTTTATAGGCTACTGTGGATACTGGCGACCACTTCGCATGGTCTTTTCCTCTACCAACTTTCGCCACACATTCTATATCAATCTCTTGTTCTTTGCCAAGCTTTACTATCGGTATGTTGTCATATACTGGCCGTACTGATTTCCCATCAATACAAGCTAGATCACCCGAATATACCGTTATTATGCCATCACCCTCATTCTTGACCTTGAGTTCTAGTCGAGCAGATAGTTTGGTTAGACGCTTAAGATCTGGTTTTGTGGCCCTTGCCTCTTCCGTTAAATCAATCTCTTTGGAGTCTACACGAAGGGGGATAAGACCTAGGCGCTGGGCAAGAACCTCGTCTGGCATTACTGATGTGTTCTGGTTTATATATATGTCATGTATGGCTAGTGTTACTACCTCGCTGAGAATAACCCTCCTTAGCGAGTTTATTATGTAGACATCGGTATCTCTGACGTAGAATTCATAATGGTTTCCATGCTTCATGATTAATTGGCATTCCATCATGGGGATACACCTTTACTGTAATCCCTACCATTAAAAAGGTAATTTATTTTCGTGCTTTATGTTTCGTTCTGAGGAAGAAATTTTTTCCTTATTCTTCTCTCGGCGACATATCTGCCCCTCATGAATATTTCTCTAAACCTCTCAATTACCCTATCAGCATTTGGGTATATCCTGTATCCGTCTAAGAATGCTGAAAAGTATTCGCCATAATTCTTGGCATGAAACACCTCAAGGCCTCTACTGAATACCCTCAGCTCGACCGCAAAGTCCTCTGGGTCCCTACTAGAGGTCGTGTATCCCAAGCCGAAGTCTATTACGAATAGTTCATGATCTTCAGAAACAATAATATTCGATGTTGTAAAGTCACCATGGATGATACCACTTTCATGGAGTTTTGCTAGGATTTTCCCAAGATCCCTAAAAATATTCAATATTCTTTGGTACTCTGATGTACCTCGGACTATATAGTCCCTCAATAATTCACCACTCACATATTCCATCACTATTGAGCAATTCTCTATATCGACATCATAGACGAAAGGGACGAGAACACCCGCTCTTTTTGAGACTACTAGCAGTCTTGCTTCCCTTCTAGTACGCATACGTCTTAGTTTTAGATCCAAATTCGGATCACGATATTTCTTTGGATGCCTAACCTTTTTTACTGCAAGCATTCCAAAGAATTCACCCACATATAATGTTGCCTCCGCCCCCTTAGAGAGAATACTCCATGATCCCTCTTGATTATTCCGCATCTCCCCACCTAATTCTGAACCGTAGGATCGCTATTATCCCCCCAAAATTATCTATATTATCATGCAGGGGATGTATCCTCGATATTATCCTAACCCTACAATTAATCTTTCTTGATGCCTCAAGAATTCTTAGTGTCCGCCCCCTGATTCCTTGGTCTGGATTGTTAACCAAATCTATATTTACCAATATTTTTTCCGCCGCTCCCCAATTTACTGCCTGTTCCACCTGTTCTATACCATAGACAGCAAGGTTGTCTCCACGGCCAAGATGCTCTAAGAACTCTTCATAGTCCTTTATGTCTTGTGCTATAAGCATCTCGCTTGATATTCTTAGTGCTGTCCCCCTCCGAAGGATCTCATAGATCCCCGACACAGTTCCTGAGCCTGCCTGATCAAGAACAATCCGTATATTTCTCTTCATTCTCGCTTTCAGAAATTCCATAAGTTCCTCCTTTATAATCCCTGGCCCCGCAATTATTATTCCCGCTATGTGTGGCTCATCTTTGAGAATTTGAAGGACAATGTCCGCGATCTTCTTGAAGAAAATATGTTTTAGGGCCTTAGCGTTGGAGGACCCCTTGTATGCTATATGTTGGTGGACATCACCAACAATTCTGAGTTTTGAACCATAGAGCATACCTATTGTTGCCTCATCCCTCTCAACTGCAATAATTATTATGGGGTTGAGTCTTGATAGTATGTCTGCCTCCTTTAGGATTTCTATGTCTGTCGCTGTAAGCCCTCCTGGCCTCACTATCCGTATCTTCATGCCCCTCTTCACTTGAATTGTGTGGTAGGAGCCCGTAGATATGAATTTTTCTGGGCCCTCAATTATCCTCCCGCTCACTCTTAGAACCTCAAGGAACTCATGGAATGAGACACGTTCAACCTGGATCTTCAACCTCATCTTTATGCGTTCGCTTTCGCCACTCTCAAATTTTATTTTTCTTGTAGTCATCGCCTCTAGGTAGTCACCTGGCCTAATAAAATTCCACAATACAAATAAATCATTAATATCTTCGATCTGTATCTCCACTATCCCATTCTTTTCGTCTAAATCTATTATGTGCATACTAGATACCAAGTACTTCTAATGGACGTATCTGATCCAGTACATATTTGACTATATGCTCGCTCCTTTCCCTCCGAACCGCCATTACATACGCATCCTCCCCATCCGCATAATATCTAGGTGCCCTATATACAACTTCAAAATTGAACTTTCTGTAGAGAGCTTGCGCTGGATGATTGGATACTCTAACCTCGAGGAATATTTCACTACAACCCTTTTCGAACATTTTGTCCATGGATAGTGCTAGAAGGGCTGATGCTATCCCCCGGCGCCGAAATTCGCGGAGAACACCTAGACTAAAGACGTGTCCTTTCAACACAATATCTTTTGCGAAAAAGGACTTAGCTCTTCTCTCCATCTTGTTCATACAATAACCAACTACCTTACCAGAATCCCTATCTATGGCTACAAAGAATATGTCTCCAAACACCCTAAACATTGAAAGAAAGAGATGCATGCTATAATTCTCTGGCAGGGTTTTTCTGTTAACATAAATCACCCCACCAATGTCCTCCAGCCTGCATCTCCTGATCAATATCCCATCTAGGTTAAATCTAAACCTTGGGAATTCGTACTCCATGAAGACCCCCAAAAACAAAAAATACTTAAATTCATTTTTCCGAAAAAATACCGAACAAAAATGGATATCGAAAAACTATTCGCAACCAACCTCCAAGTTAGGATAATCAAGGTATTCTTGGAGAACCCAACAAAAATATATTCATCAACAACAATAGCTAAAAAATTGGGCTCTTCACCCTCAGCCATAATAGCACGACTAAAAGTACTAGAGCAATTAGGCATAATAAAAGCGATAAGACTAAACAGGATGAGATTATATAGGCTAAACCTAGAGAGTAAAGCCACAAAAATCCTACAAGAATTCTACCACAAAATAAAAGACATACGGGGGGACAAAAAAGAGTAAACTTAAAAAATGAGGAAAAAGATATAGGGTAATGGTAGGACTACCCAATTATATTGTATCATGGCGCCGATAGCGCAGTGGTAGCGCGTGGGACTGTGGATCCCAAGGTCGCGGGTTCGAGTCCCGCTCGGCGCCCTCACGACCCACTTCTCGTATATTTATAAGGGGGACCTATAGGTATACATGTATGTGGTACCCGTAATAGGTTCTTTTATAAACTTTGCGTTTTACGTTTATCATACGGGAGTGGAACAAGAAACTTGGTGATTTATATGAAGGTGATTAGTATTAGGTTGCCTGATTGGATGCTGGATTTGATTGATAAGCTCTGTGCTCGGGGGATATTTATTTCACGATCTGAATTCATTAGATATGCCATTAGGCTTGCCTTAAAGCGTTATGAGGTCGAATTATATAGATTTGGAGTTGTTGGAACACGAATTGAAAAAATTGTAGATTCGACCGAAACGATAGAAGAGTAACTCCCATCACGTTTTCATTGTGGATTTTAGCGATGCGCATCGTCATAAAGCTTGGTGGATCGATTCTATTTAAGGACACAGAGTTGAACTTTGAAGTTGTCAGAAAGTGGTTAGAAGCGATCTCCGCACTTGCTGATCGCCATAAGATAGTTGTTGTTGTGGGGGGCGGCTCTCCAGCCCGACAGTATATTGGGTGGGCGAGAGATCTAGGGCTATCAGAATTCGAATGCGACACCTTGGGGATATTAGTATCGAGACTGAATGCAAAACTTCTAACCTATTTAGCAAGGAGGGAATATAAGGAGTTGAGGGTATTCTGGGACACACCAAGTTCTGTTTATGACTTACCATCGCTTATTGATACTTATGATATCGTTTTTTGCGGAGGATTTGTTCCAGGACAATCCACAATTGGTGTCGCGACGGAGGTATGCGAGGCTATTGGATCGAAACATTTATTTGTTGCTACAGATGTTGATGGGATCTACAACAAGAATCCAAAACATTTTCCAGATGCAAAAAAAGTCGATATAATAACAGCTTCAGAACTAATAGAGATGTTCGCAGGTGCTGAACAGATCGCTGGAACATATAGGCTCTTTGATCTCCAATCATTAAAAATCATACAGAGATCGGGAATAATAGTTACTGTGTTCGATGGAAGAAATATAGATATATGTGTTGATGTTATTGAGAAAGTTTTGGCTAGAAGGTTTGACGACGCTAAGAAGTTTGCATCTATTGTTTATCCCCACTAGTTTTCTTAATCATATTATGTATTCTGCTTATCGTCTCTAGAAACATATCATGCCTTATCACAGTTACTTCTAGGGGAGAGATAAATAATTGGAGAGGATTTTCCTTAAGAATACACTTTATTGCTTCATCACGAAACCCTATCTCCATGAGTATCGCCCTTATTTGTCTCGGGCTTATGGCCTCATAAATTGTGTTTGCATGGGATGAAACTATAGTTCTAATATTCTTCTGGCTTAATAGTTTTGTGACTTTTCGTAGTTGTATGAGTATTCTCACTCGGTCAGCTGGTTGTGCAAAGATAAAATCCTTCAGGGGCATATCAATAAACTTATAATATTGTCTCGCCACATGAATGGTTCTCGGAGTCACTATCTTTGCTATATTCTCCAATTTTACCCTTACGAGGGAGATATATGGTGCCCTAATAGCCCTCAGAAACCCCGCCTTATCCTCCACCTCTGAGCATAATATAGTTCTTCCAATGAGGCTAGAAAAATCCTTGTGGCTATTTGTAATAAGTAGAGGAAGTAATGGAACATCTTTATGTCTCCTATTTAACTCCCATACCCGATCAACAAGTGAGGGATCCCTGATCGCTATAAATAACGCTCCATAACCAATATGTTTCTCGAGTTGTATTAGATAATCTATATTGTCCTCGGAATACTCAACAATATCGAGGTACATTTAATCACGGATCTGAATGGTAACTATATCCCCGTCCTCCAGCGGGTAGTCAAGTCCAACGATTCTTCTACGTATCTTATCATGCTTCCTCTCGATAACCGCATATCTGAACTTGCTCACAAACTCGCTGTGGATCTTCTCACATACATCCTTAATGGTTGCTGGTCTCCTTAAAACAATGGCGCGCTCTCTATGAACCACACCATCCTTTTTTGTCCAGACCCTTATTAGGTCAAGCTCTCTAAAGATTGTCCCACCTAAGACATGCCTACATTTATCACAATAGATACTAAATGGCACGATCGGTAATTCATGCCTGAATTCAGAGAGAATCCTCTTAGTATCCTTTAGAACCCCTATTTTGTCATCAACAAGATCCATCTTCGTTACTAATAGTACCCCCTTTTTGTACACTGTACGGGGGTTGAGTGCAAGATAGAGATCATATTCTGATACCTTCCCATAGAATTCTATAACACAATTAACAATACGGTACGTCTTCAATAGCTCCCTTAGTTCATTCATATCGAATGGAGAGAAGTCCTGTCCAATCACAACGATCCCTCCTCTTCTAGTCCTCTTTACTCTTATGGGAGGGGGATCCCTCAGTATTATATTAGACTCCTGAAGTGCCGAGATGAGTGTCCTCACTTGCCACTCAACATCCTGCGTAGCATCCACCACTAAACCAATTATATCCGAATTGTACGCTACGCCCATTATGGCTCTCCCATTCGGTATACTGTCTATATCAGCACTAGATATGGGTGGTAGATCCACTATCTGAAACTCGCAACCCTCCCACTTGAAGATCCCTTCTTGGGGTCTCTGTGTTGGACTTCCAGTGAGATAATTTGAGCCACATAGATAATTGATCATGCTGGTTTTTCCGGAGTATGGGGTTCCCAACAAGACGATTTGTGCGTCCCCCTTCTTTGATACAGAGAAAACATGGCGAGATTTAGGCTTACTTGAGATTTCCTTACTCAACTCTGCCCGGAGTTTTGCTAGCTTCATTTTGAGGTCTTTAAGCAGTTTCTCCGTGCCTTTATGCTTGGGTATACACGCAATCAGTTCCTCTAATGCTGAGATCTTTTCCCTCGTAGTGGATGCTTCCTCATATTTATTCCAGTATGGAACACATCTTGAGGGGACATTCGTAACCATAGCTAAAACCTAAATAAAAGATATATGCTTCTCTCCACACCAACACATCTATTTTTAACACAAAAAATCTTTTTCAAAAGGGTAGTGGATTGGGCTCTATGGTGAAAACGCGATGAAGAGACTGATCAAAGGTACTGGACTAACAATTATTGTACTTATTATGGTGGTAGTACCGCTGTTCGCGACCTTTATGATTCCCCCACCAGATATTAAGGTTGATATTAGAGTACCAGAACATAAGCCTACATACAGAAACGCTATAGTTTTTCCTCATAATCAGACAGAGATATGGGTTAATCGTCTAATTAAACCATCGGAATTTGTCTACCTAAAGGTTATTGATGATATAAACATAACCAATACGAGAGACCGCCCATTTAGTGCTATCCAGTTATATTATGACAGAAAGTTTTGGGATAGGGCTATAAGAGTTAGGGTCTTTGGGCAGTACCGTGATGATGAGCCTCGACCCTTGGAATACTCGTTATACTATATATCGGGGGACTATGTTGGTCTAACGGTGGTATTCTATATATATCTAGATAAATATGCCCCCGCAAGAAAAAACACATTCAGGGTTCGAATAATCTTCGAATTCGCCGACATTTTGAAGGTGAAACCGTATAAGGACAAAGTCGGGATTTACCTAAATATATCTCCCTGCCCATTCTTACCATATCCTATAAAAAGAATAAACGTAAAGCTTGTAGCACCTGAGGACGGTAGCCTCCCAGAAAATGTTGAAGATGTTGTCAGACCGAATGTGGATTATGAAAAGAAAGGAACAAACATAAGTTTCACGAGGAAGGATATACCACCAATGAACTTTTCGCTGGGCATCAAGGGACAACTCAAGAGATACAAGTTCGGCGAGGATATTGGAATTGTATGGACCATGGATAAGGCACCACCAGTAGTCCCCTACATGGAACGAACAATAGTTGTCACGCAGTCATATAAGATAGAAGTAACCGATAGAATAAGTGTGTCTGTATTCTCCATAGAAAAACCCTCAGAAAGTCCCACCGAAACCAAATGGAAGGTTGAGGGATTCAGAGTGGGCCTTATGCCCAATGTATCTAAAATAGAGAAAATATATGATGATGCCGGACCACTACAATACAGAAACACAACAGATGATGATATAAGCGAAAATATTAAGACCATCGAGGTGGACCTAAAGAGTAGACCTATTATTGCTGGAGAGATACGCAATATCACCATAAAATATATGATACAACTAAACGAGAAATTCCTTGGAGATGACAATAAGTTTAGGGTGAACACGACTTTTGGGCCAGTAATAAACACAACAATAAAGCTCTTCTCGCTTAAGATTAAATCCTACGTTCCAATCCAAATAACCATACCGGCCAACTACACGAAAAGAATATCTGATATCTCCAGCGAAAAATCATTGGTAGTACTTTATAGATGCGATGAGATCATCTTTACAAACTTACCTGAGAGCCTAAATGGAGAAATGAAACTAGTATTCGGATACAGCACTATATACTCATTAAGACCACTCTTTGTATTGAGCATATACACCATAACTTCAGTATACATATTAGTGGAGCTTGGCTTATTGATAAGAATTATGATAGTAAGGATAATGACACCACGAGAGATAAGAAAAATTGAGAGCATTGAGAGACTAATAAAGGCATATGAGACAATAATAGCATATGACAAGAATATTTGGGCGGATACATATAATAACTTGATCATAAAGCGACCATCCGCCGGATTCATTGACGATCTAAGAAAGAAGAATACAACCATTACAAAACAATACGAAAAACTATTACCACTACTAAATAAGCTTAGAGTTGAACGAGAATTCTATGATTATGTTATTGACCTAGAAAAACTCGAGGAGAGAATAAATATAGTGAAACAAATAATTATTTCCTTGACCACAGACTTCGTTGCTGGAAAAATTGACAAGGAGAAATTCAGAGAACGAGCAGAGGCGTTACTATTAGAACTTAAGGATCTCCTGAATAGAAGAGAACGTATTATAAGTAGCATTAGAGACATATATTTGACAAAGATTATGTAGATAATGACTTTGGTGTCCTTTATATCTGTTAGCTATCTTGGTAATCACTATGAGTAATAAAGAGACACTAGGTTTTTTTGAGAGAATAAGAAGCTTCTTTGATAGAATATTCCGTAGTAGTGAAAGTGAAGTCGTTGTCATAATTGATGGCCCGAATACACTACGCAAAATCAATGGCAAGAGGGTATCACTAAAACAAATAATTGATGACGCTAAGAATTGTGGCAGAATTAGGGTCGCAAAGGCAATAATTACCACGGAGGCACCACCATCCCTCGTAAAGGCCCTTCAGACAAGCGGGTTTGAGATAATACTGGCTAAGGAGGAAAATGTTTATGTTACACTGGCTGTGGAAGCCGTCAAATCAATGTATGAGTATGAGCCGGACATAATAATTATCGTGAGTAGGGATAGTAGATGCTTGCCTATAATCCATAAAATTAAGGAACGTGGCATAAAGGTTTACGTTGCTGGTTTCGAGCCTGGATTTTCCACAGCACTAAAGAATGCTGCCGATAAAATAATACAATTAGATCTTCAGGGCGATTGATGATGATCAATATTAGATATCATTATGACAAAATATTCACACTAGGCGTGGCACTAATTACCCAAGGAGTAATAATATCAACAATTGCTCCCCTCATCACTCTGACTCTCAAAACATTACTAACGTTGGTTATGTCGATGCTTAGCATCGCTATTGGGTTTTCCTTCATTTTGTATGAGTTCTCAACATACATAAGGGAGAGGATCACCATAAAAGGTCCCATGGAGCCTCTACTTTTATCAACTATGATTGTCGCCCCCCTCTACCTAGGGGTGTGCTATTGGCTTATCAAAACTGTTAGCTCAAAATTATTTGCACAGATAACAGCCTTAGAGTTATATATAATCTCCGCAATGCTTCCGACGATAGGTCTCCTTCTCGCAATTTATATTCTAAGTTCATGAATTATATCCCGGGGATACCCATGGAGATCAGAAACTATAGGATTACAGCGAAGTACAAGATTAAAAAGAGGGAGATATTGTTCAGGAAGGACATAAGGGCCATCAATGAAAAATACGCCATAGGGAAGTTCTATAGCTACCTTGGATCACAAAACCTGAAGAGAACACAGATTAAAATTGTGAAAATTGAGGAGATAGCACCAGAGGACATTAAAGATAGGAGACTAAGAAAAATTGCTATAAGTGATACACCAGCTTTATATGTTGAGTGATTATGGGAGGTAGAACAATAAATAGGGAAGAAATAAGACGAATACTTCAGGAGAAAATAGCGCGATATATGAGCGTTCAACAATCGGTGAGGGCATATCAGCTGGTATATGAGATGCAGAGGAACCAGCTTGAGGAATTATTAATAACAAAGCAAGCCCTACAAAGCTTGCAGAAAAACCCACCAGAGAAATTTGATGGCTTCTCATCACTTGGTTCCGGTGTGTTTATACATATAAGCGGTACGATAAAGAAAGAAGTATTGGTAAATATTGGTGCCAATATAGGGGTCTCAATGAGTATTAATGACGCACTGGAGGTACTTGAGGAACGTGAAACAAAAATGAGAACAAATTTAGAGAATACAGCCAAAACATTGCGAGAATTAATAAACCTTATGGTCAATCTCGAACGCGAAATAGCCGCGCTACAACAATACTTATCGGGATCCTCACAGGAAAGCTAAAACCATAGAACACGCTCTGCTTTCTCCATCTATTTATAAAACAGATAATGATTACATATATAGGGCGGAGGTGTAAAAAATGAGCGCACAGTTAATACGCATAAAACTAGTCCTCATAGGTGAAGGAGCCGTAGGGAAAACAAGCATAGCAAGAGCATATCTTGGAAAAACATTCATACACGGATACAAAGCGACTGTTGGAGCGGACTTCTATGTGAAGAGAGATACTTTCAAT
This sequence comes from uncultured Nitrososphaerota archaeon, assembly GCA_964628995.1. Classification (GTDB taxonomy): domain Archaea; phylum Asgardarchaeota; class Njordarchaeia; order Njordarchaeales; family Panguiarchaeaceae; genus Panguiarchaeum. The sequence continues at coordinate 5,444 of CAZVPA010000011.1, read as the reverse complement.
GATCCCGTACTAGGTACCGTCGCCTGCGAGTTTCTCATATGGGATCTAGCCGGCCAACCACAATTTTCACAGGTTCGACCACTATACTACCGCGGAGCCCGAGCCGCGATTGCTGTATTCGACCTCTCACGTAAGGAGACATTCTTCGCCCTTCCAAATTGGATCAATGAGTTCTGGAAGAATGCAGGAGGAGCTTGGCCTTTGATCTTGGTTGGAAATAAGGCGGATCTCCGAGGACAACGACCATGCTTGTCTCCAGATGCTGGCAAAAAGTATGCTGAACGTCTATCCCAAGTCCTAGGAATAAAAATCCCCTATGTTGAGACTTCTGCTATGACCAACTATAATATCAGGGAAGCATTCCACCAATTAGTAATAACACTACTAGCCTTCTATCGCAGAAAGTATCTCCGAAGAATCAAGAGACAATAAGATAATTTTTAAAAACACCCTGTATATCAATACTATTTTGGAGCAAAACTTCATAGTCACATCCTGCTGATATCGTGCCGGGGTTGCCGAGCCAGGTACGGCGTTGGCCTGGAGACCTCATGGAGAGCCAATGGCGTTAACCGCCTCGCGGGTTCAAGTCCCGCCCCCGGCACCATACTTCGTTTGATTCTTGGTTCTTTGGTGCCAATAATGCGTATCGTGGATCTAAGGCTTTCATCCTTAGACATCGCTCGTCTAGTTATTGAGTATAAAAGAAGCATCGTTAACTCCTACATAGCGAATGTATATAAGTATGGCGAGTCCTTTTTCTTTAAGCTAAGGGGAGTTTCTGGAAAAAGATTTCTTGTTATTGAACCTAGCGTAAGATTCAATTTAACTAACCAAGTTTGTGAGTGGGAGCAATCTAGTGTTGTTGCAAAACTCAGGAGTGAGATTCGTGACAGGCGTATCGTGGATATCCATCAATATGGCTTTGATAGAATTGTAAACATTGATATTGATGGTGGGTATTCGCTTATTTGCGAGTTTATGCCTAGAGGTGTTCTATGTCTTCTTAAGGATCAATATATTGTCACCGCCAACAAATTCATGAGGATGAAGGATAGATCTATAGTGCCTGGGGTAAGGTATCTTTTCCCTCCTAATCCTCCCCCAAACATTTGGGATATGCCATATGAAGGGTTTAAGGGTATTGTCTTGTCTGCATCAAGTATAAGGAGGGGGCTTATGTCGCTAGGCCTTGGTCTGAAATATTCTCTAGAACTATGCCACAGAACTAATGTTGACTGTGATGCCCCTCCTACAGGATTGACAGAAAAACAAATCGAGGAAATATATGAGTGTATGAGAAATCTGTTGGCGGATGTTGCTACATCCCAAAGATCTTTCGTGTATTTCGAGGATAATAATCCAATACTGTTCGCTCCAATTCAACTCGAAATTGCCAGTAATTATGAACAGAAAAGCTTTCAGAGCTTCGATGACGCCATAGATTTCTTTTTCAGCTATACCACAGTCGGTATCGAAAAGAGAGCAACACTCGAAAAACTTGAGAAAAGAAGACATGAACTCCTTGACATAAAGAGCCACCAAGAAGCCACAATCAAGGCCATTAGAGAAAAAATTGAGAGACTTAGAGGCTCTATCGAGCTGATATACGAGAACTACCAACTGATCAATAAAATATTGGCTACGATACGTAAAGCAAAAGATGAGGATAAGGCATCATGGGACTACATAAGAAACAGGATTATGGAGGGAAAAAAGCAGGGGATAAGAGGCCTAGACATCATCGACTCTATCCAGACCGATGGTACAATAGTCCTGAGGTTTGGAGATAAAAGAATCCCCATTCATTATAGAGACACCGTGAATGATATAGCGAGAAAAATCTTCGATAAGATAAAAAAACTAGAAAAAAAGCTTGAGGGAGCACAAAAAGCACTCAGGGAAACAATAGATAAACTAAACAACATAGACAAGGAAATAGAAAAAATTCAAAGAGAGAAGACATATGTAGTGTTAGAGCCGAAAAGAGAGTGGTATCATGGTTTCAGATGGTTCACAACCACGAATGGTTTTCTAGTTATTGCGGGTAAGGACGCACAAACAAATGACACACTCCTGAGAAAATATCTCGAGCCTTCCGACCTCATACTCCATGCTGATATTCCAGGCGGTGCTGTTGTGATCATGAAAAATGCTGCCGATAGAGCCAAAAAACAGGATATTTTTGAGGCCATGACATACGCGGCGGCATACTCAAAGGCTTGGGTCATTGGGTATACGGCAATCGACGTTTTTATTACGCGGCCAAAGGATATAAGTCTTCACCCTCCATCAGGAACATATCTGAAAAAAGGTTCATTCATTGTACGAAAGAAAGAAATTGTAAGAAATGTACCACTGGAGATCTGTATCGGATTGAAGCTAGATATCGATAATAACAACATATCTTCGATGCTTCTTAGTGGCCCAAAAAATAGAATATGCAACATATGCGACATATGCGTCATTCTGCGCCCAGGAAAACTCAACAAGAATGCAACTACAAGAAAAATATACAACATCTTTTTGGAGTGGATAAAAAACAAACTGGATACACAAGTCGCCAAAAGAGCCATAAAAATCGAAAAAATAGCAGAACTTGTACCAGGCCCATCCGAAATCGTCGAGATTATCACTAGGAGCGAATAATGGAAGTAATAGAGTTCAATAAAAGTAACATAAAAAAACTGGCCCAAGAGGCCGCAGAATACTTAGTAGAGGGAAAAATTGTTGCGATACCCACAGATACATGCTATGGCTTAGCGGCCGACGCAACCAATATCAAAGCTGTAAGGAGAATTTTTAGAATAAAGAAACGTCCAGAAGACAAACCTTTGTCGGTCTTCTTGAGCGGGAGAGAGGATCTGGAGAATTATGTTGTGCTGTCAGATTTGGCTAAAAGAATATCAAGAATATTTCCAGAGCACGTAACAGTGATTTTTCGTGCGAGACCATCAAACCTCGTGCCAGGATATATTATATGGAGAAATACGGTGGGCATAAGGATCCCTCCCTTCGAATTCCCAAGGGCGATAGTAAAATACTTGGGTGCCCCAATAACGGCAACATCAGCAAATATCTATGGGCAACCACCGATATATGATAGTAAAAAACTCCTAGGACTGGAAGGTATCGACTGTATTATAGATTCTGGCAAACTACCTCCAAGGGAGGTATCGACAGTAATAGATGTTTCAGAGGGGGACATAAGAATATTGAGAGTAGGAGCTATAGGTCTGGCTGAGCTGAGAGAAAAACTTAGAAAACTGTCACTTCACGATTACAAGCTCATAGTTCCCAAGTAATATTTGTCCAGGGGGAGGCGTCCTAAAGAAAGCCCTCACGGCATGCTTCCCATGGGTTCTGTATATTTTTCCACGAAAAACCTTGTTTCTCCATCTTATCTCCACAATTCTCCCGATCAGATCACTAGGCTTTATTCCCTCTGGGAGATCAAAACGCAGAATTAGTTGCCGCCACCTAGGATTACGTCCTTTGGATCCTATCCTGAAATTTACCACCACCCCCCTCAATCCAATTATCTTCTCGATTTTGTCACTATTCATGATTTCTCACCCTTCTCCTCGATCAGGATGGCATTTATTACTCCATCTTGCCCAGGCCGGGAGAGTACTTTAGCAAGACCGATCTCGGTCTCGATAATAGCACCACGTGTAATAATTCCACGCCTCTTGAACTCCCTATTTGCCACATTCTCCGCGACCCTTAGAATCTTGGCTTTACGAAAAGTATTCTCAGATCTTATGTAGACATTGGCATATGCTGCCTCATATAGCCTTATCTTCCTCCCTCCTCCCTTTGTCCTAATGATTTTTCTCCTATCCTCAGACCCGACTACTGTAAGTGTTGGAGGCCTTCCAATGTGACACTTCTTTTTATGTTTACGATGAGGCCTCTTCTTCCCACCCGATGGTTTCCTCTTTATGGGTTTATGATAGACGCTCATCGCACCTCACTTCTTCCCTACTTTGATCTTCTTGAGACGCAGCCTTTTTGATTTACATCTGCGGCACTGCTTTGCCGCTATTGAGTTACGGGCATTACACCTCATACAGACCTTGTATCCGAGTACACGCTTCAACACAACCTCAGTAGCTATGGGATCTTGCAACCTTAATTTTGAGCTCATCTATTACCACCATCATGAGATTTAGTATCAATAGAGAATAAAAATCCATAATGACTATACTCTCTGACTATATTTTTTCTCCAGCAAGCAACTTCGTTAGATCCGTCTCTGTTACTATTCCTGTAAGTTTATCACCAGCCAGTACTGGTGTCCCCTTAGCCTTTTTCCTCAACATTTTTTCAACAGCACTCTCAATAGGCTCTGTCTCCAAGACATAGTGTGGTGGCTTCATAATATCACTCACCGTGGTTTCATTTAGGAATACATCAAAATGTTTTATGTCGCCCTTAAGGTATACCCTGACTATATAGAGGGCTAGGAGTCGAGCGTCAACATACCCACTTAGCATCCCCTCCTCAATAACTGGTAGAGTCGAAATTTTCTTCTCGCGAAGTATCCACTCTGCCCTCTTTATTGATGTCCCTGGATGGATAACTACCGGATTTCTTGTCATGATATCAGAGACAATCTCGGATCCCTTGAATATATCACCCCAGTGCTGTAGGAAATCCCTCTTCGTGATAAGTTTTATTTCATCTACTTCATCAAGAGAGTTTGCCACTATGAGGGAGCTTATACCCTTCTCAATCATTAATCTAGCCGCTTTATCAACCCGTATATTTGGGGCCACAAAGATTGGATTTGGTGTCATTACCGCTGATACATAGAGCTTTCCAACGCGTTGTTGCCCCCATCTCATCCGGTCAAGGACTATTCTTAGCATGTCTTTTACCGACAATATACCGGTCACCTTCCCCTCATCTGAGACAACTATATGGGTGTCCTTCTTTCTTTCCAATAATTCAAAGGCCCGAGCAATATTCTCATCCTTATCAACGACCAATGGTTCGCGGGCTATACCCTCTACGAGCATCTTAAAAACCTCCCAACCCGTAAGATTATGTGTGAATAAGATTATATATTATCGTCCAAGATGTTATCCCCGCAATAAAATAGCTAAAAGTGCCATACCACAAAGCAATATAAAGCAAGGGTATATCAAACCCAAGGACAAATTTGAATAGTACCACAAGACAGACTATACCTATAATTAAGACAGCCCACCCCACCAGTGGATCGAGGTTCAGGTAGCCACATATGGTACCAATAACCAGACCCAAGACCACCTTGCTGATATATACCATTAGTGTTTGATATCTCTTCGCATCCAACCAAGACACCAACATATTACCAATCCAAAAGACAGAGAAAAACACTACATAGGACATTATATACATATGGGTTCATGATTATGCAAATAGTATCCTTGCAAAGTCGAAATTTCCTATTGATT
>CAZVPA010000010.1:32811-33739 GCA_964628995.1 uncultured Nitrososphaerota archaeon | reverse complement strand
AGGTGGAAGTAAATGCGGATGTGAACGCAGCATATAATATACTAAAGCTGGGCATAGGGAAAAACATAAGACTCACCGAACTATTCGACCTCAGGGTACTGAGACAGAAACTGTGCAGACCGATAAGAGTAAAGCTCAGAGCACTTATGAAACTAGCCCGTGAGCCAACTCGGATTGCCCTTTAAATATCTTTTTTCCAACGTACTATCTACTAGTGATGCTTAAAGACTGTGTTGGTGGGAGTAGCCCCGGCTGCCACGGCTTTGGTCGTGGTCGCTGGGGTTAGTCTGGCTTTGGGCCCGGCCGTAGGCGTACCCCCGCACGTTTATATATATTTTAGCAACAATTAGCGGGGGAAGGGCCTACTCTATAGATTCTCCAGTGTTTCTATGATTTTTTGTGCGAGTTCTTCCAAACCAGTATGTTTTTTCGCCGAACATCCCACGATTGGTGTCTCTCTAAATACATATTCAGCGATCTTCTCACCGAGTAGCTTGATCTTTGCTTTATAGTCTGGTGTCAAATCTATCTTATTTGCTGCCACGATCCCGATTTTCCCTAATAGGCCATTATGATCGAGTATTCTCGCGGTTGCCCTAATCTTCAGATCAAGCATCTCTTCGCTATCAGAGATATCTATGACCCATATGAGGGTGTCGGCTTCAACCATATCCTCAAGATTTATCCTGAATGATGAGATTATTCTTGGATCAAGATCAGCAACGAAACCTATTGTGTCAACAAGCAGAATATTTCCCGTTTCCGCAAGTCTGGAGTACTTTGGGGAGAGCGTAGTAAATGGTGCGGGAGATACGGGTTTTTGTTCCCCTGTCAGAGCATTAAACAGGCTTGTCTTTCCAGCATTATAATAACCAACAAAAGTAGCGATTTTGAACCCAAGGTTTTTTCTTCTTCGAATCTCAACTAT
>CAZVPA010000010.1:7505-32801 GCA_964628995.1 uncultured Nitrososphaerota archaeon | reverse complement strand
TTCTTATGGAGCATGTCTTCTATCTCCTTCCTCAGTTTTTTTCTTCGTTTACGTAGCCAACCTACCTTCGGAACCCAACCATATTCGCCTCCCGCCCTAAAATATGGCTTGTCTGTTGGGCCATGGATAAGTTTCTCCCTCAACTTAAAATAGGGAATCATTTTCTCTAGATATGCCATCTCGATCTGTAGCTTCGCCAGAGGATCGCCAGCATTCCTCTGGAAAATCTCTAATACAAGCTCGTACCGGTCGATAACTCTAAGACCGGTGTATCGCTCCAGATTTAGCTTTTGAATGCTCTTCAATGTATTCCAAACAATGAGGGTCTCGGCACCATTTATCTCGGCTCTTCTAGCTATCTCCTCTATCTTGCCCTTCCCAAATAGAGTTGAGGAAATCGGGTGGGGTTTTGTCTGGACTACCTCGTCAACTATCCTATACCCCGCAGCAACCGTAAGTTCTTTCAATTCCTCAAACTTTACCCTCCAATCTCGCTGGGTAGGAGTTCGTAGTATTGCAACTATAGCGCTCTCCCCCATCTAAAATTCCACCAGATATTCACTCCTAAACATATTAGAATAGAATCTTGTCTAATCTAAGACTATAGAAAAAAATATATGTTTGTCAAGTATTTTTGTCTGTAGAGCATAGGGTTAGCATAATGGTCAAGTTTATTGTTGATGAGATGCTTGGGAATGTTCTGAGATGGCTTAGAATACTGGGTTTTGATACACTCGATGCATCTTCCCTTCGCATTAGTCCCGGTGAGGATATAGACACAAAAATACTGCTTAGTGCTCTTGAGGATCGAAGGATATTAATAACCGCGGATCTAAACCTAGCGCAACGTTGTAGGAAACTTGGTGTCAAGGTAATTACGGTCAACCATAGTATTGAGGATATATGTCACATAATGAGGAAGATACTCCAAGAAACAAGAGCTTGGGACGAGGCAAAGAAAAACATGATGACCAGATGTCCGCTATGTAATGGTTTACTCGAACCAATAGAGAAGAGTGAAATTAGGGGTAAGGTACCAGAAGGTGTATTCGTCAGAGTGGAAAAATTCTGGAGGTGTCGTGGTTGTGGGAAGATATATTGGGTGGGAACGCATTTCATAAATATTAATAGGACGCTTGAATGCATCTTTGCGGGGAGGGATGTGGGATGAAGTACTATATCGGTTGTAGTGGTTGGTGGTACAAGGACTGGGATGGGAGGTTCTATCCAGAAGGGCTCGACGAAAGGGGTAGGCTAAGATATTACTGCAAATACTTCAACACAACGGAGGTAAATGTCACGTTCTATAGGTTGCCCCCTATAACTACTTTTGAGAGCTGGGCTAGGAGGACACCCAAGAATTTTGTTTTCAGTATTAAAGCACCAAAGGAGATAACTCATGAGATGAGGCTACTATATGCGGAGCGAAAAATGGAGAAGTTCTATGATCTCCTATCACCATTAAGAAAAACTGGGAAGTTAGGTGTTATTCTCTTTCAACTTCCCCCAGAGTTCACGAAAACACAGGCGAGGGTTAGTAGACTTAGAGACTTTCTAGGAAAGCTCCCAAGCGGATATGAATACGCAATGGAGTTCCGTCATAGAAGCTGGATAACAGAGGAAACATTCAGGATTCTTGAGGACCACAACGTAGCATATACAATAGTTGATGAGCCTCTCCTGCCACCAGTAATAAATATAACATCGGACATAACATACATAAGGTTTCACGGCCACGGGAGAAAAGTATGGTACTATTACAACTACAGGAGGGACGAGCTCGAGAGATGGGCGAAAAAAATCAGGATGGATATTGAACCAAAGGTAAGAAAGCTATATATATACTTCAATAATCATTTCAGAGGATTTGCTCCAAAAAATGCGAGTGAATTCATAGAAATATTAGGTCTAAGGAGGAGTGAACTTGGATTAAAACCACTACAGAAGTCCTTGGAGGATTTACTATGATCTTTTCTTTCTATCTTCTTTGTCTTCTCTGAGCCCAAGTTTGAATGGGGTCAGCTTACTCATTATTGCCGCTTTTAATTCCATAAGTATGCTTTGTCCAGGAACCTGTAGAAGGGGGAAACCTATTGGTTGTATTTTTCTTTCTGGTTCTGCGAATATTCCAGTTATTACCATATGTTCATTACACTTTTCGCATAGGTCCTCCGCACGGTCGCCAACAAATTCATTTTCTCTTCTCTCTCTAACAACAATAAAGTCACAACGGGGGCATTCCAGTTTCACATAAAATCGGTACCTACCTCCCCCCGGGTTTAGTAATACTCTAGAGCTCCGGGCGATCGTATAGCCATTATGCATCAGGGTATACCCTATAGCCACAAGTATAAATACGATCCAGAAAGTTCCCGAAAATATTGATGGTTGTTTCGCATACCCTATGGGAATAAGGAGAAACATATAGCTCATAGATCCAATAACAATACAAAAACCAACAAGCATTAATAGATACCCTGTCTTCCTCCGGGATCTTACGAGCTCATTAAGGAACTTTATATCATCAGCAAGTATATGATCAACAATAGACTCGATTTTTCTCCGCATTGGCTCCATCATACTAATCATAGATAATATTAAACACTCAACATAAAAAATAGCATGCAAAAATAGGATAGTATTTTGGGATTGTTAGATGTTGGAGAGCGGGCTTATCGAAGCAGTGAATATCTCTAGGGAAAAGGCAAGAAAGTCATATGAACGAAGACTATTTCTGTTCACTGGAAGGTCTAGTGATCTGGGTAGTGTTGCATTAGAATTAGCAAAAACTTTTGATGAGGACACAGTAGTGTGTGTATCAAACTATAGTAAGTTTAGAAGTAGATTTGAGGACGTATGCCCCTCAGAAAAAAAGACAATAATAGCCTGTTGGAAGACAGACAGGATACTTGGACAAACATTTGACGTCAGCTTTATAGACCTGCGTGACTGGCCAGATGTTATTGCTCTTTCCCGCACAATAGGGACAGTTAGAGGTGGAGGACTTGTCTTTATTTTGTTGCCATACGACTATGAAACACGGGTATACTATGAGGAGATAGTCCCACCATATTTTGATAGTCCCCCTAGGAAGATAATGATGAGGAGGATAGTTAAGAAGTCGATGAATAGGCGGGGTATATATGTCTATGATGTTACTGAGAAAAAGTTTATGTGGAGGCCGGAGGAAGAGGATAGGGCATATGAGAAAAAACCGGTGATAATACCGAGGAACAATCAGATACCTAGGGAGATATATGAGCTGGCTGTCTCGAATGACCAGGTGAAAGTTCTTAGAGCATTTGAATTGTGGAGAAATTATATAGTACTGCTGGCCAATCGCGGGAGAGGAAAGTCTGCAAGTATTGGTTTGGGGCTCACGGGATATGCTTCACTCTTCATAAAGAAGCATAAAAGGCCGTTTTTTGTATGTCTTACGTCTAGGAGTACATTGAACGTGGAAGAGGTATTTAGATTCGCCAGAAAAGCCCATGAGGCATTAGGACTAAGCTATGATTATAGCCCTCGAGAACACATGTTAAAGAGTGATATATTGAGACTGGAATTTGAGTTCCCCCACAGAGCCATCAAACTGGCCAACATAGCTGATGCTCTCGTCGTGGATGAGGTGGCTGCGATACCCTTTACGTTTCTCAGAAAAACAATTAAGGCGTATAGGAAGGCGGTTTTTTCTGGCACTGTTCATGGGTATGAAGGAACAGGCAGAATATTCGCGGTGCGTTTTCTGAGAATGTTGGACGCGAAAAAAGATGGATACATGAAGGTGGAGTTAGAGGAGCCTGTAAGGTATGCTGAAAACGATCCTGTGGAGGAATGGTTGTTCGATACACTATTACTTGATGCCGAACCAGCACCAGTAAGCACGGAAATATTGGATAGGATGGATAAGGCGAGGCTTGTTGAGGTAGACCCCAAGAGGTATTTCTTGGGGGACAAGAAGGATGAGGAGTTCCTTAGAACATTAATTGGAATACTGACAACTGCTCATTATAGGAATAATCCCAAAGATCTACTGCTTCTCAGCGATGCGCCTCACCACAGGATGTTTGCCCTTGTGATAGACTCGATACCATTAGTAGCATTGCAGATCGCGATGGAGGGCGAGATACCGTCCGAAAAAATACAGGAAATGCTCGAGGAGGCACCATCGGGGCATCTAATCCCAGATAACATTGTTAGGTATACGGGTCTTATGGAGTTTCCAACCCTAAAAGGCTTCAGAATAGTTAGGATAGCAACACATCCGGACCTCCAAAGACGTGGTCTTGGTAGTTTAGCACTCAAAAAACTTGCTGAGTTAGCTAAAAAGGAAAGGGCTGAGTGGGTAGGGGCATCATTTGGGGCAAACCCTCAACTACTCAATTTCTGGATTAAGAATGGGTTCTTTGTGGCAAATATGTCGCCAATGGTGAATCCTAAGACGGGGGAATATTCAGCTATAGTATTAATGCCGCTCTCCAAGAGAGCAGAAAGGATGATTGTGGAGGCCAGCAGACAATTAAAAGTAAGGTTGCTGAGGGAACTGAGGAATAGTTATTGGGAACTTGAAACCGAGACCGCCCATATGATCCTGAAATCTGGAGAGCCGATTCGAATAATTCCGCAGCTCAATACGGGGGATATCTTCCGGCTAGGTCTATATCTATCGCTTGGTGGAAAAATCGAGGCATGTATAGACGTAATAGCGGAGATTGTTAATCTATATTTTGCAAGGATGTATGACTTTTTGGATCCCGAAGAAGAGCAGCTATTAGTGAAGAAAATATGTCAACGTAGACTCATAGAGAAGGAGGATCTGGCGAGGCTGAGGAGGATTGTCAGAAAACTATGGGAACACATAGTCATGGTGAAGTTCGAAAGGGAAAGAAAACGTCCCCGAAGGAGGCAGTCTTAGATCATTCGTAGGAGAAGACTCTTTATGTTCTCTCCCCAGTAACCTAATGCCCCACCCTCTTGGTACAGCTTTTTCACACTTCTCTTATACCCACCATGCTTCGGTGGGTGAAGTCGGAATACAGGCTTGAGCCATTTCACATCCTTGAATCCTATTTTTCCTTCCCAGAGAGCTCTAGCTAATTCCTCCACCGAGCCAAATTTCCCATTTGATTTGTTGTGGACTATTTCATCAGAAATTCTTTTCCCTCCAACCACGCGGCCACGTTCTTTTAGGAGCTTCAGGAATGTATTGAAATCGATTTCACCCCAAGCTATCTTATGTTGCGCCTTCATAAGCATTCCCCTGAGACTTGGACTCAAACGCATGACAACACAATGATTCGGTTTGTGTAGCCTCAAAAGCTTCAAGGTATCCTCAACATCCCATCTAACATTAATAGTACCCCTAACACGAATTATGGCAACCCACTGGTTTTTTGGTTCAGGCAATGCTTTTTTCTTTTTTACTGGGGCCATAGGCTATCCCTAGAGTAAATCACTGAATAATTCCTTTACGATAAAAACTATATAAAGATGTGTTCAAAGGGAGGATTTGATGGGACTACCGCACCAATTTTCTTCCATATACAGGAATCTGAAGAGGGATCTCGCCAATATCCTCGCAACTCTTACAGGTTCTATGTATCTCCCATGGAGCGCGAATAGATTCAATATTTCGATGGCATTCCCAACAGTAATCCCGATTGGTCGGATGTATACATAATAGCCGTTCTTGAGTCTTATGAGAATCCTGGGGCCGTTTCTTGAATATATCTCTAGTCTCTCTTTGCCGTCTGGCAATTCTAGTAGGTATTTTTCTAGTCCTTCGGATTCCTCATAGGTGACCGCTATTATTGGCACGGAGCATTTCTCGTAGAGCTTATTTAGGTCGATTATGTTATAGAGGGAGATTACTGTACCCGATATTATGATAGCTCTAATATCTTTTCGGTTGAGGCGTCTATAGATCTTTATTATTGCTTCGGTTGCGTCCATACCTCCTACAGTACAGCACTCAAAAGAGAAACCATCTATCTGTAAGTCAGCACGCATCACAACGCCTGCAAGAACGGATTTCCTTATCTGTGATTTTTTCATGAAGGATTCGGCGACGCCTAGTACTCTTAGTCCCTTCTTGGGTGTTATTCGTGTTGGCGTAGTTCTTCACCATACACTATACTGTTATTACCTGAGCCCATATGGTTTGTTCTTCAAGAGGAATTGTGGTTGTCTCGCCGCTTAGATAGTTCCTTATTGATACTACTATCTGGACATGAAATTCGATACCGAATCTCTGTTTGCTACTAGAAATAACACTTCCGTTTAATAGTATTGCGATTGAAATATTTTTTTCTCCATAAAAGGGATATCTTATCGTCCAAGATCCGCTCCCGTAAATGTTGTCTCTGGAGATGGTTATCTCCAAACTATTTATGGACTCAGCGAATGATATCTCCGACCTGATGTTTATCAGGAGCACGACATATTGTTTTTCATTTATGTAGTATCCTTCGCCTGTTCTAGCTTCTGTAATGGCTATAGAGTATCTGTTTGTCTTTGTAAGGCAAAGTAGTGTCATTAATAGTATAAGTATGAAAATTGCTGTGAGAAGGAATAGGCGGAAATATGCTGCCTTTAGGTGTATACTGATTGGTGATAACTCTCTGTCATTCTTTTTGTTTGTGTTTAGGTATGCTACATAGAATAGGATGACAATTAGGATTAACATGAGTTTTGCTCCTGGGGTGTCAAAGAAAAGGAATATATACCCGATGTGTGGTACTCTAGCGACAAGCACGCCTATTACATTTTCCTCTGGAACCCAGCCCCAACTGTCGACATAGGGGTTAGTCCTAGGGTTGTCACCTTTTGTTAGGAAATATCTTTTTCCTTTTTCCTCCTTTATCGCTACAACTCTGTGAAGTATTAGGTCGGGTCCTCCCGGCTCCCTAAAAACTATAACATCTCCCGTATGTATTGCCTCTGGGGAAACCTTCCTTATTATGACTATGTCTCCCACACAATATGTTGGCTCCATGGATGATGTCTTTATGTAGGAGATCATGTATCCCTGGTTAATAATAATGAAGATTCCTCCAAAGAGGATAAACATCGCGATAATCGCTATTAATCTCATGGACACTTTCATTGTGATCACTATTTCCACTCATATATAAATTTACTATTCAAATTCGTTATGAGATTGGTAGAGATAATGGTGTTGGGTGTGGAGTTCATCAAAAGGATCCTCTATACTAATACCTTCTGCGCGTATAGGGATAAATACATGAATAGGATTATCTGTAGGCATAAGTATAGCTACGGTATTTGTGATCTTGACCTATGTCCCATTTTTAACGATAGATATGCGAACATAATATTCCAGGAGGATGGGCTTGTTCTAGTTGTTAAGAAACCATCTGATGAGTATGTTGCGGGGGTATGGGAGAGGCATAAGATCGAGGTATCTCCTGAACTCAATAATGACGAAGAAATAATATCCTTCTGCATGGAGAGGATCGACGGTATTTCAGAAAAAATAAAAGAGGCGCTCATCGGGAAACTTAGGAATATATTGTCACGATGGAGATTCCTTAGAGCACGTGGAAAGAGAGTTGGTATTTTGGAGAAGAAGGAGGAGAAGCCTGAGGCGGGCTCTGAGGAAGCCGTGGAGGAGGAAGAGCTCATGAAGGAACTTGAAAAATGGGAGGAGGAGCTTGGAGAAGTAGAGGAAGAAGAGGCGGGAGGGGAGGAGCGAAAACAGGCTGATGAACAACAAGAGTAGATCATTATGTGGGTATACTGAGATGTTTGAGTCCCTCAGGAGAGCTATATCAAACCTCATGAGTAAGATAGTCTATAAGGAATTATCCGAGAAGGATCTAAAGTCAATAATGTTTGAGTTTGAGCTAAGTTTAATATCATCAGATGTGGCTTCTCATGTCGCCCGCGAGATCGTGGAGAATATCACTAGGACTCTTCACGGAAAAATCGTAAGGAGGTTTAGTGATATCAGAAGCATTATTAGAGTAGCCCTAGAAGAAGAACTGAAAAAAATAATAGGCTTGGAACCCTTGGACATAGTAGAACACGCAAAGAAGAGAAGAAGGGAAAACATAGAGGCTAAATATGAGACTTGGAGGCCACTTGTTGTTGTATTTTTGGGCCCAAATGGGTGTGGCAAAACAACAACAATTGCCAAATTAGCATATAGAATGAAGAAAGAAAAATTGTCGATTGTTCTCGCGTGTGCGGATACTTTTCGAGCGGGGGCAATAGAACAACTTGAAAAACATGCAAAAAAACTTGGAGTCTATATGGTTAGGCGGGAATATGGTGCGGATCCGGCGTCGGTGGGGTATGATGCGGTGTCGCATGCCATTGCGAAGAAGAGAGATGTGGTACTTATTGATACTGCTGGGCGTCTTGGGACAAATATTGATTTGATTGGGGAGATGAAGAAAATAGTCAGGGTTACAAGCCCAGATGTAAGATGTCTTGTCGTGGATGCATTAATGGGTAACGATCTTGTTACACAAGCAAGAATGTTTTCTCAAGAAATAGGAATAGACTGTAGCATTCTCACGAAAGTTGATGCCGATGTTAAAGGTGGTGCGGCAATAACTTTGTGTTATGTTACTAAAAAACCAATAAGCTATATCGGCATTGGGCAGAAATATGAGGATCTAAAAAAATTTGATCCAAACTGGTTTATAGAAAAGATATTTGGGTCTAGCTAATTTCTTCAAAGTACTCTTGTAGTCTCTTAAGTCCCTCATAAAGTTTTTCTGGGTTTTCTACTACTGGTGCGAATGAAAGCCTTAACCATCCTCTAGCTCCATTAAAATCGCTCCCAGGGGCAAGTGCTAGTTGTTTTTTGTCGATAAGTTCTCGCCAGACTTTCTTGTCATCCCTAGATATCTCCTCGATGTTAAAGAAAACATAAAAACCGCCTTTGGGTTCTAGAGCACGTATTTTTTCGATTTGTTTGAGTGTATGTACTGTTTTTTTGGCTAACTCTTCATATTTCCTTTTTCCGGCTTCATAGAAGTCCTTGATTTTCATTAGTAC
The DNA here is from genome assembly GCA_964628995.1 of uncultured Nitrososphaerota archaeon. Lineage (GTDB taxonomy): Archaea > Asgardarchaeota > Njordarchaeia > Njordarchaeales > Panguiarchaeaceae > Panguiarchaeum. The sequence goes on along the minus strand of CAZVPA010000010.1, from coordinate 23,774 downwards.
CCCTCTATTTGAGAAGGCCTTAATGAGGGTCAGCTGTATTGGGCTTACGGGGGCAAGAACTCTGGCTTGTTCAATTGTGTTTAATGGTCTTGTGAGTTCCTCTGGAAGGATTAGATAGCTTATTCTCCACCCTGGAGCCCTAAGTTCCTTACTAAAGGAGCAGATCCATATTTCTCTCTCCAGCGGGGCTCTAGTAAATGCTCTCGGCATCGGACCAAAAATAAAGGCACGATAAGCAACGTCTAGCAATACGTAGAATCCATGATCCATCGCAAGATCATGAATACCCCTAAGTATATCGTCATCCCACACTTGTCCATCGGGGTTTCCTGGTGAGGTTAGTAATACAGCCTTTGTTCTGCTGGATATCAGATTCTTAAGTTTTTCTAGTGATGGATTAAATTCGGTGTCATCAATTATTTCCCAATACTTTATTTTTGCCTTTAAATCCATTTCAAGTTCTATCTGTCTTTTATAGTTTAAGTACCCAGGGGTTGTTAAGATGATTTCGTCATTTGCATTTAGAAGGAGTCTGAATACCGCTGCTGTCTGTTCTGTTGATCCTAATCCTACAATGATCATATCGGGTGAGACTCCATGTCGCCCAAAAACTTCCTTTTCATAGACGGGAATAAGTTCCCGAAGGTCGGGAAAACCAGTTGTTGGAGAATATCGTGCGGCTTTTTTCCATAATTCATCATCATCTATGATATTTCTAAATATTTCTCTAAGGATCTCAGGGGGCGGATCTTGTGGCCATCCCCCTGCTAGGTAGATCAGTGGTCGTGGAAATTTTTCGGGATGTTTTTCGTATTCAGCCACGAGCTCCATGATTTCTCTAATACTACTAGGGTGCTCAATCATGTATCTAGCGATATTGCTTAGCAATTTTCTCACCAAGAAAAAGCTTAAAAATCATAAATTAAGGAATGAAGTATGAATATGGAGAGTAGGGAGGGGTAGCTCAGCTGGTAGAAGTACCAAAAGCGCTGCCTTCGCAGGGCAGAGGCCGCGGGTTCGAGTCCCGCCCCCTCCACCATCCTGTCGAAAAATTTCTCTAGTAGAACAACATCTTGATATTAATAGCAGTACCGTTCTCTTCGGCTGTGGCTAGTTGGTGTAGTAACTCATATATCCTCTGAAGATGAGCCTCCTTCAGATTGTTTTTTGCTATAACGTAGATGTGTTTTCTTGGTGTTGGGAATATACGAAATGCATTGGGATTGTTGATGAATTCATCCACGAGTCTTTTGTGTGGTGAAAGTATGATTTTGAGGCGTAGATCAACTAGAAATATATTCTGAAGGGGATCCTCGTTGGTGGAGATATCAATTAATTCTTCGTTTTGTAGTTGAGTTTCCTCAGTAAACCTAACTGGAGGGCCGACTGCTGCACTATCGCTGAGGATAACATGGGTGATCCTTTTATAGAAATCCTTTAAAAGCTCCCTTATTGTGGCATCATCAGCATTGCTGGGAATGTTGTCTATGATGTCCTGTGTATATTCCTCGATTATTGTTTCCCGCTGGATGAGTCTCTGTTTGATCTCCTCATTGGCAATAATTATGACAATTGCGTATTTTCGATATTTTCTCTGGTATTTTGGATCGAACTTCTTAAACTGGAGGGAGAATACAAAGTATTGCTTTGTTTCAAAAAAAGTCTTGCCCTCAACATATAATGCGTAGCCAGCTATCTCAAAATTGGAATCTATATCTAGTGGAAAATCTGGAGGATAGAGATGTGATATAAGCGGCCCCTCTATATCATCGAATTGGACAAAACCCACAGAAAAATCTCTAGTCCTATTGAGCATAATCATCTACTTAAAATCCTTGTGTGATGTTGAATAGATTGTAGATTTTTTCCGTGAAATTTTTCGCTGTTTCTCTAACTATATTTAGGGAATTCTTGGGGTTAAATAGCGAGAGACAGAGAAAGTTGCCGTTTACGTCCATCATGTGAAAGTATATTTTATTACCATTAGGTGTCTCTAGGATCATATCAATAGATGTATTTTCGTTCTCCTTGGCATTAAAAATGTTGACCCATAAGTCCTTTTGATACTCCCGCATCATGTTTCTCTCCTGATCTAGGGAAGTCATAATTTTCGCTGGGAAAACGGATAACCATGTCGCTAATGGGCTATCCCCATGTACAGCAATTGGGAAGCCCATTGTATCACTAATAACTACTATTTCGGAACCTGTTATCTGCTTTATAGTGCCGATTATGCTGTTCAGGGAATCCATCGGGAAAATCTTTGAAAATACCGTTTCCCTGAGGACCCTTAGAAGTGTTTCAGGCCAATATATACTTGTGTTAAAGACATATAGACCGATACCACTCGTGCGTTGTCTTAGTTTGGATATGAATTCCCCAAAGATTTTTTCGCCATCAATAGCCTGAGGAAGATCTTGTTTATGCACTAATAAAGCAATAGCAATCCCCTTAAGGGTTCTATTTTTCATCAATTTATCAACTGACAAGACCAAATTCATGTAGTCCTTTATCATTAACTTAAGTCTTGAAGTTTCAGCTGATGCATCGATGACATAATATATAATAGTGTTGGAGTCTATGATTTCATAAAGAAATTCTCGATTTTTTCTTCTAAATCTCTTCTGGCCAGGTGTAACAAATATGGATATGCTTGTTCTTAATGCATTTAGCGTGTATTTTTCAATTCTTGTTGAAGGCTCTGTGTCGAGAGCTAGAGCTCGATTGAGGTACTTTAGGTATTTAGCAATTGATGTTTTCCCGACATTTGAATGTCCAAGTATTATTATTTTGATATTCCCCTGTTTCCTCACAATGATATCACCATTCCCATAATAAAAGCATCAACTCGCATATAACATAGCATAATTCGTGGAGAGAAGCTAATATAGAAAACACGCCTAGAAGAATCTAAGAACTAGAATGATGGGCCGGGGCGGACTCGAACCGCCGACCTTTCGGTCTTCAGCCGAACGCGCTCCCAGACTGCGCCACCGGCCCGCTGATTATATATTTTTCTATGGCTTCCAAACATATAGATTATTCAATTACCTATTTAAATTTTGTGATGATTGGTTAATAAGTTTTGATGCTAGATGCTTTATGGTGATGTTCATTATTGTTTTTTTGAGTTTATCTAATTTTATTTTTGTTGGTATTTGAGCGCCGCCTATCGTGTTTTGTGTTATCCCGTAGTTTCCTCCGAGTTTTTCCACGAGTTTTTGTATAATCGGTGTTATGTCATGTTTTTTCGATCTTACAATGATCCTGTAGTATGTTTTTCCTTTTTCTTTCTTTTTTGAGACAACGAAGGTTATGTCTGCTCCTAGTTGTTGTATCGTGTTTGCGACTATTGATTCGTAGCTTCCTACATGTGTTACTATTATTAGTGTGTCAGATATTCTTTGTATCATTGTTCTTTGTAGTGCTTTAAGTATGGCTATTTTTTGGGATATGTCCTCTGTCTTTTCTTTCCTCAGCATGCTTATCACTTCCCGATAATCTGTGTGCTGTGTGAGGATATGCATATAATAGAATGTCTTTGGGCTGATTGTTTTAAAGTTGGCTGTGTCCGTTATTATTCCCATCATAGCTAGTTTTGTTAGTTTCTTATCTTGGAGAATCCTCGGTAATAGCTCGATGTTCTCTGCAAGTTCCAATAGTATCTCTGTCGTCGATGTATAGAGGGGTACCACCAAGGCTTCGGCCTCTTTGGGGATACTGGCTGTGTGGTGGTCTATTATGAATATTTTTCTTGCTTTCATACAGATAGCCCTCATTTTTTCGGATATATATCTGTTTGGATCGCTCATGTCGAGAAGGACGACGACGTATTCTTCTGGGATCTCACTCTCCATTATCTCCAATCCGAGCATGTCTAGTATTCTCTCTGCATCCCTAGATATTTTCCCTAAGGCGATATAGACTGCTGAGGAAGATGCCGATTCTAGTAGCCTCCTGAAAATCAATAAGGATGCTATAGCGTCTATATCCGCATTCTCATGAGTCATTAGTACATATGCTGTATCCCTATAATTCATTAGCTTCTTCCAGAATGCTTTGTATTTCTCTCTCAACAACACCAAAAAACACCTCCGCTATTCTCTCCGCTATCTCATCTTGCTCAGCCACTTTCTCTACTAGGGGGGATATGTCCATATCTATTATTAGCTCTACCCTTAGTACGCGCTCGGAGTCGACTACTACAATTTTTGCCTCTGAATCCACTATAAATCCTATGTAATGTCTTGATACCTCGTCTAGAAGTTTTCCATACGCCGCGTTTTCCGCCCTATCGAATATATCAGCTAATACTTCAGGATCGATTTTTTCCATAGATTTGAGGGGTATTCTCCTTACGAATTTGTATACTGTCATTCAGATCGATCTATGCTCCCTGGGTCACTCTGGCGGTCTCTATTCTCTTGCTTATATCTATCAACTGCTTCTTTATTTCACGCGCATGTTCCTCAAGTTTCTTTACTCTATCTTTAAGAAATTCTCTTTCTTCGCTTAACTCGTCTATTACTTCATCTATGTCCCTCTTTATCATGACGTTGGCTCCTAAAAACTGGAATACATGATTCTCTCCTCTCTCCTTTGCCTTCTTGATCACTTTTAAGGCCGAATCAACCTCTATTAACCTCTGCTTATATAGGCGAAGCTGCTCGTCAAGCATTATTGCCTGTTGTTGCAGAGCCTGGGCTTTTTTTATATCCTCCGAACTCACCTTCTAACACCTCTAATGCACCTAAAATTGTTGATAGCCATTTCATATAGCTGTTTACTGCCGCTCTAAGACTCACTAAATCTCTTGAGAAAATTTTTATTTTTATAAGGCGACCATCAGTCTCTACTTGGGCTCTGGATCTATATGTCGGTGGGTTAATAAGTTCTGCCTTTAGCGCGTTAAGGACTATGGTGGCTTTTTTCTCATCCCCAATTTCTATACCGATGCTTACTTCTCCCTCAATAATACTACTTTTTTCACATTCATTGTGAGAATTTTTCTTCTCCACCAAAATTCGATCACCCCTAACTCTCCAGTGCTTTTTATGATACACCTACATATACTTCCACGTAACCCTTTACATGTATCCTCGCCAAAAACCCCAATCAGGAAGTTCCATATCCTCATCGCTGGTTCTCCTAGATCATCCTGTATGATGTTGGTACCTATAAATATCTTGGGTCGCATATGAAAAATTATGTCTCCTAATACAACATATCCAAATCTCACAAAAAAACCACTACTAGTTAGTTTATAGAATCTTAGACATGATGGTCTATCTCCTTTTGAAAGGATGACAATAAAAGATCGAAACCCCGCTCTCTTTACATAGTAGGCTATTTCGTCGAGATTAGATTTACCTCTATGGATTATTGGTACCCCCATCAATGCTGACAATACCTTCATTAGTCTCCGCGTTAATGGTGGTATCCTTATTGATGTTGTAAGGACAGTATTGGGGCAGATTATTCTACTCTTCCTTTCCGTGGTCGTGGCATTTTTCTCCATCTAACTTTCTCCTCCTCGCCCTCCACAATGTAGCATGGTCTGCCTGTGATTTCGTTGATAATAGCCATAATGTCTTCATTCAGCAAGACTCTACCATAAGGAGACACCACAGGCCCAAAGACCTCAATGAGTTTGCCTACTTCCCTCATTTTTTCGTCATATATTATGGTTCCTACTGGTACGCGTTCTCTAAGCTTTATTATTAGTATATTTTTTGCTAGGTTCGATCTATGCAGAATTTTCCCTATCTTTCTGATGGCTCCAATCATTCTTCCTCTTCTTCCTCTTCCTCAGTTTCTTCTTTTCTTGGCTCATGCTTTCTTATTTCCACATATACAGATGCTAAATTCTTTATCTTCTCAACGACATCCAGAAATTTATCAACATCCTCTTTTCTCACCATACCTATTTTTTCTATCGGTTCATAAACCTCGTATCCATCAGCGAATATGGATATTGCTGGGATATGAGGCCGATAAAATATCTCGCCCTTTTTTGCCACATGATCCCTCTTGAAGATTTTCTGTCTAAAATGTGGAGGAAGTTTTATCAATAGCTCTACGCCATCAAACACCATACTCTCGGATGAGAATGGTAAAGAAGCTATAACTTTCCTAACTATCGAGGATCTCTCTATTGTCGGGCTTAATGACTCATACATCAAACCAAGCATTCCCGTAAAGCTACCATATTCCCCAAAATCAAAAAGAACCCTCCACCATCTTCTCTCCCCTACTGGAAACACCATACTCCCCACCATGATGACTGAATTCCCTACCTAGATTGGAACATCAAATTATTCTCCCTATAAAATGCAACAATTTTTTGTGTCTATCCATGACATTTAAATAGGCTTTATGTAGAGAGATATACTTGATGAGTTTGGATATGACGGGTATTCGGTATGAGTACACAGATACAAAATCAACTTACGATGCGTGGATCGCGACTGAAAAGACTATATATAATAAGGAAAAAACTCTATGATACTAAATCAAAAAGAGCTCATGCGTGTATTAGGTGTGGCACTGTCAGAGGCGTTATCAGGAAATATGGTTTATATATATGTAGAAGATGCTTCCGCGAGGTATATCACCTGCTCGGCTTCAAAAAGTCATCAATTCATAGGAGTTGATCCATATGGTATTACTTGACCCCCTAGCAAATGCATTATCGGCAATAAAGAATGCCGAGATGGTTGGAAAGAACAAAGTCTATATTTTTCCTGCGAACAAGTTGATAAAGGCTGTCCTCACAATACTCAAGGAGCATGGATATATCAAGGACTTCAAGCCGATGATCCTGAACGCAAAGGAGTTCATAAGGGTGGAACTCCACGGTAAGATCCATAATATTGGGGCGATAAAACCTCGTTATGCGACTAGTTGGCGGGAAATAGAGAAGTGGGAAAGGCACTTTCTTCCAGCATATTCGATGGGTCTACTGATAATATCAACACCAAAAGGAGTTAAGACCCACATAGAGTGTAAAGAGGAAAAAATTGGGGGGAGACTCATAGCATATGTCTACTAGGTGAGGCCGATGAAGCCCCTAACAGATGAGGAGGCAGTATTACTAGCAATTAAGGGGGAGGCTGAGGGGATAGATTTCGAGGAAATAGAAATCCCCAACGATGTTGAGGTGAAAGTTGAGGGAAAGAAAGTCATCGTATCTGGACCCAAGGGCACCATAGAGAAGGATTTCAATCATATGCCAGTATACATAATTATGGAGGGCAATAAGCTATATGTGGCATGTAACGCACGTAGAAAAAAACATACCAGATTCCTAGGGACAACAGCAACAAAAATAAAGAAGATGATAGAAGGCGTCCAGAAGAGATTCGTGTACATACATAAGGTTGTCTTCAGACATTTCCCCATGAAGGTCGATGTTGACAAGGAAAAACGAAGAATACTTATCAAGGGGTTCTACGGTAGACGCGATACCATTGAAGTCCCTATCTTTGGTGATGTGGACATAGAGATCGAAACACAGCCTGGCTCCGAGTCACCAGATCTAATCTATATAAAGGGCTGCGACGTAGAAGCAGTCTCATTGACAAGTGCGGCTCTCGAGAATGCATGTAAGTTGCGAGGGAAATATCGAAAGGATATTAGAGTTTTCTATGATGGTATATGGCTCTGGAAAAAAACGAGAGAGGAATAGCAACTAGGAGGCTTTTGATTAATGATTTTCTATGGATTGATCCTGAATGGGAGATATAGAGGACTGGAGGCTTGTGGGGGAGATAGTTCATAAGATACTCAGAAGTTATTCAACTAGAATAAAACCAGGTATGAAGCTACTGGATATATGTGAGAGGGTGGAACAGGAGATACGGAGATATGGGGCCAGACCTGCCTTTCCAACTAATATAGGAATAAATAGTGTGGCTGCTCATTATACCGCAGCGCCCCTAGATAATCATATTGTACCTAACAATGCTGTTGTAAAGCTAGATATTGGTGCTATAACCCAAAGTGGTGCCATAGCTGATGCGTCAATAACAATTCGTATTGGAGGAAACAAGCTCATTGATGATGCTATAAAGAAAGCAAAGGAAGTTCTTGATGAGGCAATAAGTTTTGTGCGGGCTGGAATTAGGGTTGGAGAAATTGGGGGCATCATCTGGAGAGCGGCACATAGGAAGGGTCTAGGTATATTGGTAGACCTGACGGGGCACTCTATAGAGAGATGGACGCTTCATGGGGGGATCACTATACCGAATGTCCCCAAGAGATTCACCCCCCGTTTAAAAGAAAACATGATTATTGCGATAGAGCCATTCTTTATAATCAGTGATGAAGACAGTATAACGGTACCAGATCACTCAGCAGTGAACATTTATTCTGTGGTGAAGACAGGGAGAAACCCTATTCTGAAGAAGCTATACAATAGATTTAGGAGCCTACCATTTTCACTGAGATGGATAAGACCAAGAGATGGTGATATAAGAGGTTTTGTTAGAAGGATGCATAACTTTCTTCTCGAGAAATCTTATGAGGGCTATGTGAGAGTATATCCCACTCTTGTTGAGCAGAAAAAAAGATGGGTGATACAGTTCGAGCATACGGTTCTCGTAAAGACAAACTCAGCGGAGGTTCTTACCTAACCTTTATATTGTCTGATTCTAAATATATATGAGGTGCTGTATTTTGGGTAGGGATCGCCTCTCCCTGAGTAGTGTTCTCGAGAAAATAATGTCGCATTACAATATTAACCAACTTTATGTTTTTTTGGATCCAGTAGCACTTAAGGTTGCTCAGAGAATAACATTAGGTAAGATAAGAAAGACTTATATTAGCGATATATCTGACTTTTACTATCATGCTATTGATTCTGCCGAGAAATTTATTGCTATTGCGTCGCTCAAAAAATCCTTGTTACCAGAATTTATCCTTGTGCTAGATAAACTTGTCCACATTTCAACACAAAATGGGGGGTCTAGTTGGGTAATGGTCATTGTTTGTAACGATGATAGAGTGATGAATAGACTTCTGAAAGCTGCTTATGATGCTCGTATCCCCCTGACGGTACCTCCAAGTCTTGATATGGTTATGGGTATTTGCTCCAAGACTTTTTGTCAAAGGCCTAAGAAGAATACCTCCTCATTCAGTATAGTTTGTTGTGGGCCTGAGTTTATAGATCTAGAAGTTTTGAAAGAAAGTGCTGATCTTATAGCTATTGAAGGAAATGTGTGTGAGGGGGAGCTAGATATAGCTTATGGGTCAGGTGAGATAGCTATTGTTGCGGTGGGTAGTATTATCGATGAAATATTAGGCTTCGCGAATCAAGAAAATCTTCACAATGAGATAACAATCTATGGTATTGTTGACCTCGATGTTAACCTAGACGAAAAATTATTAAGTATCCTGGAGAAACATGCAAATATCCTGTTAATTCGAAATGACGACATTATTTCTGAACGCCTTAGATTTATTGCTGAAAAGCTTCTTGAGGAGGGAAAAATTCCCTATATACCAAATATCATCAGTATTGGTGACTTAGTCGGATCTGATAATGAAAATGTCAAGGTAGGCCTTCGATCCATTATTAAGGATATTCTTGGAAAAGGTCTATATTTTAATAAGCAATCAATAAGAACATCGATGGATGCAGGAATCGAATGTGATAAAAAAATCGTTGAATTACTTGACGCTATTGATAAGAAAGTCGCCAGAACATTAAGGATCTATGTGAAGCCAATATATGGAGAGAATGGAATTCATGCTGATGATTTCTATGATGCTTACAGCGTTACCAAAACAACTAGTAATTATAACGCATACACAATCATCGCTCATCTGACAGAAATTCTGGGCAACATCAAACATATAGACAGGATAATTCATAGTCCTGCTAGGATCATACTGATTTTCTCATCGATGTTTCTTACAGGAAGCCAAAAAAAAGCTATACTTAAAGAATTAACCAAGGAATTAGGTAAACATGTGAAAATCGTTTCATATGAAGAAATCCTTCAAAAAATAGATATAATCGAACGATTTGAGAAAATTATAGTCACATAGGTGCCTGATTTGGAGTTCTCATTCGCTCTGCTCTCTGACGACAAAACTGTTGAGAAGATAAAAGACATAGTATTTGAAATGGCCAAGATGAGCAACCTAATAATTAGATTCCAACGGATACTCCTTAGGGATGATAAGGGGAATGGAATAACAATCTATGTATTTAAGATATCAAACATTTATCCACAACTAGGCATTTCGGAGAACTCCATAGATTATATCGCAATACTCAAAAAAACTAGCATAGAAACTCAAGAAATTCTATCAAGGATCCTCAGAGATGGTGGTATTATAGTTTTCCCAAAGAGGATAGTAGATGCTTCTATCTTTATTAATAAGGCACCGTCAATAATCGATTTAGGTGATGATAAGGATGAATACGATGTTATTGCTAGGATAGTAAGTGATATTTCAAAGTTACTAATGATAAGCAGGAGTAATGTTATAAAGATATTAAGAACAGTAGTAAAGGAAGAGGATGAAAATACTAGACTCATTGAAGCATATCGCATGGTGACGCGAAGATGAGACATTCCAAGGGTCCAAGATCGAAGACAAGAAAACTATTTTCAAAAAGCCCAAAAGAAAAAGGTCTTCCTCCAATATCGGCGATACTATATGAATATAGGGTGGGAGAGAAAGTAGCAATAAAAATAGACCCAAGCATACATAAAGGAATGCCGTTCAAGAGATTTCATGGAAAAGTAGGAAGAATCATCGAGAAAAGAGGACGGGGATATGTGATCCTAGTGCGGGACGGCAAAAAATACAAAAAAATAATTGCTCGGCCTGAGCACATAAGACCACTAGAAGTAAGGCTACCAACAAACAGATGAAATTTATTTTCCATGAGGTCTCTCTTTCCGAAGAAAAAAGAGTGATACTCGAGTATTACGAATGTTAATATAGAGTCACATAATAATTTGTGTGATCCCTAGTGGTGTTTACATGGACGAGCATCTATTTGTAACTAAGGGAGGGGCTAAAATAGGTTTGGTTTCGCAGGCTGTAGTTTGTAGGTGTAAAGATAATGATGGCATGTTGCTCTACGATTTTAGAACAAAGAGCTTCATAAGGAAAGGAAAATGTAAACTTATGTTGCTCTGTACGCTTATTCAGATGAATAGATTCAAAACAAGACTTGCTGAAAACAAATTTGTAGGCTTGGGTGAAGTTTCATTATAGAAACTCATCCAAGGATCTGTTAGCCATTTTTTTCACTGTCAGCCAGCTTCTTCTCACAACAGTAGGGTCTTTTTGTATTATATCTCTTAATGCTTCTCTTGTCTTTGGGTCTGAGGGGTATCCGCTCCCAAAATCTATTCCAAGCCTATCCCTTATTTTTCTTACCTCATTGTCCCTTATTACCTTCGCTATTATGCTTGCTGCCCCAACAATAGAATACTTTCTGTCCGCCTTTGGCTCCAATATTATTCGTCCACTATCATGACCTAAGAACTCATGTAGGTATGTCCTGAATTTCTCGGCTGAGGATGGTGAATCAATTATTATCTCCTCGGCTACATGGAATCTTTCTATTATTTTTGCTACACCTTTCGCCTCCAATTTATTCAGACCGTGCCTAGCAACCCAGAAATCTATTGTACGTGGAGGTAGAATTACAGCCACAACGCTCTCAGCAAGGCTTATTATCATGTCAAAGAGCTTCACTCTCCTTTTACTAGATAACATCTTTGAGTCACGTACCCCCATGTCCCTAAGATTTTCAATGAGGCTTTTTCTCAGCATAACCCCCGCTATTACCAGTGGTCCGATAACTGGACCCCTACCAGCCTCATCGATTCCCGCAACCAAGTTTTTATCCTTATAGTCTCCCTCCTTTAGTATTCTTACCTCCAAAACGTACACCATCGATATTCCATGGATATTATCTATGTTTTAAAAAGTAGTTCATGCCCACCTAGGGGGAGCATATGAATGAAAACGCCGAGATAATCGCCATGAGGATATCCACTCATAAGGATCTGTTAAAGATAGTTGATGAGGTAAAAAAGGGGAATGTCATTATTGCGAGTCTATCTGCGTTTAAGAGTGTAAAGATTAGGCGTGATATAGTACGGCGGATTCTTGAGGCGAAAAATAGGCTTAATTTCAATGTTTTAGGTGTGGGATCCGAATACGTAATAATCGCACCATCCAGCATCAAAATAAGGGTGAAGGAAAACTAGAGACCCAATAACATTTTTAGTTTCTTTTTGGCTAGGGCAAGCCGTGTATCCGTTATCCTTCTACCAGTAAACTCCTCGATCTTCTTATCGAGATTTAGAACCAACTTAGAATCCTCCAAACGCAGTATATCCTCGGCTATCAGTACATCTATAATATCCTCAGACACATACTGTAATGCATCCACAATATCAACAGAATCATACTCCAATATCATCCTGATTAATTCTAAAGCCACATAATCATGGGCTTTTATTTGATCAGCCAGTATACTAACAGCTAGATCCACAACATTACTACGCTCAGCAGGAGGACTCCTCCGGACTCTCTCCTGTTGGGGAACTACTCTACTAATATCATGTACTCTTACGACCGACGATGTACGTACTGGTTCCCTCTGGGGGATAGGTCGTTGGGGTTGTTGTATTTGTGTCCGTGTTATTGGTTGTTGTTGTGGAGTAGGCGGTTGAGGAGGCTGCTGGGGGGGAGGTTTAGGCACACTAGGAATTTCTTTTGGTACTGTAGTGGGTTTTTGGCTGACTAGTTTTCTTGTTTTTTTGGAGATTTCAACGACTTTTTCCATAATCTTGCTTATGTCTACATATTCTGCTTTTAGTTCCGAGGATTGTCTGGGTCTGATCCGTACCATGATTGGCATTGAGAATGATGGTGCTTTTATGAAGCTCTCTCCAGGAGATACTGATGTTAGTACTTCCACCAGCTTCTTGGGAAGACCGAATATTTGGCTTAGTTTGGAGATATCGTGTTTTTGCATTTTTAGTGCTATTATTGTCGAGCAGTTTATAATTATGACATCGCTTAGGTCACGGGGGGACTGTGTAGCAAGGATTAGCCATACACCCATTTTTCTGCCTTCTCTCGCAACACGTACTAATATTTCCTTTACGGGATCATCTCTTCCCTTCGCTGGGGCAAATAGATGTGCCTCATCTACCACCAGTATAACATTATGTTTTATCTTCCCAATTTTCTTAGCCTCGAATACCTCACGTGTAATATCCGCAACAAAAAATCTAATACCCAGATCTCCCAGAGGCGTACCAATAAGTCTGAATATGGTTACCTTTCCAGGTTTACAGAAGTCCTCTGCCTTGATGTATCTATGTGATAAAAATCCGCTAGCACGTAATGAACCTATACGTGTCAATAATGCTTGCTTGGTCTGGGGATGCAGATCACTTATTTCTACGAGCCTATATATATCATCAATGTGCATCTGCTTTTTCTCTCCCATAAGTTGTTTCAGCTGTAATGCATATCTGATATCTTTCATGGAGAAGACAAACATTAGTCTGTCTGGGGAGAATATTGGGCTCAGATAGGGTGGGTTGTTTTCCCAGTCAAAAATAAGGATGTCATCCTCAAATCCTGTCGGCTTTAGGCCATATTCTTCAAGAGCTTTTACTTGTTTCTCATGCATGTTTGGTGCTATTAATCCAGAGTATTCATCATGAACATCAAAAATTATTATTGACAGATCCTTCTTTTTTCTCATATGCTTTATGAGCTCCTCTATGAAGACCGCTAATGTGTATGATTTTCCGCCCCCCGTTGTTGCTGACACGAAAACATGGACTCTAAGATCCTTTGGATTATAGTATACAGGGACAAAATCTGGATGTGCCAAAATCTTGCCAATGTATAGTCCCTCCTCCTTTGTTGTTCTGGTTATAAGTTTACTGAGGAACTCTCCAGATGGATTATATATCTCGTATCCAGCTCTAACAGGTATTCTACATTGTTTCAGGCGTGTATCTATACATTCCCCAAGTATTTCGCAATGGCATATAGTCTCCTGCATTCTTGTTTCTATATCAATTACTCTCGCTAGGATTACTCTATTGTCTCCAATCGCTAAAAGAAACTGCCCTTTTTGGACACTTTTATCTTGTTTCACACTGAAGGAGAATCTTGCGACGCCTGCTCGCCCAAATATTGTTCCAATATGATCTCTTACTATTTCCTCAATGTTCAACTGAATCCCCAAAATATAACGGTCATGAAAAAATAATCAATCTATTAATTAAATAAGACTAACTTTTTGTGGTTTTCCGCACGCTAATATATTGTGTGAAAAAATGTCTATAGTGGTTATTTGTGGGACACCAGGTACTGGGAAATCGGCTTTGGCTGACGCCCTATCTAGGATGGGTTTTAGGGTTATACATTTAAGCAAATTGGTAGTGGAGGAGAGACTATATCGAGCATATGATAAGAGAAGGCAGGCATATATCATAGATGAGGAAAGGCTCGCAGAGAGAATGAGAAAATTGGCGGATATTGATGGACTTGTAATAGTCGAGGGCATAGGAGCCGAAGCCCTCCCCCCTGACATTGTTAGCCTATGCATTGTTCTTACATGTGAACCCTTCGCACTTAGGGAGCGTCTGGAGAGAAGAAATTTTCCACCAGAAAAAATAGAGGAAAATCTTGAGGCTGAGAGGTTCGGGATAATACTGGGGGAGGCTATATCTAATTATGGGTCATCCAAGGTCATAGTTATTGATACCACATATAGGGAGATCAGTGATATAGTGGGTGAAATTCTGGATGAACTTAAAAAGAGAGGAATCATCCAATAAGCCGAGAGTACTAATTTTTATTGCTCCTAAGAGGAAAGTAGAGGACAAACTTAGTGAGTTTTTGGAACTACTCAAAAAGAGAAGATGGAGAATACTTCAAGTCATCTCTATAGGAACCAAAATAAAGCACGATATTCTTGGCCAATGTGACTTTGTGATAACGCTTGGGGGTGATGGAACAATACTCCATGCCTCAAGAGAGATAGCATTATCCGACATACCGATCCTCGGCATAAACTTTGGCAAGATAGGCCTCCTAACAGAACTTTCTTTAAACACCTTTATAGACTCCCTAGACAAAATCGAGAAGGGTGATTATGGTATCGTGGCACTCAGAAGACTAGAAGCAAAGGTTTATGGTAAAAATATGGAGATCCCTACCGTCCTGAATGAATACGTAATAATGACAGGGAAACCTGGAAAAATTCTTGGCTTAGATATTTTCGTGGATGGTGAATTTTTAACTAGGGTTCTATGTGATGGACTCATAGTTTCGACCCCCATAGGTAGTTCCTCATACTCTCTTTCCTCTGGTGGCCCAGTATTATTGGAAACAATGAACGCTTTAGTACTATCGCCCCTCGCACCATTGTTCCGTGGGATGTTTCCAGTTGTGTTGCCATCCGATAGTAGAGTCGCCATAGAGATTGTCGAATTATGGGCAGATGCCATAATAGTTGCTGATGGTGTTATTGTTGGAAAACTTGAGCGAGGAGAGAGAATAGAGATAGGATACTCAAACCTGAAAACAAGATTTATAAGACTCGGGGAAAAATACGATCGACTAAGGCGCATCATAAATATGGTGTCTATTCAGCATTGGCTGAACAGAGATGAAGATTGGTAACATAGGGGAACGAAGGGCACTAGAAGATATTGTCTTTCAGTTTCTATCTGGCGTGACATATGTGGATGAGGACGCCATACCACTAAAAATACAGGGAGACCAGTATGCTATAATCAATGTTGATACTTTTGTTGCTAGTACTGATGCACCAAGAGGAATGAGTTTTAGGAGTATGGGCTGGAAGACGGTAACTATGACATTTAGCGATATTATTGCGAAGGGTGGAGTTCCACTCGTATTTCTCTGCTCGGTATCGGTTCCTGATAGCCTAGATATTGAGGATTTCAGAGAAATTTTTGTGGGTATAAAAGGGGCATGCGATTTTTATGGATGTAATTATTTGGGCGGGGATCTCGGGGGTGGGAGGGACATAGTTCTTACTGGAGTGGGAATAGGGGTTTCGGATAGGTATATTGCGAGGAGAACCGCCAATATTGGGGATTCTGTGTGGGTTACAGGGATGTTTAGTAGGTCCGCAGTAGCCCTCCACTATCTTCTAGAGGGTGGTGAATCAATAGAGAATATGGATAGAATATTGTTTAATTTCTATGAACCAAAAATCAACAGAAATTTGGCGTTGGC
>CAZVPA010000010.1:6897-7495 GCA_964628995.1 uncultured Nitrososphaerota archaeon | reverse complement strand
GAGAAGTAGCAACAGCATGTATGGATTCCTCGGACGGCCTGGCGGTGACCCTGAACGATATATCCAGACTTAGTAATGTCAGGATAGAACTAGATTTCATTCCGATTGCGGATGAGACAAAAAATTATGCTGAGAAAAATGGTCTAAATGCCGAAGAAATGGCCCTTTATTGTGGTGAGGAGTACGAATTTGTATTCACTACGGACAAAACAGATACCTATGTTTCCAGGATCTTTGAAAAGTATGGACTGAAAAAACCAATAAAGATCGGACATGTAACCAAGGGAAGAGGTGTCTATATTGGCGACAGGAGAATCCCTAGGAAAGGATGGGAACATTTCAGGTAGAGAGAGAATAATACTTATTGACTCATCACTACTCATCTACATCATTAAGGGAAAAAAGAAGCCACCAATAAACCTAGAGGAAGCACTCTATGAGGTATCGGAAGGAGCAAAACTCGCCGTCTTATCCACGACAGTGGAAGAGCTCAAATTACTTAGATCCAAAAAGAAGGGAAAGATAAGGATTGCTGCTGATTTTGCATTAGAATTTATTGAAAAACTCGGAATAGAAATAATCGATGCCGATCCAGAAA
>CAZVPA010000010.1:0-6887 GCA_964628995.1 uncultured Nitrososphaerota archaeon | reverse complement strand
AAAAGTGAGAAATATCGGGCGACGACTTAAATTCTATGAGGTATATGACGAGATACTCGCAAGAATGGCAGAAAAACTCAATGCCGCCGTGGCTACCACAGATATGGAGCTCGTAAAAAAATTGAGAAGGAGGAATATTACATGCTACTATCTTGCTGGACACAACTGGATTAAAGTGTCGGGCTTCCAGTTCTAGGTTTCTCTCTCTCGCTTGTCATCATGAATTTCTTCATCTCGCGCAGAAAGTCTCTTATTGCCACCCTTATAGCCTCACTCCTATTTGGATACCAACCCTTGGCCACAAGTTCATCAAGGGCCTCAATAAACTTTTGGGGAATATGCAGAGTTATTAATTTCATATTTGATGGTTGCAACTGCATATGGATCACCAATATTCATGTAATACTCGGGTAACATATAAAGTCCGATAACTCCCACATATTCATCCGACTATTACTGACGTATTACGAGGGTATCATAATGCAGAACGACAAACAGCAATTTAGATATAGGATAATATTTGCTATTGCGGACAGGAAAAAGCTTCTTGATGCTGTTCTGGAGTTCGAAAAGAGGGGAGTGTGGATCCAGTATATTCCTTGCGAGTTTGTCGTTAGTAGGAGGGTTCTTGATATCGCTACGGTCCTTGCGTTGCGGGATCTTAATCGAGGGAAGATGGTGGCTAGGAAACTCAATCTACAGGTCGCTTTAAGGTACTTCGGTAGGACACAAGTAAGGGATGTTATCCCGCTATTAGAGACATCAAGAGGCAGTAAGTTTGCGATCATTATTATATCTGAGGATCCTGATACCATTCTGGATGCATTATGTGAGTGGGGTGTCATTATAAGTCTTCTGGATGATTGTATAGGCGATATCAACAGGATTACCGAGGTATTCGGGATATCTAGGGATCTTTTTGACAGGCAAAAGGAGGGTAGAAAGTTAGGAGCGGTTGGGTTATTGGAACGATTCGTTATTGAGAGAATGGCTACAGCTTTCCTCATGAAGTGAATTGTTTTCCAATGCTTAATAGTCTAGTAATCCATAACCTACGAGTCTGAATTCTCTTTCTATTTCTCTTAGGATTGCTACTCTCTCGCCTTTTGGTATTGCTATTGGTCTGGAGAGGACAAGCTCCGCTTCATCGTCCTGTATCGAGTCTATCATTGCTGGTGTTGTGTAGGTTCCCACGTTTATTATGATTTCTTCGCCTTTTTTAAGTGGATAATTTCGCCTCTCTATGCGCGTTCCGATTATTTTCTCGAACATGTTGACTTTCTTTATGATGACCTTATCCACTATTGGTGGGAGATCCTTTGGTTTACCAGCTATGTTTCCTACCAACCCATCGGACTTCGCCAAGCTGGGATCTAGATCCGTCGCTATACCGATCAGCATATGGGGGTGGGCACTTTCTAAGGGCTGGCCGATGTCGGATCTTATGCCTACTACCTCGGAGTATAGTGGTATTATTTCTCCCTCCTCCGTGATGTGGCCCGGCCTTATTTCTATCTCGTCTCCTATCTTAAGCTCTCCACTTATTAGTGCTCCCCCAATAACCCCACCAATTAGTTTATCTATTGATGTTCCTGGCCTATTCGGATCAAATGATCTCGCAATATACATGATTGGTGGTCCCCCTTTTTCTGGCTTTTTTGGTGGGAAATATTGAAGTATTGCCGCTAATACGAATTCCATATTTATCCGGAGCGCCGCACTAACCGGGATTATAGGTGGGATACCATATTGTGTTTCCTTTTCAAAGAACTCAACGATTTGGTTATAGTTCTTCCTTAGATCATGTTCCCCTACAAGTTCAATCTTATTCTGTACACATATTATTTTGTCAACACCCATAACCTCTAATGCTGCTACATGTTCGCGTGTCTGGGGCATTGGACACGGCTCATTCGCGGCTATAACGACAAGTCCATAATCGATAATTGAAGCCCCAGACAACATTGTGGATATCAATATTTCGTGGCCAGGGTGATCAAGAATGGAATAACACCTTATATGATGCATGCGTAATTTCTTTGGACACTTTTTATCAGCATTGGAGACCAACTTTTTAAGCGTACCATCGGAAGCGCATGCAAAGATATCAAGGTGTGAATATCCTAGATATATCGTTATTCCACGTGTGATTTCTTCGCTATGCGTAGAGGGGAATTTCCCTGTGATCGCTTCCGTGAGTGTACTCTTGCCATGATCCACATGACCCGCTGTACCTATAATCGCTACCGATTCGTGTTTTGATGGCTCTTTGGGCAATCCTTCTATGTCCTCCATACTTATATTCAATATGTCTATTAGTTCGTCGAACTTTATGGTATCAAGTTTATTTTGCTTATTCGTCATCAACAATCACCATAATATCCGCATTATTTCTAGGAAAAAAAGAAAAAATCATTTTCCAATTTTTGTTTCTGGATTTAGAGGGTGGTAGGTTTGAGCACAGTTTTGTTGGATACCTCGAGGGGGAATATGTTTCATCTTGAGTATTTCAAAAGTTTTGTTGAGGGTCTAGGCTTTAGGGTTGAGTTTTTAGATAGGGTATCCTCTGACTTTTTAGCTAAGGGCAGACTTGTGGTCATCGCAGGCAAGGTTTTTGAGAAATACACTAGAAATGAAAGAGAGGTGTTGATTAGACATATAAAGGCTGGTCATAGGCTCTTTGTTTTTGTTGATGCCGAGAGTATACCATATTTCAATTCTCTATATGAGATTCTGTCGGATACAGGGATAATCCCCACGCATATTAGGGTTCTATCTGAAAATAACGGTGGTGTACTGATTACAAGAAACATAAATAAGTCACACGCAATAACTATGGGTATTGATGAGCTCGTGTTTGTTGATCCAGTAAAATTTATCCTTAGCCACAAGAAAGCATCTCCTATAGACATCCTTGTCAGGAGTGAGAAAAACCATAATCCACCCAACGCGGTCCTGGCATGTTCCGCTCGGTTTGGTAATGGAAAAGTGGTTGCTGTTTCATCGTGGAAAATTCTTCAGGAGGAGTATTTGGGGGAGTCTGATAATGCTCTCTTTGTTATATCTGCTATGTATTGGCTACTGGATATGAAGCCTCCACATGATCTTCTGGACAAGATTAGGCAGCTAATTGGGTGATTCCACCATATCTAATGTTCTTATATCCTTTTTAGTATGAAGTTGTGTTGTTGAAGTGATCCATATGAGGACGGGAGTTTTTTTACTTATAGTCCTAGTAGTATCCCCAATAGTAGCATCCATTAGTCCTATGGATGCTGGTTATGAGCAGGGGGGTTCAGACAGAATTATTATGGTGAACATAGTCACAAATGTCAGAGCTGACAATACCACGGAGAATATAACAAATATAACGGCATACCCCCTAGTTAGGATGATGCTTAGTGATAACTCGACACTAAACTTTACAAGCATTGACAGTTTGTTATATGCGATATATAATGGAAGTATCAACATAAATGAGATCGTACAAATAAACATGACGACTATAGACCAATATACCAAGTATCTTAATGAATCAACCGAGAATGAGACCCAAGAATATAATATTACGTATTATCCAGCATATAGACTATTCTTTTCCCGGCTTCTAAAGCCGATAGCGAATTATTCGGGAGAAATAGTCCCTGTGGATACCGAAGCTTTCATCTACAATAGATATGGCGAGAAATATCCACGAAATCCATTATATGGATACATAGGATGTTTCAACGTGACATACGGTGAAGAGGAGGAGAATATACTTGAGAATGATTACGATATCTTTGTTCTAGTATACATAAACATAACAGGGGCTGACGTTGTAAGGGATGTCGAGGGGGCATTGAAACAATTGAAATCTGCGGTCTCCGGCAATGTTCTTCCAATAATTATAGACACAAGCAATAGCTTTGACTATACTAATTATTCCAAGGAAATCGATGATCTTATAATAATCCATGACAACCAGACATTGATATCCAATAGCACAAATGGTACATATATGGAGTTCACAACAGAACCAATACCAGCGATTCCTCTTGTAATTATTCTTGATGGTACGGGTCTCATATGGTGGAAGTCATTTGGTCTGGAGAACATCGATGAATTATCAACCTACATAAATATGTATATAGATGACCGGGAGAGAAGTCTACCTCTGTATCCCATTCTTGATGTTTATCCACGAGAACCAAAGGCGAACGAGACTTGCACAATCTTTATAGTGCTTGGGGACGGGTTCGGGGAGATCCTAGAGGCAACACTATATTACGAAACACTTGATAGTAATAACGAGACTATTAATCGGAAAACAGTTGATGTTTCGACAGATACGCTATCCTATACGGTCCATCTTGATTCATCGGCAAGATGGATTGTTCTAAATGCGACAATAACCTCCGAGTTTGGTAAGGTTAAATCAGATAGATTCATATACAAGGTTCAGTATGAAAAGAAAAAGAAAGTAATTCCCTCATGGTTCTGGAGCCTCTTGGCAACAGTAATAGTAGTTGTGATTCTGGGCGCGGTGGCCATTAAAATATATCGCAAATACTTCGCGTAGTTTATTCCCCAAGTTCCTCTAACCGTCTTTTTCTATATTCCTCCAAGGCGGATCTGAATTCTATATATGCTCTCTCGGCCTCATCAAGATATTCCATAAGTGCGGATTGGATGCATGCCTGAAGGGAGTCAATTTTTACCTTCTGGATGAGATCTTCCTTTCTGATAACGGTGGAGAAATAATCATAGGGAAATACAGCGACCCCATTTCGCTCCAGAGTCTTTCTCTCTCTATTATGTAGTCTTTTCGTGTCAATAAGGATTATTCCTAATGCGTTATTTTTTAGGGTCGAAATAAGATTCTTGCTTATCTCTACATTGCTAGTGAGTATTAAATCATATTTGGTTAATCCAAACTCTCTTTTCCATTTCTCAAGGTTCTCGGCCGTGAGGGGATCAATCTTCTTTATGATGATTTCATCGGGCCCTCTCATAGCCACTCTCTTTAGTAACTCGATTTTATCCTCAAGTTCTCTGACAATATTCTCAAGCTTCTCGACCATTCTTCGCAGAATTCTATTTTCACTATATAACTTTGCTATTACCTCATCGCGTTCCCTTAGAAGATCCATGGATTTCTTCTCAGCGTTTCTCTCCAGTTCTCTCACTCTAGATCGCAAGTCCCGTATCTCAAGCTTCTGCTTTTGAAGTTCCTCATTTAACTTGCTGATTTTCCTTGTAAGTGTTTCGATTTTTGATTTCGCATCAATATATTTCCTCCTTAATATCTCGTTCTCCTGCATGAGTTGAAGCTCCCTCTGGCTGACGTATGTACGCTCCTCGTGGGGTCTATTCGAGATTATATGGGAAAGTTGGGAGAGGATAGCGGATTTTATACTTCTATTCCTGAGTATTACCTCAGCCTTCACGGAGTCTGGATCCACAAGGGGGATATATCTGACTATATTGTCGATCTTTAGGAATTTCTTTTCATAATGTTTAAATGCTAAGAAAGCAGCCACTAAGGCATCGCGTTGGTGGGAATCATCCACTTTTACTCCTAGGCTCTTAGCAATCTCATTCTTTTTGAAGACTGGTAGCGTCTTTTTGGGCCGGAAAACAATCGCACCGGACTTCTGCGCGATTGACTGAACAAAATGTGGAATCTTTGGTACATCTGTAGAGACAATTATTGGCTTACCATATTCATAGATCTTATCAATCAACTCGAAAAGACCGACCCCCCGACGGCTACCAACATATAAAACGTTACCCCGTAGATCAAGTAGTGCCAGACCTGTTGTTTCTCCAGGATCAACACCCACAATAATATAACGGGAGCGCGGCCCAGAGATATCCCGCATACTCACGGAAACAAATACCAGGTGTCTATGTCTTATCGGTACTATCTTTATCTGATACCAGTCTGTTTCGACATCCCTAACGATTCTCCTCACAGAATCCTGCGGTGCATAAACTATGATCCTAGCAGATCTATATCCTCCCTCCCCTTCTCTCAGATAAACATCATAGGGAAGTCGTGCTTTGTCTAGTGCTGATAAAACATCATTAACAACGGTCTTAATACGGGCCTCAGCTGCTCGAGAATAGTGTCTTTGATGGCTCCCTCCAACTTGGCCAAAATGTCTAGACCTCGAAATAGATATTAGTGTTACATCCCTAAGAGCGATGATTTCCGCCCCCTCCCTTCTCATAGCAAGCCTAGCAGCGACCTCGGCAGCTTGATCTGGGGAAAGTTTTCCACCACTATGAAGCCCATACTTTTTTGCTAAGAGCGAAAGTTTCTTTTGGCGAAAAGGAGGACCAGTAACTTGGATAAGTGTGACTTTGGCGTTTTCAATGAAACTAAGTATCTGATCAGAATCATCATATAACTCGAAGATATTATCGATAGCAACAACACCAACATGGTATTTTCTGATGAGGGAAAGTATTTCGTCCCTATTAATAGTGCCCCTATATACGATTTCCCCAGAAGAATCATCTACAACAACAGCATAAAATTTTTCCCGATCAGGCATTATATCAAGTCCGAGGATCCTCAACAAATCACCATTCATTCCTGTCTAATACACATCGCTAGGGGATATGCGGGGGGCGGGATTTGAACCCGCGAAGGCATATGCCACTGGGTCCTGAACCCAGCCCGTTTGACCACTCCGGAACCCCCGCAGAGACAATTCATAAAATTGGAGGCTTGGTGCCGGGGGCGGGATTTGAACCCGCGAGGCGCAAGCGCCACCGGATTGCCCGAGAGGTCTCGAGTCCGACGCCGTACCTAGCTCGGCAACCCCGGCACATACTCAATATAATCTTATGGTTTGCCAGAAAATATTAAAAATTTTTTATAAAAAACATACTAAAAC
>CAZVPA010000009.1:0-34120 GCA_964628995.1 uncultured Nitrososphaerota archaeon | reverse complement strand
CCATACCGTCGCTAAGCCCATCATTATCACTATCAGGATTCAAAGGATCCGTACCCAACGCGACCTCCATACCGTCGCTAAGCCCATCATTATCACTATCAGGATTCAAAGGATCCGTACCGTGTATGTATTCATCCTTATTTATTAGTGCATCAAAGTCGGGATCCTGATATCCGTCGTCCTCGTCGGTTGGATCGAAACCGAAGGATACTTCCCAACCGTCAGGCATCCCATCACCGTCCGTATCCACCATCTTTGGGTTTGTCCCATGCTCATACTCATCAATATTGATCAGGCCGTCATTATCAAAGTCTGTACTATTGTCCTTTGGGTCGAGAGGGTTGAATCCATAGATCCATTCCCAACCATCGGGCATTCCATCGTCATCTGTGTCGTTCTCTGTTGGGTCTGTATTCAAAATGAATTCGATATAGTTGTTGATGCCGTCGTTATCCTGATCATCATAGATGTCTTGGGGGTTTAATGGGTCAAGGTTATAGTATACTTCGTATCCATCATAGAGTTCGTCACCATCGGTGTCTCTATTGGATATATTGGCCCCGTAGACATACTCACCTATATTTAGTAGGCCATCGTCATCATAGTCTAGGTATGCGTCAGTACTGTTTTTGGGATCCATACTGTTGTTTAGCTCCCAGCTGTCTGGTACATAATCATGGTCTCCATCATTGCTTGTTGGGTCTGATACTTTACCGTAGGTTCCATTGATCTCGTCTATGTCGAGGATTCCATCTCCATCCGTATCATTGCTGAGGGGGTTAGTCCCATTCTTCCATTCGAAAAGGTTTATGATACCGTCGTCGTCATCATCTTCTTCCCAGTCGAGTTCACCATCACCATTCTTATCACTACAGTTGTTTGGATAATGAAAACGTAACTCGAAACCGTCGGGTAGCCTATCCCCATCCATATCGGGACTACTAGGATCTGTGTGGTTTAGGAACTCTGTGAAATCATTGGACCAGTCATCATCACTATCTGAATCATATTTATTTGGGTCTTCTACATCAGGATAGCCATCCATATCCCAGTCCGACTGATGATTATAGTTGTTTGTATTATCCATGTCGTGGAATATTAGGGGCCATTCATCTGAGACATTGAGATTAGCAACATATATGGAACTATTCGTAGTTAGTACTAGTTCAGAATATGTATCATTGTCTATGTTTCCTGCGACAATATATGTAGCGTTTGGTACTGTAAACATTCTCTCGATGGTGATGTTTGTATTGTTCAGGTAAAGCCTAATTACCGTACCGTTGGACAACAATACTATTGAACTCAGTGTGTTGTTTATGGATAGGACAATGGATTGTTTGGGGGTTGCATTTACGACTGAAATATTTCTGAGATATACCTCGGATTGATTAGTACTCCTGTCGGCTATTCCTATATAGCCAACATATGCTATCGTCTCGTTATACTTGAACCACACAAAACTTTCGTCATAACCATCATTATCGAAATCGGCGACTACAGGCCGCATCTGGATATTGCTTGGTGTTATATTCAAGAGGCTCGTAGAGTTTATATCAAGTACTTCCCTTGAGGGGAAAATCACGAACCTTACCCTGTCTTTCCGAACAAACATTAGTTCCAAGCCTTCACCAGAAAGGGAAAAGTTCCCTGGTACGGGATCTGTAAACATTTTTCCGCCAATATCGTAGGATATTGTTTCGTTATGT
The DNA here is from genome assembly GCA_964628995.1 of uncultured Nitrososphaerota archaeon. GTDB lineage: Archaea > Asgardarchaeota > Njordarchaeia > Njordarchaeales > Panguiarchaeaceae > Panguiarchaeum. The sequence continues at coordinate 32,411 of CAZVPA010000009.1, read as the reverse complement.
GTTCTTATCTTAATTTCGTCGGATTTTGGTACTGCAACAATCCATTTCACTGGGTGAGATCCCGCCTTCTTGGTGAAGTATACCGCGAAAAGTACTCTGGAACTTTCAAATAGCTTTATCTTTCTTGATTTTCGATCGAACGAGAAAAAGTCTGTGTGGTATGTCTCCTTTGATGATAAGCGAGCTATGACCTCTATAGCTCCATCGAAATCTATATCCATCGCTACTAGTTCTTTGATCGTCTTGTTTAATTCGTATTCTCTAATTATGCTCCCCGTGCTATTTATCATGAAAATTTTCGTCTCAGCCCCAATCACAATCTCCGCATTTCCATCACCATTAAAATCACCACATATGGGATATGTAGACGCCACATAGGCCTCAGTATAGTTTTTATATCCGGGGGATACCGTCACATTAAATACTTTCCCTAGAAGCACCCTCCATTGTTCTGTCAAATTCCCCTTCTCTGGATCATACTTATATAGTAATAGTGTGTCGTTGCTCACTATTAGAACTTCATCCGTACCATCAGCATCAATATCATATAGGACTGGCGGCTGTGTTATCGTGACATTCTGAAGAATTTCCATAGCACTCACATTTTCCTCGAAAACCCTGAGGATATTTCCTTCAGTAGGACTACCTAGGCTTGATTTTCTATTATAGGCGTGGCCACTTTCAATATGTGGGACCATATATGAGATTACTGACATTATAAGTAATAGCAAAAGTATGGTGTGTCTTTTCTTCAAATACACCACCCTCGGCCCAAAGTAGTTCATCAAAAATAATTAAAATAGGTTGCTCACTCACCCTCTCGCTTCTTTAATATTTTCCCGCGAACTATACGAACTATTTTCGCTATCGTATATACTATCACGGCCAGAATCACGACTCCTATCCCTATGGTTATGGCCATTAGAGACCATCTTTTGGCTACAATATCAATAATCAAATTTACTAATACGGTCTCATTCCTCACTAGTTTTATTACCAGAACTATTTCTCCTGGACAAAGAAGAATCTTGGACGCATTACTCAGAGTAAACCAATATAGGTTTGGGCTCCCATCAAAGTCCGTCCCGGAGTATATACATAATATTGCTGCCCCAGAAGAATTTGAGGAGAACGTTACACGGATTAGATCATGGGAATACATCGACTTCGCGATTACTGGCGTCTTTATAGATATTATTTCCTCTAATTCTGTATCTCCAGTGATGCTCTCCGATGACAATAGATCAAGACATGTACTCGGAACTACAACGCCGAATCCTTCATCATAGTCTTTTGTCCCATTAGAGAACTCTGGAGTAGTCCTCAGTGTACTGTTTTCAATGTCCAGTTCGTGTCTGCCTATATATGTTGTCTCGAATGTTGATAAAAGTATTATAGACTTCAATCTCATTGCTTGGTTGATGTCCCATTCCCACCTGCCCTCCTCCATCAGGAGGCTCGAAAGGAGAGCGACTAGTCCAGATATATAGGCCGTGGAGAAACTGGTACCGTAGCTAGTCAGGTAGTCCCCTCTCTTGATATCCTCGAAGGTATAGTCTGAGATATCACTATCTGCACCTATTGGCCATTCACCATAAAGCATGCCTCCACCAAACATGGCTATGTCGGGCTTTATGTATTCCATAGAATCCTCAGTATATGTTCCTCCCCTCGAAGAATACAGCGCCACCCCGTAGTACTCATTTACCGCTGTGACAGTTATCGCCAAATATGCGGTACCAGGTGAGCATATCTGGTTTGTCTGCTGAGTACGTTTTTCTATGTATTCATTTCCCGCTGGTGTTACTACTATTACACCACTTGTGACTAACCTATTTATCGCCTCATCTAAGGCTATTATTTGCTTGGTGAATGATATGCTTAGATTAACGACAGTTATGTTAAGTTCTTTGTAGAGTTTTAGTATCTCCCCCAGAGCGTCTATGACCATCGATGAGTTCGTCGACATACTGAGACCCCTCGATACCTTCCATATTGCCAGTTTTACCTTTGGTGCAACCCCCCTGATTGATATGGCATATTCCAGTTCATAGTCAACAGAGATCACATACCGTATTTCCCTATACCTGCAGCTCAGAAGTATGCTATTCAGGCCCTCTTGTCCGAGCACCTTTATATGGATGGATTTATTTGTGGTGTTAGCCACTAACTGTTCTGATCCCTCATCATTAACTAGTTTTAGGAATACCCTATTCTCGACCTCGGACTCCCATTCTAGTGTTATGTTAACATGCTGCTGTTTTGTAAGTTTGAAAGTCATTACTTTTTTGTAGGTTGTGGATGCCTCCCCAAAATGGACAAGACTGATTGTTTTTTTCTCCACATATTCCCCCGCAATAATGGATGCAATCATTGTTCCATGGCCAATATTATCAACTGGATCGACCGATTCCCCGGTAAGATCCCTATAATAGACTATTTTATCGCTAAAATCGGGGCGAGAACCATCAATACCCGAGTCTATTATTGCCACGGTCACATCATCTATGCCATCATAACCAACTTGAAAAAACACCTCTTCCGCTCTGAATGGATAGCTATATCCAGAACCACATATGACCCCCATTTGGTCTTCTTCTATCCAGGAAAAACTTCCGGCCAAGTCACTAACCAGTTTCTCCATTTCATTCATCTTGATAGATATAAGATATGCCCCCAGAAAGTCATAATATTTTAACACATCCACATAGTTTAGTCTATGAAGGATGCTACGCATTTTTGCTTCTAAGCCTTCACGCGGGAATATAAATAGTCTTATTTTTTCACCCAACGCCTTTTCCACGTAAAGTTTTTCTTCCAAATAGTCGGCAACTCTATTCCCATTTCTATCCAGACTTCTCGGTATTCCACTCAGATGCCGTCCAAATTTGGCAGAATTATGCGGTGCATTCCCATCAAAGGGAAAAATATTGTTGCTAGGCATGATGGTTGGCGTTACAAATGGCTGAAGACCTATGGTTATAAGTATTGCCAGGATGACCCAGCTATTCTGACCATTCAACTTCCTGTACCCTGATCTTTAACACATCAGATAAATCCACCTCAGCAGCCACCGTTGGTATTGTTATCCCGAAGTTCATGAGTACCTCTGGATGGATCTCTCCAAGGACGCCAATTTCCTTTCCATCAAGAACTATTAGGGCACATCTTCCCTCAATGAAAGATCTATGGTTCCCCCGGACGATGTTTATTGATATTCCTAAAGCACCAAATACATACTCTATGCACGATTTTATGTCCGTATAGTTAGCCCTCGTATCCGAAATCACGACCACCAGGTGTGTTTTGTTTTGTGCACGGGCCTCCAAATCCTCATTTAACTCGACAACATCAGATATCTCAAACATTTTTATTGGATACTCCCTTGCCTTATTCTCGACAAGTGTTTTAAGGGCCTCGGGTAGGAGCCAACTGCGAACCATATTTATTTTTGCCTCTTTCGCACCAGCAATTCTAACTATAGACCCCGGAACATCTAGTCTCATTTTTAAGAACTGATCCTCGGTATTTGTGAGTGAGAAAGTAAATATTTCTGCATACCCCAACCCGGTGAGAATCTCCCTTATGAAGTCTATCTTGTCATGAATGCCCAATTGACTACCTACAGTAAAGACGGGGGAAAGTTCTGGCTCGAAATTATTAAAACCGTATGCCCTGGCGATGTCATCGACAATATCTATTTCATGGAATATGTCCGTCCTATAGGGTGGAACTTCAACCATCACCATACGCCTTTGAATACTCCTGATCAAATAACCCATGCGGGACAATAACTCTTTTACTTTTTTTGTCCTGATTTTGACCCCCAACACCTTCTCCACATAGTCGAGATGTAGATATTTTACATATCCTTGGAAGAAAGGGGCTCTCTCCTTTATGTCTGGATATATTACCTCCACACTATGTAACGTCCCACCCATGTCACTAAGCATTGTCGCGAGAATATTTAACGTTTGTTTCATTGTTTCCTTATGTGTTCCCGTGGTCTCTACGAGGATTTCTGTATCGCTACTACTTACCTCTCCATATTCCCGTGCATTAATTATTGGTGGCATCGACAATACGTTGCCGTTATTATCTACAAATAGGGGATATTTCGCGAATTCCTCTATCAGGTGTTTATACTTTTTTCCGGTGGGATGTTTAGATAATATTTCCCTCCCACTCATAGGTTCGTCCATACCGAGGGGGACAAATCTTATTTTGTCTGGATCCTCAGCATAATATTTTAGCGGCCATGTAATCTTTCTTAGTGGATAAAACCCTATAGATGCTTTCTTTCTTTCCCTACAAAATGTTGCATGGAGCTTTTCCTGTGTCCATATAAGCTCCTCTATGTCATCTTCTGTCAGCCTAATATCCTTCACTACGAAAGCAGCAATGTATGGTCTTATCGCTAATACACTTTTATCAACATATAGTTTGTAATCCGTCTCCCCCACAGATACGTACTTCTTGGGCTCTTGTATACCCAGATAGAGTTTGAGAGCTCTGACTAATCCAACAGTAGATAGACAATCTGGCCTATCGGGGGTAACTTCTATTTTTAATTCGAAGTCACCTTCCGACTCTTTGTATGAGTCAAGCTCAAAACCTATTCTAAATAATAGCTCATCGAGCTCCTCAACCGTTATTTCCATACCCATATATTTGCGGATACGACTCAATGTTGTGTCGAGTATCGGCATTCTGTGTCCCACCAGACATACCAAAGACAATACCAATACATGATCACGAGCTACACAAACATGGACATAGCAATTCCAACAATTGATAAAATTATTACTAATATGGGGAGAACAACCTTACTCTCTGTCTGTATAAACAGAAGCACTACATGCTTTAGGAATTCCCTCATTGTTTTCTTGGAAAGTTTGCTTTCACCATATAGTCTGGCCCGAAAAATATAGGGTGTCTCTAATACTTTCCCATACCTAGCCTTTGCTAGAATGTCAAACAAAACTTTGAACCCTATCGCATTGAGCCTTACTCCTCTTAAAACATATTTGTGTACTCCGAAAAAACCCGACATGGGATCCCTTATTCTACATATCTTTGGAAACAATAACCTAGCGATCATCGTTGCCCCAAAAGAGATTATTCTCCTCGCTGGGCTCCAACCAGTTGTCCCTCCACCCTTTATATACCTGCTGGCTATGACTATGTCCGCATTATCCAGTCCCTTTATTATGTTTGGAATAACTTCTGGTGGGTGTTGTAGATCGGCATCCATCACAATTACTGAGTCATATTTAGCCATAGCTATTCCCTCGATTATTGCTGATGCCAGCCCTCTCTTATTTATTCTCCTTCTTACCCTAATGTTGCCATATCTACTTGCGAGCCTCATTGCTTCCATCCACGTACCATCTGGGGAATTATCATCAACGATTATTATCTCGAAGTCTACCTTCCCACGGAGAATATTTTGGATTTGAGAGATAAGCACCGTGATGTTTTTACGTTCGTTATATGTCGGAATTACTATGGATACACCATTCACCATCCATATCATCATATTCCGAGCGAGCCTATAAATTCTCTAAGTTTTCTATCGGCGTTCCCTATGATATGACGCCCATGTGCTGGGAAAATAGCGTTGAATTGCATCTCCGCTATTTTTTTAAGGGTTTCCATCAATAGCTTCCGATCATAGTTCTGGCGTGGAAGCTCAAAACCTCTTGCTCCTATATACACAACATCACCACAAAAGAGAGCTCTATCATACTTCGCTACTATACTTCCAGCTGTATGGCCTGGTGCGTGGTGAATTTCAATATCTGCATCCTCGAGTGTATGTCTGTCCTCAATAATGACAAGCTCTATATCCTCAGGCATGAATGCTATTCTTTTGAAAGCCTCGATATCGGCCTTATGTATAACTAATTGTGCATTTGGGCTATATGATAATAAGTCAGGAACACTCTCGGCAACGTCCCTGTGTGCATGTGTCACTATAATATATATTATATCCTCTGTAGTAGCATCAAGTTGCATTTCTATGTATCTCCTTATCGCCGTATCGGAACCTAGAAGTCCAGAATCAATAACTACTAGCCCGGCACCCGTCTCGATAATATAGCAGTTACATCCTCTGTTTCCAACGACTTTATATATCCCCGGTATCAGAAGCATATCCAGCCCCTCAAGTTGAAACTATATTTTTTGCTTTTATGTTGAAGAAATCCAGCGTGTTCTCCAGAATCCTCATGGAGACTTCATGGGGATCCTTATTCAATATTTTGCTGATGAGATCTACCAGCATTAGGACGTTGGCTGGTTCATTGCGTTTTCCTTTTTCGGGAGATAGATATGGGGAGTCTGTTTCTATCAAAATTGTGTCTAGGGGTGTTTGCCTGACAATATCCCATAGTTCCCGCCTTCGTAGGTATACTGTTGGGATACCAATATACCAACCGTTCTCAATAATGATCCTCAAATCGCTCTTTCTACCAAAGAAGGCATGAAAGACAGCTTTTTCTATGCCATAGTCTTTTAGTATTTTCACTATGTCTCTATATGCGTTTTTTCCATGGGCCGTTCTTGCATGGATTATTACTGGCAGTTTTGCTTCTTTGGCAAGTTCCAGCATTCTTTTAAAAATTCTGGTCATGCGTTCGATACCTTCGGGATCATGTATCCAGTAGTAGTCTATTCCGCATTCTCCGATGGCGATGTATCGGCCCTCATATTTCTTTGAGTATTCTAATATTACTTGAAGATCTTTTTCAGATGCTGTTTGGGGTGGTAGGCCGAGGGAAACATAGACAAATCCTCTGTATTTTTTGCTTATCCTTAATGCCTTATCAAAATCTGGGGGATTTATCGTTGGATTTATTATCGCGAGAACACCTTTTTCCCTAGCTCGCCTCAAAACATCATCTCTGTCATCATCGAAGTGTTTCAGGGATATATGCGCATGCGAGTCTATTGCTATCATTCTACCCAACATTTACAACATTCAGCATAGGCCAGAGTATGCGAACCATATATATCCCGACGGTATTAGCATTTATAAATAAGATATCATACAATATGATGTCATTCATTTCCAGAGGTGAACAATCATGCCTTTGAGAGCTTACATATTTTTAAAAGTGAGACCTGTGCCTGTGGAGGACCTACGGAGAGAGCTTGAGAAAATCCCTGAAATTGTTGAGGGATTTGTTGTGACTGGAGAAGTTGATGTCGTATTAAGTGTTAGTGTTGGGGATACTAATGAGTTATTCCAGTTAGTCAAGAAGCTTCGGACTCTGCCATTCGTTCTAGACACAAAAACAAGTATTGCGATTAGTGTAGTAAAGGAAAAAACCTCAAGCTAGAGCATAGGCGAAGTCTTTTTTATTTTTCTGAACCCATAATCACGCTAGGTATTTTAGGAGTTCTAGTAGTACTAACATGGGTACATATATTACTAGTAGGGGTGTATTTCTTCGGTTTTCTTTACTCACAAATAGTATGGACATTAATGAGATCATCATGGCCAATGCTACGTTCTCTGGGTCCAATATTATTGCCGATAATAAAAAAACCTTAGTATCTCCCTCACCAATAACCCCCATAAGGAATATTAAGAATATGCCTATTAACAGTAAGATACACTTGTAGCTTAATTCAACACCATAAAATATAGCATATGTGCCCACAATAAGAAATAGTATAGCCATAGTCCTATTTCTGATTTCAAGAGATTTTTTATCCTCAAGTGCGGCAATAATTAGTGTTACCAAAAATATTATTCGGAACATACCCCCCGAGATACTGTTTCAAGTAAATATTAAAGACACATATTTACTTTTCTCTATCCCGTTTTGGTGATAAAAATTAAGGAGGAAATCATTGTAGGTACACATGCTAGTGATATAGACGGAATCACCTCAGCAGCACTAATCATTAAAAAATTCCCCAACGCAAAAATCATTTTCACAAAACCAAACGAGATCTTAAGAATGACAATAGATTTTGACTTTGTCATCGATTTACCAAAACCAAGAAAATGCAGAATAAACATAGACCATCACGAATCCAATTACAGGAGACTTGTAAGAGAAAAGAGACTCACAGAGAATGACCTAGTGGACCCATCTGCACCCTCCGCAGCGTCTCTGGTCGCACAATATTTTAACCTCAACGATAGAGTGTCTAAAGAACTCGTCCAAATGGCAAACAAAGCTGACAGAGGAGATTTCGATGATGACCTTATGATACTAGATTTGCTCATAAAGACAAATATATCACAAAAGAACAAATTACTCTGGCTTGCTAAAAAGTTATCAATGCTAGGTAAGGAGATATTTAGGGATAAGGATTTCTTGAGAGAGGCTGAAAAACTTAGACCCCTAATAGATCTCGCCAATAATATTAAGGATATAGTACTCGGCTTGCTTCGGAAAGGAATAAGAGTCGCTATTTTCGATGCGACAAGAGTACCATATGCCCTTTCCAAAGTAGCACCAACTATTTTCGCCAAGAAGGGGGGAGATGTGGCGATGAGCTATTACATCGATCCAGACACGGGTAAAATAAGAGTATCTATACGTGTAGGTGATTATGATTTCAAAGCAAATGAGTTCGCGGAAATGTTTGGAGGAGGGGGGCACGAAAAAGCCGCGGGGATCACATTGATTGGGGAGGGAGAACTCGCAGTACTCATTACGAAGTTCATTGACATTGTAAGGCACTCAGTGATATTCGTAAAACTTTGATATTCATCTTTTCCTATACACGAAACTTTGGATAATTGCTCTTTCTCTCTCATCCAGATCATATATCTCAAAAATTATCTCATTCAGTTCTCGGGTGATAAACCCTATCTCGCTCTCCATTTGATCCCTCTGGAAACCTACTGTCTCCTGAGCCGATATGTATTCTCGTGTCTTCTCAGCCAGTTCTTTCGCTACCTTAACAACCTCCCTCTGCCTATCCCTCTCGACGATTTTGATGGGTAAAATGTTGAGATATGGGGGCATATATGAGAACCAACGCCCCCTCTTTGGTCTTCGCGTACGCTTAGTGAGTCGAGGAGAATACTGCTTAAAGAAAAACTCCAAAACCTCTGAATTCAACAACGCAGTAATATACCATAGCCCATCAATATCTCCCAAAAGCTCTTTCCATGCGGAACTACCCGTTTCTATAAACATATTCACATCGAGATCAGGTTCATTAAGTTTCTTCCAGTTCAACGCATATTGTTTTTGCTCCTCAATACTTAGCCACCTGCGGATCATAACTGTTGAATCGAGCACAAAAAAACCTTCGGAATCAAGGGCAAAACTTTGAAATCTAGCGAATAATGGGCTTAGTATCTTTGGAACCATGAATACTTCTGGATGAAGGGGATCCTCAAGTTCCCACCACTCACGTCCCCAAGTGAATACAGCTGACCTCCTCTGTAACACTAACTTGTGTTTCTCAAGCCACCTCATCGCGTTTGGATATGCTCTAGAAAAATCAGGAACATGTTCTTTTGATGCGTAGATCACATAAAACTTCCTCCAACAGAAACCAAACGGCTTTATATCCCTCCCTCTCAATGCTGGTCTGAGCGCCTCCCGCTCAATATTATATTCCTTCACGACATCCTCAGGGACTATAAAAACATATAGAGCCCCTGTCCATAATCCCCGGTGAATCGCACAGAGATTGTCAAGTCTCACAGATCCATTTCTTATTTTCTCCCATAATGGCCTATATTTCTCCCTAATGCCTCTAATTTTGAACGCCTGAACCTTCGTCCACGAATAACCAGACACCATTCACAATACACCAATACGTATACTTATGGTTATCTAACATGATAAAGCACAGCAAAGACTATAGTTAATATACCTGCAGTTACCAGCATCAACCCCGCAACACTACATATATAAAAAACTAAAACATGCCTATAGACCCTAGCAACGACCTGTGAACCTACCATAGAATTAAGTAGAAAATGTGTCGCTATCGAGGTCGCAATCCCATACCTCAGGCATAGATAACCCATAAATAAGCCCGCGATTGTAGCCACTATCACCATACCCACCCCCCTAGAAAAATGATATAGACCAAAAATCACCGATGAAATTGCCAGCAATATCCTGTCTATGCTCCCTATTGTGGCCCTACCTCTGAAAATCACCCAGTAGTCTCTCGACATTACCGATAGAGGCAACATTAGTAGAATTATACGAAAGAAAAACTCCTCATATACGGGAGCCCAAACGACGATGGATGGTACGACATAAATATTAGTATTGACTGGCTTAGGAGGAAAGACAATAGATACTAGAAACGACAATACAAATACTATCGCGATAGACTCTCCAAGATAAAACTCCGTATCCTCGACCTTTCTGATCATCGTTTTTATCGAAAAAACAAGACATAACAATATTATGGCCACGAGCAATGCATTTACAAAAGTTGCAATAAGGGGAACTCTTAGAATCACCACCACAATCGGGAGATAGAAAATTATCACAGCTACATACTCAAGAATATACGCAGAAAGAAACAATGCATAGAGACCAAGAAATGCGAGAACCAAAACCAAAATTATATTGATAAATTTTACTATTCTGCGGAACATGTTTGTTGCTCGGGACGACATTATGGATCAGCTTGCGCTTGCTGACTTTTCAATAATATTGGAGACTGAGGGAATAAAAGATCTATTGAGATTCGCTAAAGTCTTTGAGGAAAAATTTTCAAGAAAAATATTACTGTACCGACATAGAGAACAGATCCTACTCGAATTTAGACGCAAAACGAAACAGGGAATAGTCCATATAGCCTTGGAAGCCAAGGCGCCAAGGCTAAAACGCCTCCACGCAATATACTTCCTACCAAGAAAAAATAGAATAATTCTAAGACCAAAGCAAAGCAACAATTTATGGAGGGCAACAATAATTGATGTGGAGAAACACCCATTATGGGGCTCCCTATGGGATACAAAGAATATAGAACTAAAACATGATATCTGTGTGAACTACCCATATCTAAAATTTGTGGATGTCCAAGACCCCCATAACCTAGTATATTATGCCTTCCTTGTCCGAGATGTGGTGCTACTACATAAATCTAAAGATACTTGTAGCCTCTACACCGGCATATTATCGAGCATTTTCCCCCCTGTTGAGCCGTTCATTGTTATATTCAAATCAGACATTAAAGTCGAGGAGGAAGCAAACTTTATTGTTCTAAATGACGAGACGAGATTTGTTAAGAAACTGGATAGAAAAGCGACAAGATATGTCTATCTAGTAAACATAAGAAGGATGAACTGTTATGAAACCTCGAAAAAAGGAGCTTGAAATAATACTATCTCAACTAGAGAAAATCAAGAACCCAAAACCAGAGCTTGAGCAGTGGTCAACCCCACCAGAAATCGCCGCTGAAGTACTGCTTTTTGCTTATGAGAGAGGAGATGTCAGAGGGAAAATCTGTGCCGATTTTGGATGTGGGAATGGTATTTTTTCAATAGGTCTCGCGATATTGGGAGCGAGGAAAGTCATAGCGATTGATATGGATCCCGACGCAATAATCACTGCAAAACAGAACAAGAGTATGCTTGAGGATGCCCTAGGGACTCTACCAATAGAATTCATTGAGGCCGATATAAGAAACATTAAGATACCTTGCGATACGGTGGTCATGAACCCCCCTTTTGGCCTGGAGAAACAGACACGCCATGCAGACAGATACTTTCTTCTAAAAGCTTTCGAGAGCGCGACCGCAGTATACTCGCTCCATCATTCATCAGAAAAATCGCGAAAATTTCTTTCACGGCTTGCGGAGGAAAATAACTTCACGTATGAATACATAAAGACATTTTCATTCCCACTAAGAGCAAAATTCTGGTTTCACAGGAGGGAAGTAAAATATATTAGGGTTGACTTTCTTGCTTTTCATAGGAAAAACTAATTATGGGGCCATAGTATGGTTCGGGAAATCATTGGAAGAATAAGCGATCTAAGCGATAGAGGATACGGTGTTCTCGAGGCCGGCGATATCAAGATAGAGGTTCCAGGAGCATTACCGGGAGAACTCGTACGTGTGAAAGTTGGAAGAAAAAAATTGGGACGTATCATAGATATTATCGAGAGAAACCCCGCGCGGATTCTCCCCCCATGTCCATATGTCGGTATGTGTGGAGGTTGTTTATGGCAGGATGTCAGCTATTCCGAGCAACTCAGATTGAAACAAATGATTATTGAAAAAATCTTTGAGAGAATAATTGGGGAGTTTGATATAGCTGATATAATCCCCGCCCAGAATATTTTTGGGTACCGAGGAAAAATGGAATTTATTTTTTCTGGGAGCCCTGAGTCCTTGACTGTGGGGCTAAGAACGCTTGGTAGATATGATAGAGTCGTCGACATACACTCCTGTTGGCTCCAAAACCAACTCGCTAATATCGTGCTACAGGAATTTCGGCAAAAACTATCCTTACTCGGCTATAAACCATATAACATAATCACCCATAGGGGGTTCCTGAGATATCTAGTCATAAGGTCTTCTTTTTATGAGAACTCTTGCCTCGTAAATATAGTGACTACGTCGGAGAGAAAACTTGATATTGATATTCTAGTACAAGATACCTACGCGGACACGGTTATATGGTCCACCAGCGATTCCCTCGCGGATGTAGCGATGGGGGAAATTAGAGCCGTACATGGGCGCGGATATATCTATGAAAAAGCTCTCGGCTATGTATTTAGGGTTTATCCCTATGCATTCTATCAGACAAATCCGGTACAGGCTGAAGTACTCTTCGATTTTGTTAGAAAAATGGCGGGAGGTGGTGAAAGGGCACTAGATCTATATTGTGGGATCGGAACAATAGCGCTAATAGTTTCTGATAATTTCTCGGAGATTATTGGGATAGAGATCGAGAAAAGTGCCGTTAAGGCCGCACAGGAAAACGCCGAGATGAATGATGTGGATAATGTGAGATTTATTGAGGGAAAAGTTGAAGAAAAAATTTGGGATATCAATAAGAAGATTGATGTTGTCTTTGTTGACCCTCCTCGAGCGGGAATACATAAAAGAGCCCTCAAAGCAATAATAGATCTAAAGCCGGACAAAATAGTATATGTCTCCTGTAATCCACGTAGTCAAGCTGAAGACATCACACACTTCTTGGCCAACGGCTATTCCATAAGAAACATACAACCAATAGACATGTTGCCCCACACACCACACATCGAGAACATATGTGTGCTCGAGAAAACATGATGTCTATCCAACATATTATTTGCTGACTACTAATATTCCTCCTAGCGGCATTATTATTGGTAGGATATGTTGATCAACCATGTTTTGTGTCAAGATACATCAGAGTAGTAGTGGGAAGATAGTCGCGATATGTGATGAATCCCTTGTGGGGAAAGTACTTATGTTCGGTGACACGAGGATCGATGTCTCGCACGAGTTCTATTGCGAGAAAGTCTGCGACATTGAGGAAATTTTTATCTTATTCCAGGAGGCCACATGCCTGAATTTGCTTGGAGAGAATATAGTCAGCTTGGCAATTCAGCATGGATTGGTTCATGAGGAATCTGTGATATATCTAGAGACAGATGATGGGAAGAAAGTACCATATGCTATCGTACAACTATTCGCTCTTTAGTTTCTTGAATTCACCCTTCCAGAAGGGCGGGTATATATCCCTCGGCATAAGAACCCTTATCTTCTTCGTTACTTTTCCTCGCGTCATTTTCGCGATATCCGGTCCCGATACCTCAACTTGGGCAAGCCCAACAAGCTCCCCTTTCGCAGAAAGAAGAGCAACCGTTTCCCCTGCTACTATATCATAATCAAACGCAACTATTCCTGGCGCATAGAGTTGGGCTCCATACGTTATTGCGCCTATCGCCTTGTCACTAATAATGATGCGACGCAGATGAAGAACCCCGACCTCTGCGGGATGTATTATCTTCCTCAACTCTGAGTCGTCCCCCGTCTCCCTCCAAGTTTCTATACTCTCAACGACCTGTTGCATTATTACTGAATGCTCCTCTCTGAATATCCCCGAGCTTATTCTCCTTAGATCTATCATGTGTGCTCCAACTCCCAATACATCTCCTATATCGACACACAACTTTCTTATATAGGTTCCGGCCTGACACTTCACCCTAAATAATACATCGCGACCATCCATTTCTATGAGTTGTAGATCATAAATCTTCCGTATACGTGTCCTTCTCTTAACAGCGCTACGGAGTGGTGGCCTCTGAAAAATAACGCCTCTAAATTCCCGGAAAACCTTCAGTATTTCCTCTCTTGGTACATCACCATGCAGTCTCATTACTCCCACATACTCTTTATCACTCTTGAGCCAAAGCCCCCCTATTGGTGTGGCTCTCCCAAGAGCTATCGGCAATACTCCTGTCACCTTTGGGTCCAATGTACCACCATGAGCAGCAGCGGATGTTTTCAGTATCTTAACTAACCAAGCTGTCACTTCATGGGACGTCATGTTGGGGGGTTTGTCTAGTATTATGATACCAAACTCTATCAGGTCTTCTATGGGTCTCCTCCTTGGATCGCAACCCCACTCTGGGTTTGTTTCTATCTTCATAACTTTCCGCACGATTGTTTCCCGTTCAAATGGATAATCCCTCGGGAGCAGACTTGACATTTCTTCCCGCTGATTCATCCTGATCCTCCTTTGAATATTTGGATCCTCACCACGATATGGTTAAATGCCGGAGAGAAACTTTTTACTATTTCCCAATAATAATCAAGTATTCTTACGCCCAATGACTCTATAATCTTTACGATTTCAATACTCTTATTTTGCTCCTTGTTTCTCTGAGCTAAAGTGTGTATGTGGAGAAACCCCTCCTTATTTATGGATCTAATCGCAATCTTTATTTGCTCCAATGAGGGGCAGGGCAAGAACCCGAGTAGGACGTGATCGACAGCATCCCTTAGGTTCAGTAGTAGGTTATTCTTGAGTATTGGTATTACTGTTCCCTGCACCTTATTCATGACAATATTCTCCAGAAGGAAGCGATATGCGTATGGATTTATCTCTACACAATATATTACCTTTGGATTACTATTTGTGGCTATTGGTAGGGAGAGATTTCCCACACACGCAAACATATCTAGTACTGCCTCCCCATCACCTATGATTTTTACCAGTTTCTTTCTTTCCTCTCTATTCCCTGGGGAAAAAGTTAGTCGACTTATGTCGAGCTTAAACAGGGTATTTAGCTCTCTATGTTTAACTATTGGGTTTTTCTCACCTGCTAGATAAACCACTTTGGGTTTCCTAATAGTCCTCCAAGTATCCGTTATCCCCCATACACTTTTTATGGAGGGGATTACCGATAGAACCGCACTACCTATTTGATGACGATAGGGCTGGAGATGAAAGGGGATTCTCATCAGAACCGCACTACCTATTATTGGATATCGCGAGGGTATTAGCTTTAGTAGTTCCTCCGGGATTTCCCCGCGGAGTATTTCGAGAATTCTTTCTTTAACCCTCATTTTCGTGCTATTGATAGTAGACGCCTTAGTAGTGATATCTTCTCCTTTTTGTCTGCGGAGTTTATTTTATCCAGCCACATACTATAGAAAGTTATTATCCGTGCCTTACATACCTTCTTCTCAACAATATTATGTGTCTTAAGATATGTAGCGGCCGCCTTTAAGGCATTCATCCTAATTTTTCGATCTGATATCTCCTTCAGCATCGAGATAAGCTTAGTACGGGCCTCACTAGGCTTCATTGGGATCAGCGATGCCAGTCCTCTTCATTATTTTCTGTTGAGTGGGTTCGACTCATCATCTCCAAAAAATGAGAAACTGATACCCCCCTAATAAAATGTTATTCAACTATTCTTTGGATTTCCCCTCCTCTTCCCTTTTGATTTCCTCCTCTATCTTCTTGGCTTCCTCCTCGATCTCTTTTTCAAGCTCCTCAACATCTATTTCCTCTAGGGACGGCGTCTTTATAAGCGAGACGCCCACCCAACCAAAGATTATTGATACCAAAAGTATCGCTACGAGTAACACAAACCACATAAGCCACAATATCGGTGGAAATGGAAGAGCACCAAAGAGCATAGTCCATTCGAGTAGAGCATTCTCTCCATAGGTATATAAGGCTATTCCGGAGCAAATCCAAGTACCAATAAGTATTATTGCTATCAGGATGAACAGGGCACCCCAAGCTTTTTCTCCCATCGGTCTCACCCAAGACTTACGCCAAAATATCTTTTAAAAGAGTCGCACTACCTTGAGAAATAATCTTCAAGCCGTTCTACCGCCTCCTCTAGTACCTCCCTCGGGAACGATATTGTCACCCGTATATATCTATTCCCTATACGAGGCTTTACCTCGAAGGCTGTGCCAGGAACCACGGCTACTCCCGCTTTTTCAATGAGTTCATAGACAAATTTCTCGGAGTCCTCTCCACCAATATCTGCGAATATATATAGTGTTCCCTCCCCTGGAGAAATAACCTTAAAGCCTATGCTTTGAAGTGATCTAGCAAGTAATTCGTAGTTTTCTTTAAGTTTTGTGTTGAGCTTGGATATCTCCACCTTCACCATCGGGAATATTTCTGGGTCGCATACAACCTTCCAAACCTCACACGCCAAAATATTGGGTGATACTATTGTGTATTGTTGTACCTTGGCTGCTGCCTCAAAGATCTCTCTGTCTCTAGTTATCATTGCCCCAACCCTTAGACCCATCAACGAAAATGGCTTGCTTAGAGAATCACAATCAACTATATTTTTACCCTCTTGGCTCATATATGAGGCAAGCGGATTCTCCAAATCACCAAATCTTATCAGATGATAGACAATATCGTTAATAAGAAAGACATTTCTAGATTCATCAATGAACTCCACAATCTTTTTTAGGTCACTACTACTCCTGAACGCCCCTACTGGATTAAAGCCGAACTGAGTATAGTAGACTATATTCTTGTCTGGGTATTTATTTGATAGATCTTGTAGGAACTCTATTACCATGCTTGGCGTTGGAATATAATTCTTCTTGTCCACCCCCCCATCAATTACTTCAATTCTGTATTTCCTACCCAAAACCCTGAGTGTATCTAGGACATATATAAATGTTAGGGGATCAACAACCACTATGTCCCCATCCCTGACTACGGCACCCATAGCATTACGAATCGCCCCCATAGCACCATCCGTTATCATTACACTGGAGAGATCAAGTTCAACCCCATACCAGAGCTTATAGAACCATTTCGCTATGGATTCGCGGGCTTCAAATGTACCCAATGATGGAGCATATAGGAATGGTCCCATATTCTTCGATTTCAGCATACCTATCCTTTCGAGGACGAATGAGGTATTTCCGATATAGTTCTGGCCCATTGTTAGATTTATTATTCTTTTCTCGGGAGGAAGCTTCCTGTTTAGCTCCACTACCCTCTCAGCTATTGCCCTAATTATCGAATATTTTATCTCGTGGAGAACGCCATATATCTTCATCAATCTCCCCAATCTCTTGAAAAAAATTAGCAATATATTCTATGTGTATTAGGGATTTATGTGAAGGTAATGGAGGAAAAATTAGTATTCAACATCAATAACTTTAGAAACAAAAAGAAACTTATGATAAAAAAGCTTCAAGAAGCAAAAGATAGGGGAGAAGTGGATACGGACATTGTCCCCCACCTAGAGATCCTCAACTCATTTCCATTCTGCTTTACAACATCATCATGTTCTGGGAGAATAGCACTCATCGACGCACCCCTCGTGGGTCCAAAATATGAAAGCAGGAAGGCATATAGGTGGCACTCCATTGTGGATCCATGCGTTATCAAGAGAGCGATAGAGGAGTATACTCCAAGACATATACTATGGCTGAAATTTGATTCATTCATAATTTCCTTCTCAGTCTCCTCGATAATTTGGGCGTCATTTTTCATAAAGCTAGCACGTTACCTGAACCTCAAGGATTCCGGAATACGATCGATAAACCCTAGGGCTG
The DNA here is from genome assembly GCA_964628995.1 of uncultured Nitrososphaerota archaeon. Classification (GTDB taxonomy): domain Archaea; phylum Asgardarchaeota; class Njordarchaeia; order Njordarchaeales; family Panguiarchaeaceae; genus Panguiarchaeum. Next base: position 14,420 of record CAZVPA010000009.1, on the reverse strand, counting down.
GCTATGTAAACATGGACTTTATGAGTACCGAAAAAATATCAGTTCCAGTAAAGACAAAGAATAGTGTTCTTGTCGATGAAACAACACTTGAAAATATTATCAAGTTGGCCCTCTTCCTCATGAAAAAGAATAAGATAAAGCTATCACTCCTCTACAATGTCCTCATCGAACTGAGAAATAGGGTGTCAGAGGAAACCGATACCCCCCCAGAACTCAGGGTGTTCGATCCCATAATTGAGGAATACAGAAGAAAAATCATGGAACTTAGAGGCGATAGGATATACAAAGCGTACGAGTCTATGTAGATCCTAATGCTTTCCCTATTTCATGGGGACGAAATATCCCCTTCTCCGTAATTATGCCGGTGATAAGCCTTGCTGGGGTTATATCAAAAACGGGATTCTTGGCTCTAGCACCTTTGGGCGTGATCCGCACTCTCCTTATGGCATCTTCCTCCTCCCCTCGGACATAATGCACCTCATCCTCCGATCTCTCTTCGATCGGTATTTCCCTGCCATCTTTGATCGTTGGGTCTATTGTTGATGTTGGCGCGGCAACATAGAAGGGGATATTATTGTCCTTGGCTGCTAATGCCAGTTTGTAGGTACCTATTTTGTTTGCAACATCACCATTCATCGCTATTCTATCCGCACCCACTATCACGAGATCTATCTCTCCCTTCCACATTAGATAGCCCGCGGCGTTATCTGTTATTACATAGCTCTCGATTCCTTGTTGGATGAGTTCCCACGCTGTTATTCTTGCTCCCTGTAGCCACGGTCTGGTCTCCGTTGCGTATACGGTTATTTTCTTCCCTTTTTCATGAGCCACATATATTGGCGCTGTAGCAGTACCGAGATCTATCCCAGCAAGAGCCCCTGCATTGCAATGAGTGAGGATTTTATAACCATCTTTTATCAGTCTCTCCCCGTACATCCCGATTTTTTTATTCTTGTCTATCTCTTCCTGGACATAATTCTCGGCACGGTTATATGTTTCCTCGAGTATCCTGCTGTGAGACTCATTGTTTTTATATAGCTCTATTGCATACTTAGATACAAACTCAATGGCATGAAATAGATTATGGGCCGTCGGCCTGGCACTCTTGAGTAGCGATATCTTATCAGTGAATTCATTGATGAAATCCTTTTTGTTTATTGCTTCTCTAACCGCCTGACAGACTCCGTAGGCTGCTGTTGCACCAATTGTTGGGGCGCCTCTTACGACAAAATCTTTTATGGCTCTATAGGTATCGCTCGTCGACTTGCTCTCAAAAATCTGGAATCTCCATGGGAGAAATCTCTGGTCAATCATTCTTATTATTGCCCTCTTCCAATCATGCATCCATACGGCACGTATATTTATCGTCTTCCCATCGATACTGACCTTCATTTATGACACATGAAAAAACCGTGATACCACCAGCTTCCTATGCTTGGACGTAAACATTTTCCACTTCTGGGAAATACTTTCTGATAAAGAATCGTGCCCGGTATAGTTTATATGATTTTGCTCCAAGTGCTAGTCCTTTCTGCCAGAAATCCACGTGAACTATCACTATCTTTCCTTTCTGGGAATTTCTGAATTCCACCCGCTTTATTTTTGCTGGATAGAACAGATATTCACAGAATTTTTTGAGGTCTTCTGAGAAGAAGACTACGTCAGTCTTCTTCCTCACGACCCTCCTAACATATATCAGTGTACTACGTATTTCGGGTAAGTTTGGTAGATATTCCTCGTCTAGAAGTATAGATAACCTATCCTCCGTCTCATAGAAATCCATAGGGCATATACCTAAGGCCCCAAACAGAGAAACAACCTGTAGGAGCCTTGGATCCTCAACCCTTAACTCCATACTGGATCCCTATAAACTCAAGACCTTAGCGAGTTCCAATATATTTGATGCACCAACATCAAGAACAACAACAGATGAAACCAAATGAGGCCTCCTACATGCGACACCAAGCTCAGCACTAGTACCTGGGAACTCAACAATCGGAGTTTGAGTCAACGCACACATATACTTAATTGTCATCTTAAGGTCACTCGGCGTCTGCGAAGCAACAATAACAACCTTAGCCTCTCCCCTCTGGAGCGCCCTAATCGTGTTATTATATCCATACTTAAGCTTACCCGTCTTCCTTATGACACCCAACTGTTTTTCTATTTCATCTCTAAATTTCTTAAGCTCTCTCTCACTCGCCGAACTCACTGCCTATACACCCCGAGATTCGCGATATTATCTTCTCTCCAATATCAACATAGAGAATAACTCTATCTATTTTAAAAAGAGCGAATCTAACAACCAATCCAACCAATAATATGCGTAGTTGCTTCACCAGATCCCCTCCTCTGCCTCTCTAGTCTCAACACCCTCAAATGGTACTAAAGTTTCTGTTTTACCCCTAATGTTGGGGTATATCTGTATTGGACTCCTAAGGACACTGGAGAGCATCATTAGAAACCACTGATAATCCTTCATTACACTCGCACAATGGATCCGAATACCCACATTTATGAAACAGAGAGACTCCTGTTCTGGTTTTTCTCCTACACCTACTCTCTCTATCTCAAAAATTTGGACATTTTTTATCCGGGATAACGCATCGATGAGCTCTTCGCAAGGAACTGGTATACGGAGAGAAACAACAACATATAGTGCCCTATCTGGATTATCTGGATGTGGTTCACAGCTGAGGATAGCTGGAGGAAAATGAAAGAACTCGGGTGGTAAAACAAGATATAGGCCCTCCTTATATTTGATTACACCAGTCCGATAGTTCTCCTGAAATAAATCCTTAAGCGCCTTCTCCACACGCTTGGCAACCTCAGATATGCTCGGAAGATCTATGCTCAGTTTTATTTCCTCAGACTCACCCATTCTGATCACTTTGTAAGCAAGGATAAATTTCGTTCTTTATTTTAATGTGAAATTTTTATAAAAAGTAATAGATATGGGTAATGATGTGTTCTTTGTGCGGACGGTCGAGGAAATCTTTCCATACGAGGAGTTCAGGAAACACCAGAGGAGTCTGATAGATTTTATATACAATGTCTTTACAGAGGGAAAAGTAGGGGTTGTCCACGCCCCCACGGGGATCGGCAAAACTATCTCTGTACTAACCGCCCATATGCTTGAGCCCAACGATAAACTACTCATACTCACAAGGACAAAAAATCAGGCCTCCATCTATGCTAAGGAATTGAAAAAAATTTCCGAAAGACTTGGAGAAAAAATCCCTTATGTTTTCATAAGATCAAAAAAAGATCTTTGTGCCCTAGCTGACAGGATTGAAAAGATACAGAAGTTGCCATACATGGTATTCATTAAGATCTGCGAGAAACTTAAGCAGGAAGGTCGCTGTGGATATTATAATGCATGTTTTTCGAACGGAGAATTTTCTGAGAAACTTACCGATTGCGCAACAAAGCTACATAACATGGGTGCTACTTCTAGCAGGATAATCAGGTTTTGTTCTCGCAGGAAACTTTGTCCATACGAGGTGGCAAAGTATCTTGCTAGAACATCCAACATCATCGTGGGCACGTACTCTTACCTCTTTAACCAACGGGTACGAGAGAGATTCCTGAGTGGTATTGATATGACACTCGACGAATTCAGGATTGTTGTTGATGAGGCCCATAACCTACCGAGCTTTATTGAGAGCCAAAATGTGTTGAGCATAAACATCCTGTCCTTAGAACTGGTAAGGAAGAAGCTTATCCACATGTCCACCGAAGATCCCACCCTAAGGGATATTGTAGACGCCATAGATGACTTCTTGGAGAAAATACAAAGAGAGGCTATGATGCCCGAACAAAAAACCTCCATTATAGATATATCAGACGCCATAGCCAGCATCGATTCAAATCTCATAGACTCCATGACTAATATAGCGTACACACTATTACAGGAGGAAACATACCATGCTGCCACTCTGCTCAGGTTTGCCGATTTTGTGGAGTACTACATATCATACTATACGGAAAACACCCATGTTTCCGTCATTGAGACACAATATAGCAAAAAATATGGATACCACCAGATAATAAAGATCCACCTTCTAGACCCATCAATGGAGGCCATAAATATACTGAAGAAAGCAAAATCCGTTATACTAATGTCTGGTAGTCTTCACCCATTGGAATACTATAAGATCTCGCTGGGGCTATCAGAGCCTGGAATCTACGAGAGGACATCCACATCTATATTTCCGAGCCCATTCCCGTGGAATGCTATTAGGGTCTATGTTGATGTATCACTAACATCAAGATATGAGGAGCGAAGCCCAGAAATGTTCGAGAAATATGCCCATCGAATAGAAATTATATCGAACAATCTACCAATGAATAAAGCAATACTGGTATTATTTCCAAGTTATCACATGCAGAGAGAGATAACAGAACGCATAACAATAATGACCAGAGAGAAAATTATCGAACACAAAGAGACAAGAATTGGCGAAGTAAAGCAATTCTTGAGGGACCATCCCAACTCTATAATATTTAGTGTATCTGGCGGAAAACTCGCCGAAGGAATAGACTACCGCATTGATGATAAAACAATCCTACAGGCGGTCATAATTGCTGGCCTCCCATTCCCTGAATACAACATTATCCTCCAGAGAAAGCAGAAGTATTATGAGGAGAAGTTCGGCGACGAATTCATCGCACGATTCATGACAAGCATAGCACCAATGGTAAGAACAGTAATACAGGCTGCAGGAAGACTAATAAGAAGCGAACACGATAGAGGAGTAGTATTCATCCTCGACAGAAGATTCTCCAATTATGCAAAATATTTTCCCCGAAAACCATGGCAGATATATGAGCCATATAAATATGAACATACCCTACGCGAGATCTTGCGGATGACATCAGCATTTCTCAGTACCTAAGGAAGAACGAGGCCACCAAGATATATTTTCTGTCTCCTAGTCCTTTTCCCTAGCAGATGTAGATCCGAATATGACTGATCAGCTGATAATTCTAATACAAGACAAACTTTTAATACCATACTTCAGTAAGTAATAATAGAGGGACAAAAGCCCCGGTGGTGTAGACAGGCCAAGCATCCTGGCCTCTCAAGCCAGGGATCGCGGGTTCAAATCCCGCCCGGGGCATTAATGTTTATGATGTCTTAATATATTCTACTCCCTCAATATGCCTTATCGCGATGTTTGGCACCTTGTCTTGTATTCTATACGCTATTCTCTTTAGTTGTTCAATATTGACCAGGCCGCCCGTCTTGTATCGAGGATCTGGTGCATTTTTGTTTGGTATAAATTGTTGGATTATGTAATAGTGTCTGTTCTTTGTGAGATAGGAACCTAGGAGGTCAGCTATTTCGACGATATCCTTCTCATCTACGATCCCCGGGACGTATGTCGTCCTTATTTCAACGAACTCCATCTTGGAAACTATTTCCAGACTCTCTCCTATTTTTTCGATGATCAATAATGCCTTATTTGGGGAGATTCCTGAGGCCTTGGCATATTTGTGCGGTTTGAGGGGGGCCTTTATGTCCATGGCTACATGGTCTAATATTCCTTTTTTGATGAATCCTTCTATTACCTGGGGCCTCGTACCGTTAGTGTCGAGAGACGTATTTATACCTATTTCTTTTGTTTTCCCATATAGATACCCCAATTGTTTCTCTTGGAGTGTTGGTTCACCCCCCGTTACTTGTACATAATCAATATATGGTTTTGCTTCTTCTATCTTCTCAATCATTCCATCTAGGGATACAGTATGGCATAATGCTCTATCGCTTATAACCATGGGGAAATTCTGGCAATAGGGACATCTTAGATTACAACCACAGAACCAGATAACGAAACTAACTTCACCTATGACATCATTGAGAGATGTTTCGAGATATCCAGCTATGAGAGCTTCCCTAGGATCTCCATAAGCCACTCCTTTACCCTCCCCATGCCTTCTGTGCGGGCTACATGAAGGACAAATGCTTTGAAGTATCCATCAATCTTGCCAACATCAAACCACTTTATATCTCCCAAATCTAGAGCATATACTTTTTTTCCATCCATTACTTGAGCCTTGAATGCCTGTGTTTCGTCTATCTCCATACCTACCATGGGTGCTCCTTTTAGGTAGTCAAATATCTCAGTTGTGAAGATATATCTCCCAACAATGGCAAGATTACTGGGTGCTTCCTCTGGTTTTGGTTTCTCTATGAGATCCCTAACTACATATACTTTCTCTCCATTAACCGTATCCTCCCTAGCATATGCTATTATGCCGAATCTATCAACAATAGTTTTATCCACTCTAGATACACATAATAGTGTTTCTGGTCGAGCCCTTAAAAAAACCCTAAGCATCTTCCTGACAGTATCCCCCCGCCTCTCTTCAAAAAGTATATTATCGGGGAGGAGAACACAGAAGTCTTCCTCGACATATTTCTCGGCTAGGAGAATAGCACCACCCAAGCCATTCAATACTTCCTGTCTCACAAACTCTATTTCCATTGGGGGGACTATTTTCTTCATTATGTCCACAAGATCCCTCCTTCCCCTTTTTTCGAGCCAATCTTCTAACTCTTGGGCTTCGATCTTGATAAGATCCATTATTGTGTTCTCCCTCCAATGAGTTATTATTATTGCTCTGTTTATCCCAGCATTATATGCCTCCCAAAGCACTTCTGAGAGTATAGGGACTGTGCCAAGGGGGAGAACTGCCTTCTGAATTATTTTTGTTACTGGGAGAAGCCTTGTCCCGTATCCCGCAGATGGTATTACCGCCGTTTTTATTTCCTCACCCAAGTCCTTAAACCTCCATGAGTTAGTCATAGAGTAATAAGTCGTTCACCCTCATCCTGAGCATTGAGAGCTTTCTCCTAGATTCAGCATCCCTGGACTTTACAAGTTGATATATCTGAGGGATTATCTCGTCCAGCTTCTTCCTTTTTTCTTCATCCATCAGACTTAGCCAGAATCTATGAACTTTCGCCAAAATACGTCTAACATCCATCTCAAAGAACTGCGGAGATGTCCTATGCGTAATAACGATACGTTTAGTATACATTTCGCTCTTCTCTGGGTCGAGATAGTCTGTGGATACCTCTGGGAAAAATTCGGTCAGATAAATCAGGAAGATATATTTTGGGTCAAGCTTCACCTTCGGTTCACAATAAATTTTTATATCCATCTCGTCCTTTGAGAGGGGTACAATCACTATCTCTAACCTATAATAGTCCCTCTCTATGACCTTAGCTTTCTTCCTATACTCCTCCATCTTCAACATATTGCCAAGGGCATCAATTATTCTATCTATCTCCTCAAGCCTCCTCTGTACACTTTCCAACCACTCATCCACAGGAATAACACTCATCCCGAACACCACTATGAAGGAAATACCTTTAGCTCAGCCCTACAACCTGTAGGCTTTCCTTCAGCATCCCTAAGTACTTCCTCAACTTTTATAAGAACCCTAACCCTTATCCTCTTGGGTGGATTCTTGGCACCCCTCGACCATATGATCTCGTTCACCTCCGGACTTACCCAGATTATAGGCTCAGTTATCCTAACCTTGGCTCTTGTTCCAGCCTCATCTATTGTTGCCTCAACATATTTTATATGCTTCTCCACGAACCTTTGGAGCAATTTCATCGCTTTCCTAGCACGCTTCCAGAGAGGGGCGCTCTTCAGTAGTTTAGGCGAAAAATGTATCGTAAGAAACCTCTCATCATCCTCTTCTTCCCGTTTTTCTATGATCACCTCAGGTATTTTTCCAGGGCCTCTCCTCTTAATTTTTCTCCCGACTTCTTCCCCCCTTTCCTCTATTTTCTCCTCTCCCTCGACCCCGACAGATTCATCATGCTCCAGTTTCTCTTCACTCATCGATATCCCCCTAGAGTTTGAGTCTTGTTCTTCTCCAATTCCTCTGAGCAGGAGATCTCATGACCCTGAAGTTTGTTTTTATACGAACAAAAAGTGGGGGCATCCTATTCGATTTCCCAGCACGAGCAAGTCTTAACTTTTTTCCTAGGGGCTTATAGCGAGCCATCATTTTCTCCTTATCTCGATCCTACTCTTACGACTAAACTGCCTCAAATATTGCTTTAAAATCTCCTTTAATTGGTCATCATCTATTATACCCCTAAGCCTCCCAGACAATGCAAGTGAGATCAACTGGTTTTCTATAAAAGTCCCAAACTCTGGCCTAGCCAACTTAATCCTCGCCAGTCTCTCCCGTGCTTCGCTCGTCAATATTTGCCGTAGTATTGCCTCTCTCTGAGCCTCTTCCCGCCTCCTAGCCTCCGCCTCCCTCTTCTCCTGAAGCAACCTCTCTAACTCCTTTCTCCTCCGCGCTAATAGTAATTCCAGTTCTTTATCCGACATTGACAACACCAATAAGTCAAGGTTTACTAAAACCTTAAAAAGAATTTTGGTGTAAATAAAGGATGCAAAATATTAGAAAAACAGAGGAAAAGAAGTAGCCATGGTGTTGGAGAATGCTCATACCAAAAACCATTAGGACATACTGTCCACATTGTAATTCGCATACAGAGCACAAAGTAAGCATCTACAAGGTGATTCCGAAAAGAAGAGCTCTAGCGAAAGGACAGAGGCGTGCTGAAAGACGGAGAAAGGGCCATGGAAATAAGGGTAGGTATTCTAAGAAGCCTATTACGCAGATAAAAACCCATGCAAAGGTTACAAAGAGAGGGGTTCTTGTTCTAAAATGTAGCCAGTGCGGGAAGACTAGGCATCTATCCCTAGGAAAACGCATGAAGAAGCTTGAGATGAAGAGGTGATATATATGGCCACTCCCTTTGATGTCCCAATCAGCCAATTCATAGAAAAATTAAAGGAGGAACTTAAAACAATAAAGGAATTACAGCCACCAGAGTGGTCCCATTACGTCAAGACGGGGCTGCATAAAGAGAGACCACCCGAGCAACCTGACTGGTGGTATTATCGTGCTGCATCCATACTCTATCAACTATATAGGCGAGGGATCGTTGGGGTTGGTAAACTTAGAAACTACTATGGTGGAAGAATGGATAGAGGGCACCGACCCGAGAGAAAGGCAAGGGCCTCCGCGAAAATAATAAGGACTATTCTCCAACAATTGGAGCGTGCAGGTTTGGTGGAAAAGCATTGTATAGAACACCCAAAACTTCAAACTGTATGTAAGGGAAGAAAGCTTACAAATGCTGGTCGATCCCTACTTGATCGTGTCGCTACTAGACTTGCTCGAGAATTAGGAATCCTCAAGTGAAGGGTCTTAATAGGATAAAACTAGTCAGACATATCCACTCCCTCATCGAAAGACTAAGAAATATCATCAAAGCACATGATCCAGAGGCCATAAATATTGTCCTTTATTCACTCTACGCCAATGTCAAAACCCTTTCCGAGGAGATTCTATGCCAAGAAACTCCCAGTTATGAGAAAGAAAAAATCATCAGAATCATAAACAATGACTGTTTGGAGGTCACAAGATTACTAACAATGATACTAAGAAATGTTAGACCAATAAATCTGTATACACTTATCGATCTGATAGGCGAGCTATATAAGTCAGGTTGCATTGGGATAGTTGACGCAACACACAAAAATATCATAAGAGCTCTGAACAAAAACCCCGATGGGTTAGCACATTTTGCTGACATGCTTATGGATTGTGGCTGCGTCGATCTAGCCATTCCCGTATTACTTAGGCTCCTCAGATACGGCTATAATGTCCCCATAGTCCTAATGAATCTATCCATAGCCACATACATGCTTGGGGAGCCGCGAGAAGCATTAAAATTTGCCATGATGTATAGAAGAATAACTGGGAAGCGTATGGCCCTAGAGAAGCCCTTGAGAATAGTGCTGGGGGAGATATAAGCAGCACTTATTGCTCTCTATCTATGTACTCGAGGAGCTTTTGTCTGCGAAGCCTCTCCCATAGTTTTTTCTTTCGTATTATATCATCAGGTCTTATCACTGATGCTAGGTATGTATCCCGTATAATCTCAATATTCACGATCCAACTAGGGTTATCCAGCGATACTTTCCCTATCTTGATGAGGCCAGCCAATTCGTCAATTAGTTTCCTTGAGGATATTTTTGTGGCCCTCTTAGATATCTGAATCTTCCAAGAATCACCTTCGCCTATCCTACTCCTAGCCGTCCTCATAACAAATTCTTTTAGTTCTAGCAAATCCCCAGTAACGATCTCAACGGGAACGACCCTTAGTGTATACCTCAGGATCCAAGGTTTATTCATTAAATAATCCCTCATCCTCCTGATAGCACTTATTGGATCCCCATCAAACACAATAGCTATTAAGCCACCTATCGATCTATCTTTACGCCTAATAAAGTACACATCGATGTCCTTGCTGACCCCAGTAACATAGAGACAATGCCATACCTCAGAGGCGGCATCCAATTCGTACCTAGTATTTGTAGAAACCAAAAATTTCGTCGATTTAGGAACAATCAGACCAATATTCTCCATAAGAGAAAACCAAAGAGCTATATCATTGTTGGTTTCTTCTTACGTGCCTTCCTCTTGCGTGATGCCCTCCTAGAGGGGCGAAGTTTTTCAGCACCCCTACCCTTGTTCCTTAAACCCCTAGACTTCTTGCCTGCGGATGTCAGTCCTCTAAAAACTCTACCTCTATGTTTATTACTTGTGATCCAGCTTATGTTTGGATCGTTTTTGATTACAGGATTGTCCCTCTCAACAAGTATTACTTCGTACCATACATGTTGACCATCCTCTCCCACCCAATATGAATTAAGGACCTCAGCATTCCTATACTTTCTAGCAGCACGTTCTTCCGCTATCCATTGGAGGGACTTACCCACGGTGTGTCCCTTTATTGCTAGTCTTTTACCTTTTCTTCCCTTTCTGGGACGAGGTTTTCTTTGTCCTCCCTTTCGCACCCTGACCCTGACAAGGATGAATCCCTGTTTTGGTTTCCAGCCCAGCGATCTTGCCCTGTATAGGTTCGTCGGCCTTTCGATTCTTATGATTGCTGGTTCTTTTCTCCATGCAAGGAGCCTTTCTGCCATTAGTTTCTGGAATTCTTCTGAACTCTTGTCGCTCCAAAACTCCTGAATATACTTATAGGCACCCATCCTTGCCCCCTCCTATCGAGTCAGTCACAAAGACCTATATCAAAACTTAGTTATATTAATTTGAAGAAATCTGTTATCTCTTTCTGACCCTTACCCCGCAGAAACCTCTTGAGATATTTTCTGGCGAGGGTTGCTATTCGGTGAGGGATACGCATTATTATTGGTTCGGAGTCTGTCTCTCGCCACTCTAGGCCTAATGCTATTTTCAGTGCGCCCTCTAGTGATATTTTGTGGCCTGGTGACACGATAATTTTGTGGTTTTTCATCATTATGATATAGCCTAGGACTTCATCATTTACTATTATCGGCGCATATTTTTTTCCATCATATTTTTCCCAGTCTCCAGCTACTTTTCCGATAAGTATACTCTTGGCTATGCCCATTGATGGCATGTTTGTCAGAACACCTATATGTGATGCTATACCGAACCGTCTTGGATGTAGGATTCCTTGACCATCAAGTATTAGGATGTCAGGTCTACCTATCTCCATTATTGACTCAAGGGCTAGGAGTATCGCTGGTAGTTCTCTAAACGCGAGATATGTTGGTATGTATGGCATAAAGACAGGAATTATACTTATTGACGTCGCCACCAATTCTGATTTGGATGCTTGAAACAGACATGAAACCCCTATGGATATATCTGGGGGGCCATCAATATAGCTAAGATCGAAAGTGGCAATATACTCTACATGGGGAACCTCACTATTAAGATCTACCATATCCGCCAACTCGTTTTGGAGTCTCTGAAGTGACCTGAGTACAGGAAATACTTCGAATTCGTCCCACCTCATAAGCACCCTGTCCAGTTCTGCTATCTTCCCGCCAAAAATCCTAATGCCATCTCTTCTAAGTTTATAGGCTTTCCTCTCTTTCCCCAAGCTATATTTTCCTACGCTACCATCACTATTTACCACTTTGTAGCATGGAAATATGTCTGGCCTCGGATTTGAGGCCATAACGTATCCAACAGCTCGGGATGCAATCTTATCTCCCAGTGCCGCCGCTATTTCCCCATAAGTTGTTACCTTTCCCCTTGGTATTTCCAAGAGTAGCCGCAGAACCGTAATGTACATATCTGGTATCTCATAGACAATGCCAAGTCTCCTATATAGATATGTCAAAAGTGGATTGCTCCCCACTTATAATCGCCACTACCCTATTATTCTTTGGGGATATCCTTGCAAAAACACCAAATATATTTTGTTCTTGTCGAAACTAAATATCCTGGAAATATCGGTATGGCGGCTCGAGCAATAAAAAATTTTGGCTTCAAAAATCTTATTCTGATTAGGCCTCTCTGCCATATAACAGATGAATCTATCTACATGGCTATGCATGCGAAGGACATAGTGAAGAATATATCCAGTTATGAGAGCATTGGGGAATTTGTTGATGATCTTAACATATCCTATCTTATTGGTACAACCGCCCGTGTTGGATCAGAGAAGAACCCACTACGGATTGCCGTCCCGATAAATGTGTTAAGAAATATTCTAATACCAACTGGTTCGAGAATAGCTATACTTTTTGGAAACGAGGAGAGAGGGTTGAGAAATGAGGATCTACAAAAATGCGACATGGTATTGACGATTCCAACAAGTGAGGAGTATCCAACCCTAAATCTATCCCATGCGGTTGCTATAGTTGCCTATGAATTAGCCCATTCGATCCAGACATTCAGAGAGCTCCCGTATAGGCCCGCAACAAAATTAGAGAAAGAAATCCTCACAAAAAATTTTTCTGAACTCATAGACACCATATATCCCGACTTCCCAGAAGCAAAACGTAACATATACAAGAGGATAATCTCAAATATGATTGGTAGGGCATTCCTGAGTGGTCGGGAGGCCCACAGCCTTATAGGGATTACTAAGAGAATCCGCAAACTACTATGTCTCGAGCACCGTGATCATCCTGGTTAATCCTGAGTGGACATACATACCCATAGTATGAACAATTCTGAATCCCAAACTCTCCGCCATATCCACGACATTTATCTTCGGAGTATAACAAACAACCAGTCTTCCACCATGTCTAAGTATCCTGTAGGCCTCATTAATGAATCTATCATAGAGGATGTCTACTTTTTCTCCATACGTTGGGGAGCTTATTCCGTATGGCGGGTCGGTAGCAATACCGTCGACACTCTCATCATCAAATGGAAGGCTCCTAGCATCAGCTACCCTAAAATCCGCAATAAAACCATATAGTTCGGAAAGCATCTTCGCTGCCTCTACGAACGATGGATTTATATCTGATCCTATCGCTCTAAACCCCATCGCTGCTGCCTCAATAACCAGTGATCCAGTACCGCAGAATGGATCTAGGAAAATATCACCCGTACGAAGTCCAGCTAGATTGACAAGTGTCCTAGATATGATGCTGTCCATAGATGCTGGTGGAGCGAAATGTCTGAACATGGGTTGTCTTTTTTTGGCATACTCCCTTCCAGTAGCTATTTTTTTAGTAATAACTCTTCTCCCATCAATATTACGAATTATCAGGGTTACCTGTGGGTTCTCGAGTGATACAAGCACATCAGGTAACTCCATTGTTATTGATCTATACACCTCATCAATGAATTCTCGATCCCTCACACCATCTATCATTTCAACCCTATATGTGAGGGGTACACTATTAGTGGATTGTCCAGAATTAAAAACGGACAACCAACATATATCATGAGGATCCTCACCTAATACTTTTTCGGCCTCAACAATAAGTGCTGATCGCAAGAAAACAGCATCGAGAGGGGCATCACTTTCCACTACAAGACATCTGTCACCATTATTCCTAATTCTTGGTTTAAGTTCATATGCTTCAAATAGGGACTCTATCTCTATCCTCGCTAAATTTACGAAACGACCATCAAGAAAAACTACATAAACAAACATCATATTTCTCCATCTTACCTGTAACTTCACATTATTTATATGGATCATGTGAGGCGCTTTTAAATGATCCGAGATTTATAAATCAGTATTTCCATAGTAAAACGGTCTCCTTTTTTTGGCAACAGGAGGGGATCGGGTTGTATCAAGATGGTATGAGAGTTTTGACGGCAAAAGTTCCACGCAAGCTTATCGAAATTATTGACATGCTGGTTGATGCTGGCCTGTATAGTTCACGGTCAGAGTTCATACGAGAGGCTTTGAGAACCCTAATAAGGATAGTCATAGAGAGAAACCGAGACCTCATTAAGGGAATCATAGACGAGAAATCAATTCAGAGGATTCTGAAGTTTTAGTATGTTTTTTAGAGAGACCGTCCACTGACTGGATGATAGTGTAGGCTTTGTAGGGCCTAGTTAGGGAA
>CAZVPA010000008.1:0-35675 GCA_964628995.1 uncultured Nitrososphaerota archaeon | reverse complement strand
CCTCAACCCAAGCATGTAGTCTATCCATGTAAAGACCCCTAACAACAGTGGCAGGAATACCTAGAGATCTAAGGATCGCAACAAGCAGATCTGCTACACTCAGACATGAACCCTTCCTCCTCGATAGCGTATCGGTGACACTATATCTGCGATATGTCTTCTCGTATTTTATATTCTTGAGAACCCATAACACCACGTTCCCTATGGTACCAATAATATCTTGAGACGCTAACAAATCTGCTATTTCCCTAATTTTTTGCGATGTATGTTTCTGGTAGGGCTGGAGTTTTAGGAAACACTTCTTCACGGACCCGATATCCACAAAGACTCCCCTATTCATGCTGTATGGATGCGTAGCTATAGTATATTTAATCTTGAGGATAATGTTGCTTCTCTTCCTTAACAATGGGATTGTGAATACATGATATATGTTTCCATATTGATCCTTTCTTGCATCTCCCTCGTGTGTTGACTCCACCTTGAGGATTTTCTGGTGGTAGTCTTCTCTCATGCCGAGAACCCTAACTGATAGATCTGTCATGTTTTTACGTAGTGGGTTTCGCAATGTTACGGTAATCTCTGTTGGTATTTCCACCACTCGTCCAGTCTCCACATACCAATCAGAGAGGACAGTCTGTATAGCGAAAGTGTATTTTGGGGGCAGGGTTTTTGATCTTGTGACTTTGACCCCAAAGAATGATACCCCATTCATTAAGCTGTACCAGACTACTAGTGCTTTATCTTAGCTTTCTATAGATTATCAATGCTACCAATATAAATATCACGTCCGCCACTATCGCCCATACTATTGGGGGGATCTCCACAGCGGATTTTACCCAGAACAAGTATCCCTTGACGGCATACACGGGATCGGCGCTCTCATCAGTATACACCGCTACAGTTAGGTTGTATCGAGCAGGTGTAAAGTCGAGAAGTATTTGTATCCTAATTGAAAGTACCTGCCCCTTTTCTATTGTTTCATCAATCTCCCTTGATCTGTTGTATACCCTCTCCACATTTCTCCATCGTGTGTATCTCTTTTCGATACGCCAGATACTTATGTTTAGTTTTTCCACAGTCAGTGTGCCGCCAGTCTTATTATTGAGCACGGAGACATATAATGTTAAGGTCTCGCCCTTACGATATTCATCCTTCAGGCCTGATGCCTCCACAACGACACTCTTAGCATACATAGGGATCATATGTATCATCATAACACATAGTAGGGCCACAGCCGCCAGAGACATTACCCTTCGTGACATGATACATCCCAATAATTCCTCTCCTTTTTCTAAACTATTATTCCATTAAAAACTTGGGGTCATAAGTGAGTATTGAGACCGCCTATAGGCTGTTCTTTGAGGGGAAATTAGATCACGCAAGAAGCATTGTAAAGAGAATAATCGAGCGGTCACCATCCCCAAAGGCATACTTCTTATATGCCCTAATATCCTACAGAGAAAAATCCGTTCATGAAGCCCTTTGGGCGGTAAACAAGGCTACGGAGTACGATTCTGACTTCTACGAAGCATGGATACTCAAGGCCAGGATCCTGAGATCATTAAAGAAATATAAAGAGGCCCTAGAATGCTTAGATAGGGCATTTGAAATACAGCTGAGAAATGATGACTATAGCGACTATGAGATCCTAGTATATAAGGCGGAGATCTACCTAGAAATGGGGAATAAGGAAAATGCGAGAAGGGAGCTGAAAAAAGCAAAGGAGATAAATCCGGATGATGATGAGATAAAAAGACTAGAGATCTCACTGTAGGTCTCCAGAAATGAGGAAACTAAAACTCTATTTTATAACAAGCAACAAACATAAATACCACGAAATACGGAGGATACTAGAGTTGGAAGCCCCTTGGATTGAGTTTGAGGTAGCAAGTAATGTACAAAAGCTTGAGATACAATCCGATGACCTAAAAAAGATAGTCCTATTTGCAGCAGAGAACGCTCTACAGAGCTTTGATGAACCATTTATTATTGAGGAGGCCGGACTATTCATAGATGCGTTAGGAGGATTCCCAGGACCATATTCTAGCTATGTATACAAAACCATTGGATGTGATGGAATACTAAAACTAATGCACGGAGTCCAGGATAGATCCGCTGAGTTCCAGAGTGTTATAGCCCTCCACTATGGGGGCATCATAAAGCTTTTTTTGGGACGCATCCGGGGGGTCATAGCTGGGGAGAAACGTGGTGCGTCTGGATTTGGTTTTGATCCAATATTCATACCAGAGAATGATAATAGAACATTCGCTGAAATGAGCACAGACGAAAAAAATTTAGTAAGCCATAGAGGTAAATCAGCACGAAAAATGATATTGTTCCTGAGGGACATATTGCGATAAGCTACTATGTGGTGGCGCAGAATGCGCTGCCCCACTTGCAATTCTACAGTCAATGTAGAGGTAAGAAGACTTGACGATAAAAAGTACAGAGTACTACTATATTGCCCAAACTGTGGTTTCTACCAAGAATTCATTCTCGAGAAAAAGAAAGAAAAAAAGGATATATCTGAGGAAAAACAGGTAACAATAAGGCCTCTTGACTCGATTCCTTCCGATGCCCCTCGAGGAGTCAGATATATCTTTGAACTCTCCAAACAGACTGAGGGGGCATTTATACCTGTCTATTTCTCCTATTTACATAGGGACCCACCAGAGTATGGATGTTATGTCTCCGCCGATGAGCTCATAAGACTTGGCTTTGACGCTAAACTCGCACAAAAACTTGTAATGCTTCTCCACAAGAGAGGTATAGAGCGACTCTACAAGTTTCAGGAAGAGGCTATAGGGAGAATACTCTCTGGGGAAGACATAATAATTGTGGCACAGACAGCGATGGGGAAAACAGAGGCCTTTCTATTACCCGCACTCCAGATAGCAAGTATACATCGGGACACAAAACCATCTATCCTCGCGATATATCCGACAAAGGCATTGGCGAGAGATCAATTCTCGAAATTTAGGTATTATGCCGAACCACTTAATCTTAGGGTAGCGGTTCTGGATGGAGATACACCATGGAAGGAGAGGAGAAAAATTTTGGATAACCCCCCAGAGATCCTAATAACGAATTTCGACATGATACATTTCTGGCTTCCTAGACATAGGCAAAGGAATGGTAGAATTGTAAGACTATTCCTCTCCGCTAGGATGCTTATTATTGACGAGACACATACATACTATGGTGCGTTCGGCACACATGTACACTATATCCTTAAGAGACTCACAAGGATGATTGAGAATAGGATGGGGAAATTACAGTTTGTCCTGTCATCAGCCACCATAGCGAACCCTAGGGAATTTGGGGAACTACTCATTGGAAGAAAAATAAGGGTCGTCATAGGGCAGGGGCGTAGAAGCTCACTGGGCGTCCTATTTGTCTATTCATATGAACCCCCGTTCAGAGCAATAGCTAGGATGCTTATGGAGCTCGTGAATAACCATATAAAGACCCTAGCATTTTTTAATACTAGATCCTCCGCAGAGCTCGCATATAATGTTATTAAGAGAACTAGAAAAGTATCATTGTACGAAAAAATAAGCATACACCGGGCCGGAATCCCCCCAAATGTACGTATAGCCATAGAGCAAAAATTTAAGAAGGATAAATTATTGGGTATCCTAAGCACTCCAACATTGGAGCTAGGTATAGATATCGGGAATGTTTCCTCGGTGATCTCCGTACTTACACCAGTTGACAGATTCATACAACGGAGTGGTAGGGCTGGCAGAAGAGAAAAACCCGGGTCCGCAATACTTATCCTCAGATCCGACGACCCTATATCTGACTACTATGCCATGAACCCCCACGAGTACTTCAAAGATCTATCTGGAAGATATCTGGAGCCCAGAAACCCATTCATAGCGAAGAAGCATATATACCTCATGGCATACGAGAAAACACTAAAGAAAGATGAAATAGACAAATATGGCATACCCACAGACATAGTTAAGGATCTCGAAAAAGAGAGAGCACTCTTCAGAACCAAAGATGGATGGATCGCCAATGGCATAGTATTCCATAAATATTTCAGTAGGAACATCCGCGGTATCGATATCCAGATAGCAGTATTCTATAGAGATAAAAAGATAGATGAGAGAGAAATACTTCTGGCACTTAAGGAACTGTATCCAGGAGCAATATACCTAAACAGGGGAACAAAATATATCGTAAGGAAGCTAGACCTACAGAGAAGAGAAGCCACCGTTGATATAGCACCAACCGATTACCACGACATATATACAAAACCACTCTACAGCTATAGTGCTATCCCAATAGGAGAACTAGAAAGAAAAGAGACATGCGGGACAATAGTATTCCATGGTCCACTAAGAATGAGAATATCTGTGTGGGGGTACATGATGTTTAGAGAGGGAGAACGAAAACCACTGATACAACGCACAATAAACCCACCAATAGAGTATGAATATCCAACCTATGGCCTGTTCTTCAAGGCACCAACATACGTGAATGAGGATGAGGATAACATCGCCGGAGCGTACCACGCGACAGAGCACATCTTAATAGAAGGAACATACAGAATATCTGGGGGTTCAGAGTATGATCTTGGCGGGATATCCTATGGGACCTCTGGACTAATAGTGATCCATGAGGCCCTACCTGGGGGAAACGGCGTATCATCACTACTATATGAGAGATTCGAAGAGGCAATAAAAAAGTCCTACGAACTACTAGACAGCCAGATATGCCGCCGGAAGGAGACCCTAAATAAATGTGTATTCTCATACCACTGCGGAAACAACAACCAACCACTAAACCAGAGAGGAGCAAGAGAGATATTAGAAAGAATGCTAAGAAATGAGAAAGTACCAGACGCAGACAAAGCACCAGAACTCCTAGAACAATTCGAAAAGGGAATCGTATAGACTAAATACCACATGAATGTATCCCTGAAGATTTCCTACAAAGAACTGAGGAGTATGAACTCAGAGAAGGACCAAGTCATCACTGATCAGTGGTACATCCTATCATCATTACACATTAGGGTTATACAGAAATGGTGCTCCCGGCGGGACTCGAACCCGCGACACAGGGCTTAGGAGGCCCCCGCGCTATCCTGGCTGCGCTACGGGAGCACCAATCCACTCAGAAAATATTATATCTTTTTGGGTTTATAAAACTTACTGTGATTGACCCCCGAGTTGTGGATTATGAGGGCGTTCGGTGGGTTCCTATGTTGTTAGTGGTATTCCGAGTTGTTTAGCATAGGTTATGGCTTCCAAGAATTCCTCTCTGCGGAGTCTTCTTGATATGTCTGGATATTTGTGTGCTTGGTATTCTGGTCTGTATTGTGCCATGACGTTTACTCTTACGTGTGATAGGTCCATGTTTTCTTTGATCCATCTCAATATTGGTCTTGTACAGCACTCCAGATGGTTTGGTAGGACTAGATGGCGTATCAGGATTTCGTCTCCATTGTTATTGACTATTTTGAAGTTTCTTGTCACGACATCGAAGTATTTGGGTACTTTTGATAGGCGGAGTGCGCATTCGTTATTCCCATATTTGAAGTCTGGTAGCCAGAGATCTATTATTCCGTCGAGTATTTTTAGTGCCTCTATGCTGTTATAGAAGTTTGAGTTCCATACTTGGGGTACTGATGCTTCTAGGTTTATAAGTACGTCGAGTATGAAGTGTATGTTTGGTGTTGGGTCTCCACCAACCCAGTTCACATTCCTTATCTGGTGGTTGTTCCAGTGCTCCTCTATCGCGAGTGCTACCTCTATCGGTGACATTATTACCCCTGTTGTCCGCTGTGATATGTCCCAGTTCTGGCAGTATACACACATGAAGTTGCATCTGGAGAAGAATATTGTATAGCTTGGAACAAGTTCTGGTTCTTCGCCCACATGTATGAATATGGATGATATTCTTGCCTCCTTACCCAGTTTACATACTCCTTTTTGCCCGTCTACTCTGTTTACGCCGCATTTCCTCTCGCAGAATCTGCAGTTCTCGAGTATTTTCCATGCAAGATCCCTCTTTAGCTTTAGTAGGTTATTTTCCTTTTTTGGTTGGCTCCTGTACCATTTCTCTATTTCCTCGTCAGTCTTCTCGCTTAGGAGTTCCTTAAGTCTCTCCATCGCATTATCATGGATGACCCACATTTCGTCCTCATCTGTTGGGTCATATTTTTCGACCTCTATCTTCTTGCATATGAGATACTTCGCTATTGCCTTCCCCACGAGTATCCTCCAGTACCTATTAAACCTGACGATAGCATCCCTATCCCTCAGAATCTCCACACTATCGGGCCTCCAGAATGGTATTGTTGGGACGACACTAAGGTCTAGATCCATAACTACTTGCCGCACTGACAACCCTAACACCATAATACCTAGAGTAAAAGAATACCCCTAACTAATAAAATATTGTTGGATACTTGATTGTGGAATTTTTTGATGTTTTATGTTGCAGCTGATAATATCTGGAGGATCTCTATTGGTGGTGTGCCCTCCAGTTTCATTATGATGTAGCCCTTTTTCTTTAGGATTGCTAGGCTTTCTTCTCCGAAGATTATTATGCCCTTTACTCTTATTACTTCATCAAGTATTTCTGTTCCATGGATTATGTCTGATATTAGTTCTTCCTGAGCTCTTGCTATGAATCTATCCCCATCATGAGCAACGGAAAGACTACCGTCCTCCTTTATAACCATGTAGCAATTCACGATATTTGCTACTGATAGCTTTATTCTTCTCGCGATTTTCCAGAGTCTTTGTTCGTCAGCTAATTTGATCTTCAGTTCTTTCTTAGGAATCTGGATGCTTATCTTCGCTCCTTCTTTCTGTCTTAGAGAGGCAAATATACTGAATATATTGGGAAGTATATCACGTCTGCTTGTTTCGAATACCATGATGCTTCTTCCACACACTATACCCATGTTCTTGTCCTCCCCAACAATGATGATCGCCCTTGGGTTCAGAATTCTACCAAATACCAGAACAGCCCTCGAGACCGCATCCAATGTTTTCTTTGTGTCTTGGGGGAGGCCCCTCTCTCCATCATGCGCCACATGGACCTTATTTTGTTCTGGCCTGATAATATAACACCTATCCACCCATTCTATTCGATCCCGCATTTTCCTAGCCATAGACCACATCTTATCTTCGGGGTCTGTTATCCACTCCACCTTAGGGGGAGGAGGCTGGGGAGGCCTTTCTGGTGGCTTTTCAATAATCTCTGCTGGTTTTTCAACGACTATTGCCTTTTCAGGTGGGGCCGGTACCTCAGGGGGGATCTCTTTAGCTGGTTTCTCTATTTCTTCTAGAACCTCTTTGGGACTCGGTATTTCAGGAAGTTTCTCAACAGGCATACCAACCCCCCCTAGGTCCTCCATTACCTGTTCCTCCTGTATTATCTCTTCTGCTATACCCTCCATTGGTCGTTCTTCTGGAGGTTTTGGAACCTCTGGAATTTCTATTGTTTCCATTTTTGCCTCGGTGCTTACCTCAACTTTTTTCTCCTCTACTGGTGCCGAAGGAACCTTTGGAACCTCTGAGGGTTTGGGAGGAGGGGGCTTTGGAGGAGCTACCACCTCAGGTTTGTGAGCCTTTATTTTTTCTATTAGTTTTTCTGGAGGCCGTAGCTCAAAGTTTATCGCCTCCAAACATATGAATGATAGTGCTACCTCCTTTGGGTCTAGACACGATATTGTTATGTGAGGGGGCGTGTAGCCATATAGAAGTGTTGTGTGTTTTGCTAGATGGTTTGCTACCTCTTCACCTTTTCTTAACGCCTCCTCGTTAACTCCCAGATCCTTCTTTGTTCCCACGACCATTACTGCTATGGCGCTCTTCAATTTCCGTGCTGGCTCTAATTCATTCTTTATCATTTCTAATAGTTTTTCTGGAGATTTTGGATCAGTAGCATCATACATGAATATCCATCCAACAATTTTTGAAAGAGCACGATTCCTTTCATCCTTCAATTCTGGCCTTCCAGGAACATCCACTAGGGTCAACTTATATTTCTCTACGCTGACCGCAACCCCATATTCTGTTGGACGTTTATATTCCCTCAATATTTCCTCCACGACACTCTTTTCGCTTGGTTCTGGGGGAGAAGAGTCCTTCCTGAGGAGCATATTCCTGAATAATGTCTTACCGACACCACTGGGCCCATAAAGGGCAACCCTAACTCTAGATATTGCTCTAGGGATGAACTCATCACTCATGATAAATACCTCAAAAAATGCTCATCAAAATATGTCTAGACCTTAAGAAATAAAAAGATTTATAAAGGGGAAGGGATGAGAAAGACACAAAAACGTGGAAACCCATTTAGGGGAATCCCACTGATAGATCCGATTAACGAACTTGATCGAGCAATAAAGAAAGCTCGCTCACTCTCGATACCCCGAATAAAAAAACCCCGCCACGTTCGATACAAAATCCTAATCCTCAACAGAATTGAGACCATAAAAAGTATTTTGGTCACCCGGTTCTCGCATCTCGTAGAGAGCATACCAGATATGTATTCTATTCACGAATTCTACCGCGCCATAGTGAATATCTATTATAGTGTTGATAGTTTCAAGAAACAGTTGGGAAGAATTAGTGGCTCGGTAAGAGTAATCGAAAAACTATCCACTAGATATAAGCAATACATTCGGTCTGTTAAACAAACAAAATACGTACCAGAGAGAGAAACAATAAAGCACATTAGGACACTATGGAAACAATACCTATCAAGACTAGTATCATTCATACATGAAGTAAAGGACGCCTTCCACAGGGTCAATGAGCTTATTAGGATCCTAGGAAAACTTCCAGACTATAACCCAGATCTCAAAACAATTGTTGTTTGCGGCCCACCAAATAGTGGTAAGAGCAGCCTAGTCGCCGCATTATCAAACGCAAAAGTTGAAATCGCAGAGTACCCATTCACAACAAAGAACCTTGTTTTCGGACATATAAAATTCGAAACACCATCCATGGAGGCTATCCAGATCGTCGACTCCCCAGGACTGTTCGATAGGCCCATCTCCGAGAGAAAGAAAGAGGAACTACTAGCGTTGGAGGCTATAAGAACCATCGCTGATTGTATAATCTTCCTGTTTGACTGCAGTATAGAACACACACTTAACTATAGGGAACAGATCAATATATATAGGGAAGTCGTATCGTTCTTCAAGGGGCGAGAGATTATTGTTGCGATAAACAAGATAGACGTAAAGGACCAACCAATAATGGAGAAGATAATCAAATTCCTAAAGGACGAAGGAATAGAACCACTATATATCAGCGCCAAGTATAGGATTGGTCTAGATGAATTACTAGAAAGAATCCAGAATATTTTTATTGGAGAGGGGAAATGAGTCAGATTAAAGCGGGAGACATCGTGATAGCTATTCACCGAAAAAAGCATAAGAAGATATGCTTTCGTGTCCAACCTGGCGAAAAAATACATACACATTGGGGGACTATTTCAGCCAACGATATAATCGGAAAACCCCCCGGAAGCGTAATAAGGAGCCACCTAGGAGAGGAATTTATAGTCTTTAGAGCACTGCTTCATGAAAAGATAGAGCACAGCAGACTCTTTAGGTACACCACACAGATAGTTAGACCTCGTGATTGGGGCCTAATAATAAGTTTTTCAAACATAGGACCTGGGAGTAAAGTTATTGAAATCGGGACTGGTAGTGGGGCGTTCACCGCTTTCCTATGCGAGATCGTCAAACCAAATGGTTTTGTTTATTCCTACGAACGGCTTGAGGAACGTGCTAATATAGCATTACGTAATCTTCAAGAACTCAACATACCAAGGATATATGAGATAAAGGTTAAGGATCCAGCTAAGGATGGTGTTGATGAAAAGGACGTCGATGCTGTCTTTGTTGATATTCCAGAACCATGGACTGTTGTCTGGACTGCTCATGATGCTCTAGTCCCAGGCGGTATGTTTATAGCGTATGTCCCGACATATAACCAAATAGAAAAATTACTGGGTGAGCTCAATAAATTTGGTTTTTTTGATATCAAGATTGTGGATCATTTTTATAGAGAACTCCAACCAGTACGTACCGCGATAAGACCACTCCTAAAATCATATGTTTTTTCAGCTTTCATCATATTCGCACGTAAAGTTTCTACCGCAACCAATTTTTAAGAATTTTTCTGGTTTTTGATGAAATAGAATGGGTGCATTAAAATTAGTGTGCGGGTCTCCAGAAAGTCAAAAAAGAAAAAAGTAGCATTGTTTGTTGATCTTGAAAGTGCCAGAGATCTCCAAACAATCCTTAAAATATATGATGTTGCGAGTACTTATGGCGACATAATCTATTCCTGCTTATATGCGGAGGAGAAAGACCTTACTTTGATAAGCACGATGAGTAGTGACCTTGGGAGAAAAGGTTTTGATATTAGAGTAACCATAGGACCAAATGAAATAACAATGTCCCTTGATCTCGTAGAGATGGCCTACAGGGAGGATGCTGACATACTTATCGCATGTACGAGAAAAACCACGCTATTACCCGCCTTCGTCGAGATAAAAAAGCGCAAAAAAAAGCTCATCGTTATCGCACCAATATCCGCACCATCAGCCCTAGAAGAGATAGCTGATGAAATAAAGGTTGTGTAGAGCCCGTTAATTACCCCTTTGTCATCACACAGGCAAACATCCCAATATCGTCGTGGATGTCTGGAAATACTCTTAGTGCATATTCTGACCCCTTAAATCCAGGATTCCCACGAGACCCGAATCTTATCGGTAGTTTTGTAGGCTTGAGCTTCAACTTAGTGATCATCTGCTCCATTATATATTCGCCCTCTAATGAATCAAGCGATTCCGTCAAATATAACAATTTACCACCAGACCTAAGACCCTCCGAGAATTTAACAATGAGAAACCATGCATCCCTAGCACACCGAATAAAATCCCTTTCCTTAAGAAAAGCCGTTAGTCTTGGCCGTATCCCGGTTTTTGTGCTCCTCGGGTGTATATATATGTAATCAAAATAATCGGCCGACACACTCAGTTTCTTAAGCTCCCCCGAGATCCACCTTATTCTGTCAACAATATCCTCCATTTTCATCGATATTAGCCCCCTTTTGAGTTTATCCTCCTCTAGACTACTTTTGGAAACCACAACAATGTCTGCTCTACCCTTAACTTGAGAAATTGTCCAGACGAGATCTGGTAGGCGGGGAGATACCATCAATATCTTACTATCTTGTTGTGGATTCCATAATACAAGAGCCTGTGTACTGGCCATATCGGCCTCATAAGCAAACCCCCTTATGAACACCTTTAGAGCCTTGAGATTAGGCTTAAAATATAGGCTTTTTGTTATCTCTGCCACAAGACCAGATGGTTTTTCTCCAGTGGCTATATGGCTTATGCCTACAGCTATCTGCATGCCGAAACGCGTAACTATCGCCACCTTATCCCCCGGCTTTATCCCTTCCCCAACCTCCAATAACCCAGGATCATAGAGTCTGGGGGCGCCCATCATTAGTTCTTCTGCTGCTTGATCCTTTACCACAATCTTTTTATCCACCTCCTCAAGCTCAAATGGTCCCTCGACGGGAATCGTTATTACTTCTCTGAATAATTTTGAATAGCTTGGTGTTAGTCCAGCCGCCCTAAGCTCCTCAAACACATACCGAGGATTACTCCTCAACATGTTCACCCTAATCACTACCTCCTTTGGTGGCCGCCTCAAAGCCTTTATTATTGAGAGGGCACGAGGAAAGGAGTACCAAAAGGCCAGTCTGGCAACAATCGCTCGTGAATAATTGTACTTTGATGATACCTCCTTTATTATCTTCCCGATGTACTTATGCCTTATTCTCATAGCCTCCACCATGGGCGAAAAATAACTTAAGTGCCTACGAATTTAGAGAAATGGGAAAAATATAAGGATAACTAGGTATGATACTATTATCAGAACAGTCAATACTATAGTAAACATAAGCACCCTAAGAAAAAGCCATTTATCTCCCCCAGCCACCTTCACATAGAAGAGTTTGTTGCTCAGTCCAGCACATATAGCAACATTCAATAACAGTAATGCGTTCACCAAATCTATTCTGTTCATCATTAACATCGAAGCTATCGCCAATTCGACGCCAGCAACACTTACAAACCCTCCGATGAAAGTAGCCAATAATACTATGTGACCCCCAAAAGCTTGTAGCTTAACAATTATCACGGTCAGTGTGAATAGTACTAATGCGAACTTTATTGCACTAGAGTACGACAAAGGTGACGCTAATAGTCTCTTTCTCTCAAATACTATGACGGGCTGTCTCCTGAATGTGAAGTATGATACTGATAATCCTACAATCACGCTCGGCATCATTGACGAGGTAAATAGAACTATTATATCGGGTGCCCCCAATGCCAAGACCATAAGAAACAGAATACTCCTCAATATTAATACCGTATCGACCAGTAGTATTGCTGTGGAGGCAAGCTCAGAAGAGATTTTGGGCTTGAGCTTATTATATAGTCTCGTTATTTCCATTGTTGTGCTTTCGGAGTGCACTAGAGCCCCCAGCCAAGCGAATGCTATAAGCCCTCTCTTTTCTCCCAAGTGTCTGACAGCCAGATAACCCATGAACTCTACCGACAGCACGAAAATCAGGAATATTAGGAATACCTGTAGATTAACTATACCAAGTAACATTATTGGTGGCACTATTGGAAGTATCAATAGTGCCAGTATTGCGATTTCTAGTGCTGATGTGATTTCGCGATACTCGAGTGATTGTAGTAATGCTATCACTTTATGTTTCACTGCGAGTATCGCTGTGATGAAAACACTAATCACAATAGCCCAGTAGAATTCACCTACACCAGCAAACACCCCCAGTATGAATGCAAGTATTGCTACTATGGCTGTCGTGAAGTTTAGTGTATTCCGTACAAACATATTATATACTAGGAATGCCCCCACAACTAGTAGAACCGCCAGAAAGCTTATTACCACTATATATTTAACCCCATAAGTTCTCTCCAATATTATTGATGCTCCACCAAGGAGTGATATCAAACCAAAGGACCTCACGCCAGGGCCCTCGATCGGATGTCTCTCCTCCATACGCTCCTTCGTGAATTGCCTTTCTAGACCTATTATACTCCCAGCTATAAAAGCCATGATAAGCTTGAATTGAAAGCTCTCCAGAACATCCGCTATAACCATAGGTATCACGCCAAGACTGACGTCAAATAAGTTTTCCTATTCTTTTTAAAAAGAGCCCATTTTCATAGACAAGTTCTCCCCTTAGAAAGGTAGCATCGACATACCCCCTTACAAACATAAAATCGTAGGGGGATATTCTTGCCTTAGAGAAGCACATATCGGGATCTATCACCCATCTACGTCTGGGATCAAAGACCACTAAATCCGCATAGTTACCCACCTTTATCCATCCACGCCTATGAATACCAAATATCCTTGCGGGATTCCTTGACAGTAAAGGCAGTATCCTCCTGAAATCTATATGTAGCTTCATGCACAGACTGAACACTAATGGTAGGAGGTACTGTATGGACTGTATCCCATAGGGAGACCCAACAAAGTTTGTCTTCTCTTCAATGGTATGGGGTGCATGGTCACTAGCAATTATATCGATGACCCCACTGGATAGCGCCCTAATGAGGAAATCCCTGTCATGTTTATGTCTTATAGGTGGTAAGACCTTAAACAGGGGAGATCTCATATCTATCCTCTCCCTATAGAAGATTAGATGATGAGGCGTGACATCGCACGATATTCTAAGTCCTCTTCTCTTCGCATTGATTATCTCTTCTATCCCGGCTTTTGATGATACATGTGTTATGTGAACCCTATGTCCTCTGGACGCAAAATTTATGGCAAATCTTATCCCTTCTACTTCTGCTTTCACTGGTCTTATCTTTAGAAGATCCTCCATGTTTGTTGGCTCATCCCCTCCGATATAGCCCGGATGTTCAGCATGAAAAACATATATGGGGTCTCTTGGGAGATCATTTTGCCTCATGAGATCATAGTCTCTTCTTTCTGGTAGGTATATCTTGACAGCTCTTGGCTGGACCCCTCTCCTAAGAAAATCAGAGAATTTTTTCCTTCCTATAACCATAATATAGAGGAAAAAATCCACGTATGATTTTTTAGATACCTCCTCAATCTTCCTAAGATAGGACTCAACATTATCTATAGGGGGAACATTATTCGGCATATCACCGACGACCACAATTCCCGAAGCCAAAGCACATTTGGATCCGCTCTCAAAATCCTCCTTATGTGTTTGTCCAGGATCCCTAAAATGTACATGTACATCTATTAACCCTGGGAGAATAAGCTTGTCTTGGGCATTGTATATTTTGTCGACCTTAGACATATAGAATCTATTCGCTCTCTCGGACCTAAAGATCTTGACAATAAACCCACTATCAGAAATAAGGATATTCGCTCTAGACCAAAATTTCCCAATAAGAGTTTTGCCTTTCAGGAGGAGCAAAGTTGACACACAAAAAATAGTAGAAGGCTATCTTATGATCCCATACTTTCCCTTTAAGGGGACGAAACGAACGGCTTCGAGATCCCTCTGGACAAACTTATCCTCGGAAACCCTCCTTACCCTGACAAGTACTTGCCAATCATAACCTCCAAGGTCAAGAGGCATAACAAGCACGCCACCTATCTTGAGTTGTCTCTTGAGAGGCTCTGGTACTATCCTACCCGCAGCCGTAACTATTATTGCATCAAAAAGTCTTTCCTCAGGCCACCCTTGGGTGCCATCCCCTAGTTTAACATCCACTATGGTGAGATAGTTTAGTCTTTCTAGGTTTTTCTTACCGAATTCATAGAGTACGGGATCTATCTCTATCGAACATACTGGTTTTGGTTCAATTGGTTCCTTCCTACCACCTGTTACTACTTCGGCACATAGAGCCGCGTTGTATCCAGATCCCGTTCCGACCTCCAGAACTGTTTTACCCACGTCCAATTCAGCATACTTACACATCAGTAGACACATACTTATCGCCGATATTGTAGCATCCCTCAGTATCGGAAGAGGCATATCACTATATGCATACTTTACATACGTTGGAAGAACAAAATATTCTCTAGGCACACGCATAAATGCCTCAATATATTTTGAATCCACAAGATTTATTCTCCTAAAAAATTCAGCAAGCCTTCTTTTTTCACTATCCAATTTTTTCCTAAGCTTGCTATCTATTCCGAATTCCCTATCTATCTCCATCAACAAACCGATCTACACCGGCTCCTTTAGTACCTCATCCAACAGTCCCTTTTCCTTTAGTATATTCTCCAAGTTTCGGAGCGCCTCTTTGGGGTCAAGCCCCTCTACCTTGATTCCCATAGATACGCATGTCCCTATTACCTGTTTTATACACGCCAAGAAATTCTTTGCTATCATATCCTTCTTTTTTATTCTAGCTATCTCGATAACATCCTTTATGTCTAAGTTCCCAACATATTCGGATCCTGGCTTACCAGAACCCTTTTCTATCTTCGCATACTTCATTATGAGTGCTGATGTATATGGCGTACCCACCTCGACCTCATACTCTCTCGTGTCTGGGTCAAAGATAATTTTTACGGGCACCCTCATACCCCTGAACTCCGCAGTCTTCTTGTTTATATCAGCAACAACTTTCCCGACTGGTAGACCATGCTGCCCCAGAGCAGGCCCTAAGGGTGGGCCAGGAGTAGCCTCTCCACCCTTCACGAGGAAAGACAGTGTCTCCTTCTTTCCCATGTCTTCTCCCCCTCAGATACTAATATCCATCTATCATTTAAATACGTAGGTTCTTCCCCATGATACTATAGGATATTCCTAGATATTTCTAGGGAGATCATCTAGATATTCTCCATGCTTAATATTGCTATGTGGCTAGTTCATCTGGTTTTTTAGGTGTATTGGATGAAACTCCGATTAAATAGAACTGCCTGGAACTTGCTACGTAGACTAGGTGTTCAGGGGCTCAGTATTATTGAGTTTGATGATACTGTTGGTCCAATTCCAAAATTTGTATATTCTAGGAACTCTAGGCTTATCCGTAGGATCCTTAGGGATCGCATATTTTCATCTAAGGTCTCGATACTTGCCAAGTATGCTTGTGAGGCTAGATTAGCGGATGATTCACGCATCATTATCGAGACTTTTGAGAGCATTGGTAACCGTGTTAAGACAAACTATATTGTGGCACAGATATCGGAGAATGCCAAGTATACGAAAGTAAGAAATATCCTTAAGACATTGAAGAGAAAACTTGAGGGCTGTAAAGAGATAAGAAAGGATATCGTGGAGGATTGCCTTATCAGTATCGCTTAGTTCTTACTCTAGAGTTTGCTTTGGAATTTCTTAATGAAATCAAATATCTCTATGTAGTCTTGGGGCTTCAGCTTGACTTTTTTACCCCTTACGATTAGTGTCCATATTTCGACGAGTTCTCGGAGTCTCTCTATTTCCTGTGCTAGATCTGGCCGTCTGTTCATGAGTTCCCCTATTATGTCCTCCCATTTTTCTCGTGGTATTCCAAGTCTAAACTTTATTGTCCTTCTTAGATTATCCATGATCACTCTGAACGCCTCTCGGTAGCCACCCCTATACATATACCACAGGTACCTGCCATAATATGGTGACGTACCCACCTTCTTTACGGATGGTTTGAATATCAGTATTCTTGTCCTGAATCTTCGGGGCAAGTAGTAGATGAAAAATAAGATGAATAATATTGGGAGTATTGGGGCTATGACCCAGTATCTCACGAATGATGTGATTACCTTCATTGTTAATGAGATTCCAAAGAGTGGATTATCTGGCGTTATTGCTTTCCGTGATTCATCAAAAACAATTATTCTTGACCCCGTGGGTTCCGACAACCATTCAAAGAGGCGAACTATAAACTTTTCGTTGTCAAATCCTCCCTCCCTAGCCTCCCTAAGAACTTTATTGGTGAATATGTCCGGATCACCTATTATCGCTATTCTCCCGCCCTGTATGGATTCAAATATTACGCCTATCGTGAATGGTACTCCGCCCCACTCATTAGAGTCGGGCATAGCTTTGCCATCCATAATACTGTTGATGTCCGTCTCAAGCCAGCTGTATTTTGAAGTAACCATAAAGCTTATGCTCGTATTATAGGGGAGTGCCGTAGTGATTGTTTTCGTTGTCTTATTTTCATACTCTATCGTGAGCCTAATGGATATCGCGGCAGGAAATTCTGTCAGGATTTCTGAGACTTCACCATGTAAGATGTTATGGTAATCATTAAAATTCCTTATTACGACATACGCAGGATTCTTCCAGTAGTTTTGGGCGTCCAATACAACAGCTGAGGTATTAAAGTATATGTACAGGCTCTTTACTGATACCCCAAGGTGTACACCTAACATTTCACCCACTCCGCTAGCCGAGATCATATCCCATATGTTCCATAGTAGTGTGTTAGCCCTCCCGAAGTCATCCACAATCAGTAGGCTTGACCCGTTCTGGAGTAATGTCAGTAATGTTAGTGTTGCTGGCTGATCATACGATAGAGTTGGTGCAATTATCGTGTATACAACCCGTTGCTTTAGATCCAATACGGATTCCGGATCACTAACAATAAGTCTTGTTTCGAAACCATTATCCTCAAGAATTTTTTTGAAATCCGAAAGTCCTTCATCACTTTTCGACGTTATTGAGTATGGTGTGGACGGGGAATACCCAGTATTTGTAAGGATCATAAAAAGGAATGATAGTAGGAATAGCCCAATAAAAAGCGCCATAATGAACTTGCCAAGCCTAGCAACCCATGACCCCATCAAGTATCACCCAACTTTTTCTTGAATCGACTTCATAAGTTGGTCGAGAAGCACTTTCCATACTTCGAAGTCAAATGTGCTTATGAGTACTGTCCGTGCGTATGGCCCACCATAGCTAAGTAGTTCATATATATCTACGATATTCTGAAGAACATTAAATGCCTTCTCGTCCAACACATCACTCAACATCATCGCTTTTTCTAACAGTGTAGCACTAACCTTCGGAATGATCCCTAGTTTCCTACATAGACTATCTATGAGCTCTCCCACGAGGAGAACAAAATTTATGTCACGTCTCTTCGCCCTCTCGATCATCTCGCCAAGTATTTCCTTCCACATGGGTGTACTCGCTTCCGATCTTGCCCTCTTGAGTGCACTCTTTATGGATATTACCGCGCTGGTAGCCATCATTATAATGAGGAGTATTATTATTAGGATCGCCTTTTCTGTCTGCCTGCGCTCCTCTCCCTCGCTTATCTCTGGACTTATGATTTTGGCTCTATAGTATATATACGCCGAGGACAGACCCTTCGATATAGAGCCCGGATAATATACTACTAACAATATTTCTCCCAGGGGAAAGGATTCATCAACAAATATGCTAAAGCTATAAGATCCGTCAGCTCCTGTTATATCTTTGTCCAAGAGTCTAGCTGTGCTAGGGTCAAAGGTTCCATTGGTACATAGGTAGAGGTATACCTCTTCATCCCTAAGTGGTATCTCCTCACCATCTGAGATTATCATAAGCTTTCCGCTTACGGTAATTGTATCTTGGCCTCTTACATACTCCCCAAGAAATTCCTCTGCATGAAGAGGTATTCCTAAGCACACTATAGTCGTTATAAGTATAAGCAAAAAACTACTAGTTTTCAACATCACTTGGGCATCCCTATAATTCGCCCTGATATATAACTTGTGTCCCTGTTAGCTTTATTATTCCGACCCTAGCAAGGTTTTGGAGCTCCCTTAATACTAAGTGCTTCGGCATGCCTAGTGCCTTCGCAAGTAAATCTATTGACGCCCTCCTTAACGCCCTTATCTGCAGATATATCTTACCCAGGGGTGTTTCCGACAGTATAGCTCTAAGTTCCTCTGGTTCTCTCTTTAGTGTTTCTAGTCTCTTAGATAATTCATTATACCTCTCCGTCGCTATCCGTAGCTGTTCCTTAAGTTTGAGGTTTTCCTCCTGGAGCCTCCTGAACTCTACACTTGATGCAGCGGCTCCCTTTTTGTATTCCGCTAGTTGGGATTGAAGTATCTTTATTTGGTCTTCATATACCTTTAGTGTTGCCTCCACTTCACCTAGTCTCTTCGTTTTTGTCCGTAATTCTTCCCTAAGTTTGATTATTTCATCCTTCATGGATTCCAATAATTTCCTATACTCCTCCAGTGATATTTCCGCGGAAGGCTTCTCCTCCGTTTTTCCCATGAATTCTCTAAGTGACGATATTTCCTCCCTCAATGCCTCCATCGATGCGATCATTCCTTCCATTTCCGCTATCTTTTTTCTTAATTCCTCTATCTGTCTATCCTTCTCTGCGAGCTTGCTTTCATACAGTTGCTTTATTTTCTCGAAACCAGCATATTCGG
This sequence comes from uncultured Nitrososphaerota archaeon, assembly GCA_964628995.1. Classification (GTDB taxonomy): domain Archaea; phylum Asgardarchaeota; class Njordarchaeia; order Njordarchaeales; family Panguiarchaeaceae; genus Panguiarchaeum. The sequence continues at coordinate 16,270 of CAZVPA010000008.1, read as the reverse complement.
CGAGTTTTGCCTTCAACTCAGAGAGCTCCTTCCTTAATTCTTCAGTTTCCCTAGCTCTTTTGGCTAATTCTTGTTGTAGAAGTTTATTCTTCTCAACGACAGCCATATATTCTGAGCGGAGTTCATTGTATCTTTTTGCGATCTCCGACTCGCTTTCGAGGCGAGATATTGTTGCCTTAAGCTCACTTATTATTCTATCCTTCTCGGCAAGCTTCTCCTCATATATTTTCCTTATGTCTTCTATCCCCTTTGTCTCGGCTATTTGTGTTCTTAGATCCTCTATTGTCTTCTTTAATTTTTCGTTTTCCTCTCTTAGGGCATTAAGCTCTTTTTCAAGTATTTTTACGTGCTCTGTTGCTTGGACATACTTTGAATATACGTCTTCGTACTTCTTAAGAAGATCCGCAGAACCTATGCCGGACTCAAGCTGACTACGTAGCTCCGCTATTATCCTATCCTTCTCCGCGAGCTTTGCCTCGTAGAGTTTCTTTGTTTCCTCCAGACTCTTTAGTTCTGTTAACTTGATCTCTAGATCCCTCAATCTCTTCTGCAATACCACCATCTCCTCAGCCCTTTTAGCCAGTTCCTCCTGAAGCTTCTTGTTTTCATCCAGAATCTTCTCATATTCCCTTCTTTTCTCCTCTGGAATCACACTGGCCTCAATTTTTTTCCTCAAATCTTCTATCTGGGATCTTAATTCCTTTATTGTCTTTTCCTTCTCCTCTATTATCGCCCCATATTTCTTTTCGATCTCAGAGAGCTTCCTGTTGAGTTCCTCGTTTTCTGTCCTAAGGTGCTCATACTTATCCATAAGTTCATCTATCTTCCCTCTGAGCATTCTGTTTTCACGCAGGAGATCCTCGACATCCTCTACTTCCTCGGTCGCGGAGGATAAATCCCTAAGCACTGTGGTGTATTCTAATAGCCATTTTTCGTATGCATCTCTTAGACCTGAAAGGCGCATTGTTAGCTCATTTAGTCGTGATACCAATTCCTTATAGAATGGCTCAAGAGGGGCTATAGCAGCTTCAAAAATCCGCGGTTCACGAGTCTTTAGCTCCCTATCAACAATATCCTTGTATGATGCCTCTAGTTTTCGCCGGAGGTGAGTTATCCCTATTTTTGAGACAAAAGCCAGAGCGATCATGTTTCCCAGATCCCTAATGTTTTTACGTATGGTTATAAGTTGCTTTCTGACGGCTTCTCTAAATTTTCCCCTAAAAGTTTTAACAAGTTCATTCATTTCTGTTATTGTCTCATTGATTTGCTCTCTCATTATCTCGGCTGGTGATATTTTCTCAACCGGAACCTCTTCTAGGATCGGCTGAACCTCCTCGGGGATCTCCACATGCTCCATTACTATTTCTTCAACCCCTCCAGACTCTTCCCGTGCCCTTATATCCACCCTAGCCATGGCCAAGTATTTTTTCATTACTTCTTCGGCCATTTTCTCAAGTTCCATATCTACCTCTCCAGACTCTTCAGTCTCTTTACTAGATTCCTCTTCCGACAAAATAAACCACCAAAGATAGTAGACTCATAAAGAATAAGTAATGTCGGAATAAATAAAAAGAAGAGAAATAGAGGAGGCACTTACTCTTCAATTATCTTGATTTTGCCTGCTTCAGGCTCATATATTGTCGAGGCCATCTTTTCCTTCCGGATCACCTCATACACGAATTCACGGGAAATTCCTACCTCCTCGCATCTTCTAATAATCTCTCTTATTGGAACCCCATTCTCATATTCTTCCTGTAGCCTTCTTATCAGTTGCAATACATATCGATACCTTGAACGCTGAGTGAATGTCTGGCCAGTATATATCGCACCAACATCCATAACTTCAGCCTCCACATCATAGGCTACTTGCCTAAGACTCTCATTCATCAGCTGTATGGCAAACTCAGCATCAGACTCATCCGCCTCCTCCTTAAGAAGCATCCTAGCATGCGCCTCAGTTAACCTAACCAAGGCCTCCAGATGCCTGAGCGTGATAGGAACCGGATGCATCTCTAGATGATCCTCCTGATATTTTACTGCGGAACGCCTCATTTGTAGATAAAACTCCTTTAATTTCTTAAGTGCTCTCTCCGTTAATCGAGGATTTATATGCTCCCTAGCATACAGAACATATTTCTTGAAGAGATCTGGCGGAATAGGGGGAGTAGGGCTCCTAATCTTACCATGCATCTGAAGAACATGATCCACAATTTTTGCGTCCCGCTCCTCATTTGGGATATCCTTAAGTACAAATATTAGGTCAAAACGAGACAATATTGTTGGAGGAAGATCTATATTATCCTTGAGACCCCTCCTTGTATAGTACCGTCCAAACTTTGGGTTAGCAGCAGCAAGAACACTAGTTCTTGCATTGAGTGTGGCGACAATTCCAGCCTTTGCAATGGATACTGTTTGCTGTTCTAGTGCCTCATGAATAGCCCGCCTGTCCTCTTCCCGCATCTTATCGAACTCATCAATACATGCTATTCCTTTATCGCAAAGAACAAGAACCCCAGCCTCTAACGCCCAACCATCCTCTGTTCTTACTACTGCTGCTGTTAGACCAGCGGCTGTCGATCCCTTACCACTGGTATAGATAGCACGCGGGGCAAGGCTTGCGACATACTTGAGTAATTGTGATTTCGCTGTTCCCGGATCCCCTATCAATAATATGTGTATGTCCCCTCGCACCCTTGTTCCATCTGGATATAATTTGTGTACGCCTCCAAATAGTTGAGCTGCTATTGCCTTCTTTATCACCTCCAGACCGCATATGGAGGGAGCTATACTGGCGTATACCTTCTCCTCCAGCTTGGGGTCATTCTTAAGGGAACGTATGCGTTCAATTTCCTCTTCAGTTAGCTGTATCTCTTCCTCCTCGGTCTCAGGTTTTTCTATATGTATTGCCTCAACATATACCCTAAATAGGGGCTTCCGACCCTCCGTCAATTTACGTTCTGGGATCACGTGTACAATTCCAGTTATCTTTATCCTGTCACCTGGACGAACCTTGTCAACTAGGTCCCCGTAAACTACGACCTGGCAGGATTCTGGCAATTTGCCTGCTGGGAGCTCCTCTGGTAACTCCTGGACAATAAGTTCTTGGTATTCCTCGAATTCTTGCCCATCCTTCGACAGTATGAACTTGTTTGGATTTGTGTTTCTACAGTCTGGATAACCACAGCTCCTCGGCCTTGTGTAGAGTTCATCGCTTTCGAATGGGAAAGCCCTGCCGCATACTTCACATATGTATATTGCTCTCCTTAGGAATTGTTTTGGTTGCGATACCCTAACAACAAGCGCTCTGAATCCTACAGCTCGCTCTATATTCTCGCTACGAAAAACATCCCTTATTTTTATCTCAAAACCAAGATCCTTGATCCTTACGCGAAACCTCCTAAGTACGTACTCTGGTACATCCCTATATATCTCCCTTATCGCTCTCCTAAGAGCCCTATTGAATATCTTTAGGACGTATTTCGGTTTTTCAAGAAACAATCTGGCTATTCTTGGGCTCCCCAGTACGAGATCTGGATATGATATTGTTAGACTATATACATCCTTCTCAAACAATGCCTCTAGAAGTTGAAAGTATGGCCTTATGGGTCGGCCCCTATCATCGGTAGTAGCAAATTTCATCAAGAAATCAACAAAGGCGTTCTCTATATCCTCCTCAGGCATAATCTCTGGGATGCTTACAGTAAGACCCAAAACCCTTCACCCTAAGTCCTATTATGGATACATCTATAACCAGAAGTAATTAGCGGGAAATACTCTTTTTTTCTTTTACTTTTTCAAAAAAGAAATGGACTTTACGAAAAATAACTCAACGATGCTTACGGGAAATAATCACGCCCAAATAGTAGAATATGACAGCAACAAGAACAAATGTGAGGACAATAAATGATGGTGACCCAGCCTCCACAACACCCTTAAAATTCGACCCAATCATCTGTGCCAATACTAAGGTAAATATAACAAGAATCACACAGAGTGGAAGCTTGAAGAATAACCCCAAGATTATCGAGAGGATCATCCTTTCAAAGTGTGGTGCTGCACTTACCCCTGTAAGAGCCTCAATGAGTCTCTTATCACGCTTCCCCTCTGTACTTACGAACCCTACGATTTTCCCAGTAAGCTCCTCCGTGGTTTCCTCAAGGGCATAGACCCCAGTGTACCCCCGCAATAATATTTCTGCTAGTGGGCTTAAGCGTATACCTCCTCCCTCTACTGATGTCTCTCTTCCACCTTCAGCCGACCTAGTTTTTCCCATAAGTAATGTCGTTACCATTTGCTTCATTCTGTTGTATTTTAATCGATACCCATCTATTACTGATGATGCATATGCAAGATTCCCGCATACCTCTATTATGAAGAAGGTGAATGCCGCCAGAATGACTACACTATTGAACACAATCTCGCCAAGGTTATGCGGAGGCCACTCATATATACGTATTGTTGTAGCTCCCGCTGCCTCTAGTCCTATTAAAGCCAACAACGCTATGGCTACCGACCACATGAAATGGCTTATACTACCCCTAACAGTAAAGCTTATGTCTAGGATTAGAGAAAATATCAACAACATTACTAGCCCTCCTACTAGGAGATCCGCTGGTGCCAATATAATGCCCCCAACTAGGATACTATGGAGCCTTTCCGGATCTGCTTTTAGTATAGATGCAACAAAAAGGATCGCTGTGTTAAAGATTATATCTACGGAGTATACTCCCACTATATAGAGACTCACCATAACAAACGCGTAAACCAACACGACAAGCACTATTATTAGAAGATCCCTCAGCAGTATTAGTGTTTTAAACCCAAGATCCCATGCTTCAGCTTTGACAAAATGCGCGACATACCAATAATACAGGAATGTAAAAAAAGCCAGTATCACCTTGAAGAATATATACCTGATCAGCATTATCCTGCTTCTCTTCTCTAGGTATCTAATGATCTCCCTCATTAGACAGCACCAATCATCTTCATCTTCGCTTTGGCGTAAGCATCAATAACCGCCGATATCATATTCCTAGGTGTGGTAGGTATTACTCTAACACCAAAACGCGCTATCCTATTCGATATGAGCTTAAACCTTCTCATATATTCCACAAACACTGCTTCCCTATACATAGTGGCGAAAGGAGACTCCGCCTGTGGGATCTCGAACAGAGGAGACATTAGAGCTATTATCGTAGGGCGTAACTTATGTGCCAGAGCTATCTTGATACCCTCCTCAAAAATATGTACATCTCCCTCCAAATCCGTAATTATCACAAGGAACCCGCTTCGTGGTTCTCTATCAATCAAATATCTGACCGCCCCAGGAAGGTTTGATACACCCTCTGGCTCTGCCTCTGCCAAGATTGATAGTACCTGTAGAAAATGTCCTCTCCCTCTCCCGGCCTTAAGGAAATTGTGTACCGTAGATGAGAAGAGCATAACACCAAAGAAATCTTGCATCCTCTGTGCTAGATATGCCACCAAAGCTCCCGCTCGTGCCGCAAAATCAAGTTTTGTAAATCTTCTGAAACCAAACCCCATCGTATAGCTCGTATCTATCACTATGTACAGTTTTATTACTTTTTCGCCATGATACTCTCTAACCATAAGCTTACCTATTCTCACAGATGCTTTCCAGTCAATTAGTTTGATTGGATCCGCAGGATTATACAACCTTAGCTGATGGAAATCATATCCAGATCCCTTAATCTTGAACATCGTATGTGCCCCCGGAAGATAGCCACCAAGCATCTTTTGTGTTACTTCGACCTTTCTGATATCACCATATGCTGGAAAAACCCTTATCTCCGAGAAAACTGGGTATTCAAAATCTACCTGAAACATCGCGAGTCTATCGGTGACCACAATGTTTACGGGACCAACCACATGGACACCCCGTGCAGCGGCACGTAGTATATAAGAGAATTCTATGCGTGAACCAGCTGGGAGATTTGTCTCTATGTAGTTCTCACCAAAGACGATGTCAAATGCATCTGGAACCAAATCTGTTATCATCACCTTATCCAAATCCAATAATGTGGGATTATGCACAATCAGTTTGACGAGAGTAAGTTCTCCCTGAAATATTTTGTCCTTGAGGATAACCCTCTTTATCTCTATTACTGGGATAACCCTACCAGAAATTACGGAGAAACGAAGATACGAAAATATGAACGCGAACAAAAGTATTCCCGCAATAACCAGTAGCCACGGGGCGAAAATAGCTATCCCCATTATCTTGGGGAAATAGATAGTAATGTCTAGTCCAGCTGCCAGTAACACACCGGCCAGATATCTTATCTGGTACAACGACAAGCCAAAGAAGAAACAAAAGAATGCTATCAGCAAGTATACTCCCGCCACATTGGAGATTTTGATCTCCACAGAACCCACCAATCACCCTAACATTTTTCTGATATATAACTACACAATTTTTCATTCATATTACTACATCATTTCCTCCGCTTCCCGATGTTGATGTCGCTTATTGTTGATAGTATCCTTCTGAATTCTGTACGTGATCTCCTCAGTCTTAGGAATAGTTCTAGGAATTTTTTTCTGGCATCTGCTATGGCTTCCTCTAACCTTAATTCATTATTCATTATTCGGCGAAGTAAAGAAAGCACATAAGCACTGAAGTATGGCCTCAGGAATTCTGGCCAGATTTTTTCTAGGAACTCACAGATTTTGTATCCAAGCTCGGTGAGATAGAGACGACCCTTCTTTCTGACAACATATTTCCTACTTATCAACTTCTGTATGTGTTCTGGACGTGTAGCCTTTGTTCCCAGTCCTAGTCTCTCCATGTATCTAAGAAGCTCCGCCTCACTCAGCCTGCTGGGTGGTTTCGTCATTTTCTTCAATAGTTGTATTCTCTCCACTGGAATACTGAGACCCTCATGGATGTGGATATCCTTGGATTCTGGACGAGTATATGGGTATACCTCGAAAAAGCCATCTTGGACGATTCTAGTGAAGTTAAGAACAAATCCCTCACCACCTATACTGATGATCGCCCTATTCTTCTCCAATATTGCGTCATCCATGAATAATGCGAGATACCTCCTTACTATGAGGTCGTATACTCTTAGGTGTACATCCGATAGTTTTGTCCCTTTCTTAGGGACATCAATAGGAGTTATTGGTAGATGATCACCAATCAGTTTACTGCCATTTCTCCTTAGCCTCGCTCCCCGCGACAGTACCCTAGCGGCAATCCTCCCTAGAGTCTGATGTTGTGTTAAACGTTTAAGATTTCTAGAGTGATCATAGTTGTCTGGGTACCTATCCGTGTCTGTTCTTGGGTATGTTATTAGTCCCTCAAGATAGAGATCCTCAAGTATCTTCATGGCCCTATTTGAGGGTAATTTAAGTATCTTGTTAAGCATTATTAGGGCCCTATTAGTGTTTAATGGGGGCTCCGGCCTCCTACGTTTTCTTTCCTGCTCAACCTTCTCAACAACCGCCTTCCTCATCGCCACTATTTTCCTATAGGTTTTGTTTGCTTCTTCAAAAACATGAAACGGAGACTTTATGTGTTCTGCTGCGATCCTATGGCCGCCAATATGTAGAATCGCTACGAGTGACCAATATGGCTTAGGCTTGAAGTTCCTTATATATCTCTCCCTTAGGTAAAGGAGATATAGCGTGGGGCTCTGAACCCTCCCAAGCGACAAAATATTATTCCTCATCAATATCTTCATTAATCCCCCTGCCCTCTTTCCTATCGACGTAAGCTCCCGTGTAGATGAGAAACCACTAAACGCATCTATTATCTTCCGTGCCTCCGGTGCTAATGCCCAAGAAAATATTGGTTTTGTCGGATTGCTAAATGCGGATAGAAGTTCTGATGGTTGTGTAGAGAGAAACCACAGACGATACACTGGCATATTCTTGACCCTACGGACAATCTGTATTGCCTCCCAACCAATATTTTCTCCCTCCTCATCAGCATCCGTAGCTATGAAAAGTACATCATGCTTCCTAGCTAGATCCCTCAGTAACCTCGCAACTGCTGGATATCTGTACTTTTGGACTAGGGAATCTGGCCTTTTTATTATCTCTAGGGGATCAACAGTACTCCATGAGCGATATTCGTGTTTCGTGTCGTACTCTATTATGTGCCCCCTTAATGGTAAAATCGTGACAAAGAAATCTCTATACCTGAGCGAATAAACCACAACTCTCCCATGTTTCATCCTCCGAAAGTTTTTCCCACCTAGTGCCCTCGCAAAAGCCACCGCTACCTTTGGTTTTTCAGTAACCACAAGTATTCTTCTACCATGCCTAGATATCTCATCAAGCCTATATCTAGGCATCTTTGGAGACATTATTTCTGGCAGCTTAATATTCCTCAGAAATATGGACACATACTCTCCTACATCACCAATTTTTTGTTCACGATGATCCAGATATACTTGCCTATTCATGTCCTGAGAAGTATTGTCTGGTGCCCCCACTATACGAGGATCACTCTCGCTCTTATCTACACCTAGCTTTCTCACGTATCCCTCTCCTCTCAGGAAAGCATCGAGTCGCGTTTGTTTCTTATTCCTCCCCATGGTAATCCTTATAGACGCACTATGTTATCACTTTTGTGGAAATAAGAATATAATTAATTATTGACCCAACCAAGCTCTGAAGTGGTGTCGAAGATAAATCTGCTATTGTTGCTTGAACCACAGGAAAAATATTGGCCGCTTGATAGTAGACATGTAGCATTGATGGAGTTTCTAGGGAAGCCCATCATAAGACATATAATTGATGACATATTACGGGTATCGCAAGTATACAAAATAGTCATTATATTGCTGGGTGAAACCCCGATATCCGAAATAAGGAGGATAGTTAACGCACAGGTAGACCTGATCTTTGAGAGAGCAAGCAATGCTAATGAATTCATCGATATCGTTTCTAGTTACGCTCGCCCCAGCTTCCTACTCGGTAAAGCATCGGATCTCGGCATCTCGATGGAGGCATCCGAATTGAAAATGGATAAGAAAATCATTATGGGTGATAACCTCCTATATGTGAGGAAAGAAAATATCGGCCTGAGCGAAAAAATACTTGGGAAAATCCAGCAGATCTATAATACCCCCACTTATCCATGGTACTTTCTGGGACTCCTACCAAGACTACTTAAGACAAAAATTAGAAAGACAACCATAGGAGAAGAGGCAGAGATATCCAGTTCCGCAAAGATTCTGGATCCATGCTATATAGGTAACAATGTCAAAATCCTAGAAAACGCCGTAATAAAAGGACCATGCTATATTGGGAATGATACACTTATAGGAAACAACTCCCTTGTGAGAACTTCCTCTATTGAGAGGGAATCCATCATTGGAGCAAATATGGAGATAGCACGGAGCTGGCTCAATATACATACAGAGACACACTCTGGGTATATAGGAGACACAATCTTTGACAACAATGTTCATACCGGTGCTGGTTTCATAACTGGAAATGTACGCCTAGATAGAAAAACAATAAAGACAAAATGGCATGGAAAGAAAATAGACACTGGACTAACAAAATTCGGTACAATCATTGGAAGCTACACAGAAATAGGGATCCATGCTGGCACGATGCCCGGAGTTTTGATCGGAAAAAAAGTTGTAATTGGGCCTGGCACACTTGTGTTTGACAATATTCCTGACAGTACTGTGGTATACGTAAAACAAGAACACGTAATAAAGAGAAAGACTGAATAAACTTTGTGACGTATAATCTGCGGTTTTATATTCCAGCTAATATTATCTTTATTTTAGCCGATGATGAAGAGGTGATCCTCTAATAGATGCTGAAAAATTTGGTACTGAGGGTGTTATAGATGGCAGAGGAGATAAGAAGAATCATAGAGGAACTGGATGAAAAGGAAAAGAAGATAGCCCGATTCCCAAGCAGTTTTTTCATTAGGGTGCAGTGCGAGAATTGTGGCCACGAGATTGTAACATTTTCCCATGCGTCAACACGTGTTTATTGCCCCAGTTGTAATAAACTGTTGGTGGAGCCAACAGGGGGGAAGGCAAAAATCTATGGGAAAATCCTTGAGGAGTACTACTACTAGTGCTACTTTGCCTTCTCGCGAGCTTTTTTCAGAATTTCCGAGATCTTTATCACTTTCCTCTCCTCTTTTGGTGGAGCCCGACCAGCAAACAGTACTCCAATTACAACACAAACTACTCCAACGGCTATTGGTGCTTCCCAGAGGATGTCTGGATTTATATGGATCACCCCCTCAGCCCCAAGTTTTTGTTTTTCGGTTAGTACCTTTGTGATTAATGCCACCCAGAAATCCTTATTCTCACCTATGTCTATCCATGACTTGTTATATTTTGGTTCAACCAAATCACTTACGCTTACTGAGAATCCCATCACGATGACCCATCCCTCCCCACATTTCTCCATGGCAAATACTACAGCCCCACTTTCAAAATAGAGTACTGTTCCATCACCGGCTAGAGCATATGCCTGCTCCGGCATAAGGATTAATCTTTCTTCACTTATGTTCTCCGTCTCCACTGTCAATACTCCTGACTCGAGAATAAGATCATATGTTTTTCCTCCAAGAAACTCCTTTAGTGATTTTGTGTATTGCTGCTCACCGATATGTAAGTAACTGTCATTCGAAAACGGATCTATTATTGTGTTTCCCAAACCAGCAGTATAATGGAAGCTGATCTTTGTTTCAAGATCGAATGTTGACAGTACATCATCCATCAATACTGTATCGGGATTGAAATCCCTCCCTTTAACATAGTCACATCCAAGTATTAGAACCACACCGCCTCTTTCTACATACGACTTTATTATTTCCTTCTCCTTTGTATCAAAACTTCCTTTGAATGGCGGGATAACATACATAGCAACTCCCGAAAGGGATGTTTCTTTTAGTGATTCATTAAACTTATAGAGACTTATTCTACTCCCCATGCTTTCGTTCAGGTATTCAAAGGCTTTGGAAAAATTCAAAAGAACGGGATCATGGTATACATCCATCACCACCACGAAGCGTTGTTGCCCATTCTCCTTGCCTATGATATATGTTCCAGGAAGAAAGATCACTAATAACAATAACATTAGCAGTATCAGCCTCATATTCTTTCCCAACATACAGTCTTCTCCTCATTGATACTAATCAAGTCCTTATGTTGGTAGCCTAGCCTCCTTCTTACGTTTCAACGCATAGGATGTTACAAGTATTATCGATATTGTATTAACCGCAACAATTGCCGCAATGAACAACAATACTGGATGGAAAGGCATTGGTTTATAGTGAGGCTTCTCAGCTTCTATTCTTATGGCCTTATTCCAATGGAACCCATAGAATGGCTTTGATGCGATTATCCTCAAATATACCACCATAGATTTGTTTAGAATATCACTGATGGGTATGCTTGCTCTCAGTCTATATGTCGCTATGTGTTTTTCATCATCATATCTAGGACTCGTCGGCTCTATTGATTTTACATATCTAAGCTCGCCAAGACACTGAAGACCGACCAATACCGTGAGGTTATTACCGCTTTCTTCGAGCGTAGTATTTGTTATACTTAAGGCGAATGTCACATTTAACGTCTTGTATTCATCAATATTTATCCTGACCCCGGCTGGGGATCTTTCTAATACCTCAATTCCTATATATGATAGCTGATTACCGAGCCACAGTATTAGGTTGTCTAAGAATGCTAGGTTATCATAATCCCTCTTAACTACATATGTGTTCTCGAATATGTATGCTGAGGATATAACAATAATTCTGCCTCCGAACCAGTACTCTTGGACAAAACCGATAGTGATGTTTTCACCATAGATCTTCTTGCCTTTTTCAGGTTCGGTGTATGTCGTATTCATACCCCACAGAAGCTTGTTGTTATATATAATAGGTATCTCCGTCTCATTATCCAGCTTGAAGGTCTGGTTTAGGCCAAAATCCTTGAGGAGACGTACTTCTCCGGTATAATTTAGTGCTGTTGCATTTATCACCAAGATTCGTTCCACCCCCCTCATGACAGAGATGTTTGGCCATGTCTCACTGAGTATGACATACGAATCATTTTCATAGAATGATTCATTGTCCCTTACGATCCCCATGGGCTCCCAACCAAAGATCCTCAGCAAATCTTTTACATCGTCCGTTATCTCTTGCGGCAGAATACAAAAAATGCTCCCCCCCATTAAGGTGTAGTTCTTAATGACATTTCTCTCTGACTCAGAAAGATCCTTTTGTGTCAACAATACAAGAATATCAACCCCCTTGAGATCACCTAGGGACGAGAGACTTGTTATGTTTTCTATGTTGAAGCCATAGCCTCTTATCTCATCTATTAGTATACTAAAGTTGTCACGTGGAACCTCTTGTGTACCACCAATGTAGATACCAAAGGTTATATTCTCTGTTGGTGGAAACACACGGATCCCCAATTGTTTATCGCCACCTATCTGAACCACACCAGCAACATTGACACATAACAAAACCATAAGTATTACCGCAACCATGCCCAGTATTCTGCCCATCTGCCTACACCCACGTGAACATAATACAATCTTACTTTTTATTGATGGGTGTGCTCCAATGATCCGAACGTTTGTGGCCATTGATATAGATGAAAAAGACATAGTTTCGAAGCTAACTGAAATACAGAGAGCACTCACCAAGACATCAGCATCGTTAAAACTTGTCGAGCCAGAAAATATCCATATCACCCTGTATTTCTTGGGTGAGATACCTGAGCCCTCTCTTAGATATGTAAGGGAAATCGTCGAGGAATGCATCACCGGGGTGCCGAAGTTTGCTATAACTATAGGTGGTGTTGGCGCCTTTCCTACACCTAAGCGACCGAGAGTCATCTGGGTTGGTATCACCAAAAATGCCGAAACCATCGAAAGTATTGCTAGTTGTCTCTATAAGAATTTTCCAAGAAGAGGTTTCCGAGCCGAGACGAAGAAATTCCATGCCCACATAACATTGGCGCGGGTGAAGAGATATACTCCACAATTAAAGGATGTTATCCATAGACTCTCCAGTATCGAAATCGGCGAGTTTCTTGTCGAACAAGTAAAAGTAAAAAAGAGCACACTTACATCAAGAGGCCCGATTTATGAAGACTTGTTCGTGTTCCCCCTCAGTTAGGATACCCCAAAGATTTCCCTTCTTAGTTTTTTTATTGTTCCTACAAGGTCTTCGGTGAAAATCTTGGAGAATTTGTCATAATAGTCTAGTAGGGATTTGAAGTATTCTTGCTCTATAATGTCGAGACCATTCACTCTTTTTGTGTATAACCTATGGAGTATCTTTCTGGCTCTGAGTCCAATAATTTTCGAGAGTTCTGGAATAATCTTTTTTTGTTCCTCATCACCCAGCTCGGCAATTATGTCTAGTAGTTCGCAGAAGAAATATTGAGAAACCTCCGTTAACCTTGGGCTTGATTCTTCAGAGCTAGAGAGCTGGGGCAACATCGCTATCAGTTTTCTCCTTTCAGTTTCCTCAGCGATTTCTCCGAGTCCATGCTTCTTAATTATCCTAGCTATGAATCTAGGTATCTTTTTTTTCTCGGTAGCCACGAACGTTATTCTTTCCCCTAGAATATCCAAGACAAAATCCTTCTTCGGTAGTAGGGTGACCTCCTCCAACATGTACCTTATGTACGACCTTAAGAGCATTTTTTTGAGTTTTAGTTCATGCATTATTGACACGTGAGTAACTTGCGGGAACCCAAGCAAGTAATAATTGTTAGGAGGGATCTTAAAAAGTTTGGTATTAGCATCGGCAAACTAGCGGTCCAAGTTGCCCATGGGGCTGTTGAGGGCTTCAGACTAGTGAAAGAAATAGCCCCAGCCATAGCTAATCTATGGTTAAGTTCTGGCCAGAAAAAAATAGTTGTTTTGGTACCCGACGAGAAAGAACTGATGAGAAGGTACAGTAGAGCCAAAACATTAAATATACCAGCAGTCATTATAAGGGATGCCGGACTCACCGAGCTCCCCCCAGGAACAATTACCGTTCTCGCCCTCGGTCCCTGGTATTCCGATATTATCGATAAAGTATCAGGAGATCTTCCACTTCTTAGATATTGGTGACTCCAAAAAATGAAGAATAGCAATATACTTGATTTGCTTTGCGGAATCCACAGATACTCTACTGACGAGGATAAATATATCTATGCAGAACTACACACACCAAACGATTTCGTCGTGGAGGAGATACTAGCGGATGGTTATGTATTATCAATAGATAACCCAACACTAAAACCGAGTGGCTACCCGGGTCTTTTTACTCATTTTGTGCTTGTGAAAAGAAACATGGACACCTTTACTGCTATGAAGATTTTGTCTAGGAGGCTTAAGATTCCCCGCAGATATATCTTTTTGAGTGGATTGAAGGACAAGGAGGCAATAACTGTCCAGAGGGGATGCATTTTTGGTGTAACACCAGAAGAATTTACAAGAATATCCCTCCCTTCCAACATAAGGATATATAGTCCGATAAGGGAACTAAGAAGAATACATATAGGATCACACAAGGGAAATCACTTCAGGATAACCCTAAGAAATGTCGACGGGGATATCAAAACAATCGACCACATTCTGCGACAAGAAATGCTTAATTTTTTTGGGTACCAACGGTTTGGCCTCTGGAAACCCATGTCCCATATAGCGGGTAAGATGATTGTACAGGGACAATATCGCGATGGTCTCGAAGTTTTTTTGATTGAGACAAACCCACTATTTCCGAAACGGGGAGAACTCAGAGAATACATTGAGGAGGGACTATATGGTAATGCGTTAAAATTATTACCACGGAGAGGCTTTTTCTATGAAAAACTTATTCTCAGACTTCTCAGCAAATACCCTCCAAATATTGCTATTAGACGCCTACCAAGAGATTTCTTGAGGATTACGCTTGAATCCTACCAAGCCTTTCTATTTAATGTCATGCTGAGCGAGTATCCAAGTGATATCCCTTTGCCAGATAAAATACCCGTTATTGGGTACTCCACATCATTAACCCATATGGATCCAAATGTTAGAGCAGTCATGGAGAAAATCCTTGAAATCGAGGATATACGCCCGCAGAACTTTAAAAAAGACTTTCTTCCCAGAATCATAGCGAGGGGGGGCTTAAGGAAGACAACGTTCAGCGTGGAAAACCCAAAGATATACGCGGGAAAGGAGAGTAATGTTGTTATTATTGAATTCTCACTCTCTAAAGGCACATTCGCGACTATTGTCCTGCGAGAGATAACAAAAGGGAACATCCTGAGACTACTATTGAGCAGACGAATAAGAAAACACGATTCAAAGCTGTACCGAAAGATGCTAAACTATTACACAGAACTTCATGAAAAATATTTTAATGGGGTCTACATGAAGAGTTTTCATCCATGAATAGATCATATTTCAGGTGGGGGGACGCTTTCTAGGGCCGCTACCATCACGTCAGTTGGTTTTATGCCTCCCAGTTCTACCTCTGGTTTAAGGAATATCCTATGGGGAAGGACATATGGTGCAACAACCTTGACATCATCTGGCGTCACAAAGGCTCTACCATGCATCGCCGCATGTGCCCTTGAGCACATTAATAGTGCTATTGAGGCTCTCGGAGAACAACCAAAGAGAACTCTAGAATCCCTCCTTACGGCCATAACTATATCCCTGATATATTCGAGCACAGAGTCTTCGACCTCAACTTTCGTCTGAATAAATTTCTGCATTTCAATGACCGTCCTAGCACTTGTGACTTGGGATGTAAGTACCCTCTTAACCGTCCTCATCTTAAGTTTTAATATCTCTAATTCTTCCTCCTCATTGGGGTAATCCACTTGGAGGAATATCATGAACCTACTTAGCTGTGCTTCTGGAAGTGGGTATGTCCCCTCAAGCTCAACTGGGTTTTGGGTTGCGAGAACAAGGAATGGCCTTGGAAGGGGGTATGTTACTCCCTCCACAGTTACTGTTTTCTCCTCCATTGCCTCGAGAAGCGCGGCCTGTGTCTTTGGTGGTGCCCGATTGATCTCATCTGCCAGAATAATGTTTGCGAAAATAGGCCCCCTTCTGAACTTGAACGTTCCCTCCTTCTGATCATAGATGTATGAGCCAATTATATCGGCTGGCAACATATCGGGTGTCATTTGTATTCTTTTGAATGACGCACCGATGACATGCGCGAAATTTTGAGCAAGAAAAGTTTTTCCGACCCCAGGCATTCCTTCCAACAATATATGGCCGCCGACTAACAAGCCTATGAACATCATCTTTATTATAT
>CAZVPA010000007.1:0-36421 GCA_964628995.1 uncultured Nitrososphaerota archaeon | reverse complement strand
ATCCATGTTATGTTTGTATATGTTTGTCCACAAATGTCCACATACGGCAGACCCCTTGATAATTCACCACTCCCCCAAACTTCTGTACCCCCTAGGTCGTTCCAATCAATATTTTCATCTAACGTTTTTACTGGGATCATATGTTTGGTGATAAATCCAATCATTATGTTTGTCTGTGTTGGTCCGGTCTAAGTGGTACTTAGGTTTGATGATGGTGTGCTTAGAGTCCATTAGGTCGATACACTAGTTATATTATTGTTTACTTATAAATACTAAAAAGTCTTTATCTACTATCCTACCAAATGTCGGCCGTGAATGCCAATCTGTGTGGTGTAAGGGATGAGGTTGAGTGGTATCCCCATATTGCTCGCCATATTGGTTGTTCTGGCACTATACCCAACAATGGAAGCACACCGATTCGAAATTAAGCAGTCACCAATAAGCATACGAGAGGGAGATTTGATCAAAAGTGGAGGCCCAACTAATCATCTTGACCTAGTAAGCTCTACAATCACTGGGAATGTGTTGGTCGAGAGGGAGTCTATTGTGTCCATATCGGAATCCAACTTTGTTGGTGATTGCAGAATACTGATAAAGGATCAGGGTAGTGTGAGTGTAACTGCTTCCGAGGCCGAGAGACTCGCAGTAAATATGAAGGATAATGCGTCACTACACATCAACAATCTCAATATATCCGATATGCTCCAGATATTCATCACTGGAAATGCATCCCTAGAACTATACAATATCTATGGGAATGGAAGCATATACATATGTACAAACGGCTCCGCCACCATAACCGTGGGTGGTAGTATAGCCACATACATGTCAATACATCTAGAGGGGTTGTCATCACTATATGTGTTGGGGATGGATTATGGGGGTGAGATGGGATTCTATGTATCCTCCTACAACAACACATATGTATATATATCCCAAACATACCCAATCGAGGTAGTGGCGGGGGAGATAAAACTATATGACAACAGTATACTGGATCTTGTGGATTCGTCAATAGAGGATATATTAGTTTATGATGATGCGTTCGTTAATATTGAAAACTCCAATGTGTCCTCCATAAATATATACAGTGGGGCGAGTATTCAGATATGGGACTCGGGGATCACATATTTCGAGAACAAATATCCTGGGGCTCCAGGCTATATATCGGGAAGCGTGATTAGCACGATAAATGTACATTCTAAAGGGATAGTGGATTTCGACCACTGCAACATTGGGTCCCTAAGTTTCCTCAAAGTCTTTAATGGTTCATTGATAATAAATGCGAGTGGATGGTATGCCGAATCGGGCTACAACAACATTAGGGATTTTGGTAGTACCATCAACGAGTCATATAACGACACCTCAAATTTCATAAGGGTCTTCAATGCTGAGAGGTTCTATATTGATCAGAATATTGATGCAGTATCCATAATTGCCGATAATGTTGGTGACTTTAGGATACAGGGTATAGTAACATTATCGAAGGAACTCGTGGTAATGAATTCAGCGTTACTTATCAACAACACATACATGAATGCCTCTCTATTCTCGTATTTTGAGTTTCACATCATCGATTCCACCGTGGAGCTATATAGCTCCCAGATCAGTGATTGCTACTATGTCAATATGAGGGGTGGATACTTGGAGCTCTACCAATCCACGATGTCTCTTGTTTCGCTAAAAATGGTCTATGTCATTGACTCAATATTGATTCTGAACACCAGTAGTCATATAGATGGTGATATCTATGTTGGAACCATACATGTTGCAGATGGATCCTTCACTATCCAACGGGGGGCGATCACCAGTTTCAACGGTACGATATATAGTGGAATAGTAAATGTTTCTGGAACAGTTGGAAGCGGTATTCAGGTGGCTTGGATCTATGCCGAAAACTCTGATCTGACAATAATGGATACTATCTTCTCTCCACTGGGGATACCATCACTTGGGGACATCACCACGATATCGACATATGGATCCAACCTTACAATGTTATCCACATATTACAACATGTCCGAGGGCCATCATATCGACGTATATATGAATGGTGGCCATCTATATATGGAAGACTGTAACATATCTACGTTGGGACTACTAGGGGTTCAGGGAAACATAACAAATTGTAGCATCGGATTTTCATCAATAAACGAGAGTAGTCTCATGATAAACACCACAACAGCCGAAGACATCACTGTTGGAAATAATTCATACATATGGATATATCACTCAAATATCTCAAGCCTATTTGTAGATTCGAGGAGTTGGTATCCATATAATACCAATGTGACCATATGGTACTCTAACATGTCGAAAGTAGGCTTCTACACAAATCTCGGCACTCTAAGGATATATAGCTCGAGGATAAACTTTGTAACATCGGTAATGTCGGATGTATGGATAAATAACTCTATATGCGATGTTGTGTTCTCAGCATACTTAATAACGGCACTGGGGGATGTTGTAATAGAGAGCAACACAATTCCTTCTGGAACCTATAGAGATCTCTTACATTTATACAACACCACGATATACTATTCACTAAAGGGAGTCTCCGTGATAAATAATCTCCCAAGCATAAAGATCGTGAATTCATCATACAACCTCCTATATGTCAATGGCCCAGACACATCTGTACTACTCAACGGATCATCAGTGAATGTATCCTTCATACATGCGGAAAACCTAACAATGATAGATAGTATCATGGATGCGTCACAGTTCTATGGTGCTAGCCAGTACTTTATATCACATTCCATAAGAATGATCCATTCTAGGGTCATCGCTAATAGGTCTGTTGGCATGTCGCCGTCTGGACCACCTACTGGCAATATTACTGGCCAATACTATATCGTCAACTCATATATATGGGGGGAGACAATATATGTCGGTGACTCTGTCCTCCAAGCATACAACAGCTCTATTCTTGGGACAAGCAATATATCGTTAATCTATACATATTTGTCGATATGGAATACCACCACAACTAGGATCTATGTGATGAATAGTAATATATCCGCATACACCTCCAACATGACGGCACTATATCTCAGAGACACAAATGTGACGATAGTTTCATGCAATATTCAGGAAATGATAGCCATTTTTGATGTGGAGGAGAGACATGAGGACTCACACGTAGAACTACTCGTGTATGGCAGGAAAAACTCTGGATACATAGAAAACACAACCATACAGTATGCATACACAAGATACTATATCATAGACCACTGGAATGTTTCCTTCAATAATGAAACAGTATACGGCCCCTATGGCGAGAAGATGAAATATGTAAACACGGCACCTGCGTCGTTCAAACTGATTGTATTCGAGATCGTTGATTATGGTCATGTGAAGATAGAAAACTATAATGGGAAAAATATGATGATACATGGTATATGGGTCGACACGATCCGAGACGAATCACCACCATCCGTAACGGCCCTGAACGACACATACATAGAGTATGAGTATGGAGAGGAGCACTATGTATGTTTCGAGCTCCACGACGAGACACCAACAACATATCATGTATATCTAAACGGAACCGAAATACTAAGTAATACATATTATGATGGCTACATACTGCGTATGCGCTTATCAGACTTCATAACTAGAAATGGAACATACAACTTGACAGTGTTAGCGTATGACTCAGAGATGAATGTCGACGTGGAGACAGTAGAAGTAGTGGTGTATCCGTCAGAACCCCCCACGATTACTAGTAGTCCCCATGACACATATACCGTAGAAGTTGGAGAATATGTCAACCTTACATGGGTGGCGACAGACAGATCCCCAGATACGTATACCATATATATGAATGGGACAATAATGGTGAATGGAAGCTGGATATCAGGAGAAGTAATAAATTATATATTCAATGCAACGTCACCAGGGACATATAACATAACAATAGTCTTCAGTGATCGGGTTGGCAATAGGGCAAACCGTACGGTAATTATTAGGGTAAAGGAGATAACAACAGAAACAACAGAAACCACGGAAACAACAACCCCTAGGGGGTTCCTAGGTGGGGCAACAGTCACAACGATAGCGATAGCGGGGGTTGCTACGGCCGTCATTATTGTCGTTGTCATACTGCTGGCACGCAAGAAATGACAAAGGTAATCTAATTTCCTGAATTGTTGGACTTAATATTTTTTGGGTACTCTTCAAATTTTTCATGTTGGGGGAGTTTCAGTTTGTTCACCTTTATTCTCTTGGAATGGTTTCATCGCGAGCATTATCTTAACGGGGGGTATGAGTAACTGTAGCTATGGGTCGCAAAAGTATTGTGTATTCTTCTAATTAATAAAATTTGTCTATGATGATTGGTGTTTGGGGATGTGTAGGCTCCTAGCTATGTCATCTAATTATGAGACATATCTAGGCTTCAGTCATGACATATTGGGTAACATTGCGAGGAGGGTATGCGACGAGCTGAAGGAGTGTCCAAAGCATGGATGTGGTATGGCATGGTTCTATCGGGGTTCATGGAGTGTAAAGAAAGATGAGAAGCCACTGTGGAGCTCCATGGAGATACGTAAACTCATAAATTGGACTCGTACAACAGCGATGATAGTTCACGCACGGACATCGGTCTATCCAGAGTATTCTCTACAGGGACCAAAAACTGAGAATTCCCACCCATTTGTTGGTGAACTATTGGGATTCAAGTGGGTTTTTGCGCATAACGGACACATACGTTTTGATAGGACATATGTTAGGGTTAGGCCTCAGGATAAAACCCTAGAATATAGGGGGCAAGTAATCCCGCTTACTAGCTATGGTATCGATAGCGAAGTATTCTTCAGGATACTGCTCTTTGAGCTCAAGGAGTATGGGGGGGAGGAGCCAAGAAATGTTATTGACGTACTGGACCATATACTGAAAAGCGGCCTGATCAGCGAATTCCATGCCATAAACTTCCTCATGGGGAGTCATAGATACATATATGCTTTACGGTACTATAATGAGGAGTATAGCGAATATGAACAAAAATACACACTATACTACCTGATGAGGACGGGGAAGTCCGTGGTGGGCAGGTTATTAAGGATGAAGCTCGATGGTGTCGCAATGTTTATCTCCTCTGAACCAATAACGAGTGGGGGATGGCTTGAGGAGGTCAGGAAGTATAGGGATAATTTCCCGGAGGAGAAATGGTCGCAACTAAAGAACCGTGAAATACTGTATGTCAGGATAGGCAGGCCACAGGAATATGGGGTAGAAAAAATAGGATAGATGGTTCCGATATGAACGAGGAAATAAGGATCGACGTCATAAAGAAAGCAACCCATCAGATGGAGATACTGGTATATTCTGGGGATGATCTACTGCTCAAACATACAATAGAGCTTAACCCAGAGATATTTGATGAGGAGGAAGCGGAGAGGGTTATGAGTCTGTGGGCCCAGCTCATACAAATGCAAACACACGCGATCGGTATGTGGAGAAATATCGCTGAGAAGCTATACGACTACCTCTTCAGTAATGATGACGAGAACGAGGACAAACAATAAATTAGCTCTAGTAATTGGGGGATATATTGTGTGGATTTTTGGGTAGCAAAACCCCGTATGGATTCCCCGTTGTGACTCATTTTTCAACGTAGAAGTGTAGAACTATATTATGTCCGCAGAGTTCTATTCGGTATAGCTTTAGTCTCGGGGATTCCTCTATTGTATCGAATGATACTCCCCGGATCAGTGGTATTGATTTTTCTCCGCCAAATATTACTGGTGTTATGGATACTCTGACTAGGTCTACTAGGTTGTTTTTGAAGAATTCTCCGATGACTTTTCCGCCTCCCTCAACCATCAGTTTTCTCACACCATATTTCCTCCTTATGTATGTCAGTACTTCCCTTATGTTGACCTTTTCGCCATCCGTAACTATGACATCGGCCCCCATCTCTCTAAGCTTCCTAATCTTGTCCTCTGGTGCTTTCCTAGTTGTTGCTATTATCGTGGGTACTTCTCTTCTTCTCGTCAGTACTTGGGCATTGAGGGGGATCCTACAGTAACTATCTAGTACTACCCTTATTGGGTGTCTATTGCTTTTATAGTATTTCTCGCTCACGGTTAGGTGGGGGTCATCAGCAAGTATTGTGTTTATTCCAACAAGTATGGCGTCAATCCTACTCCTAAGTCTATGAACCTCCACTTTATCCTCAAAGCTTGAGAGCCTTGTGTCCCCCTTCTCCGATGCCAATTTTCCATCGAGGCTTATAGCACAGCTGACAATTACTAGTGGCCGTGAATCCTCAGTATTGATCTCTGGTGGTTTTTCTTCATAGATTATTTTACATCCCTTAGAGCTCGACAATGCTTGTTTCACCCAATATGAGTCGTGTCCCCCTCTTTCTTGATTTATTTCTCTTTACTACAGCGTTTGTTCCTATGATACTATCGATAATCCTTGTGTCGTCTCCCAACTCTATGTAGGCGTTATTCATTATCAATGAGCTCAATATTTCCCCACCTGAGATCCTTACATTGTTCTCTATTGATGTGTAGGGGCCTATGAATGTGCCTGGCCCTATCTCACAGTTCCTACCGATGTATACGGGCCCCCTTATTATTGTGTCCCCATGGATTCTTGTGCCAGCACCTATATGTACTCTACCAAATACTTCAGCATTTTCGTCTATCTCCCCATTTATATTTTCCTCTATCGTGTCGAGAAGTAGGTATAGTGCCTCTAGTAGGTCGCGGGGCTTCCCCGTGTCCTTCCACCATCCATTTATTATATGGTGTTTCACCATGTATCCGTGATCAATAAGCCATTGGATCGTGTCAGTTATCTCTAGTTCTCCTCTCCATGATGGTTTTAGGTGTTTTATTGCTTCGAATACGATTTCTCTAAAGAAGTATACCCCCACGAGCGCATAGTTGCTTGGGGGTTTCTTGGGTTTTTCTACAAGCCGCACTACCTTCCCATCCTTGAATTTGGCGACACCAAAGCGGGTTGGATCCCTCGTATATGCGAGTAGTATTAGTGCGTCATAATCGCTTGCCTCGAATTCTTTCTTAAACTTGGAGATCCCCTCCCTAAGAATGTTGTCCCCTAGATATACAACGAAGGGTTCGTCACCAATGTATTCTCTAGATACAGATATTGCATGTGCAATGCCTCTCTGGGGCTCCTGTATGATATACTCAAAGTTCGCCCCAAACATGCTTCCATCACCAAAATACTCCATGATTTTATCCCGTAGGTATCCGACAACGATTCCTATATCCCGAACACCAGCCTTAATTAAGTGCTCTATGGAATACTGCATCATTGGTTTCCCAACGAGGGGGATCATATGCTTAGGGAGGGTGTGTGTTATGGGGCGTAGCCTTGTTCCCTTCCCAGCAACTAACACTAGACCCTTCATAAATTCACCTCTATGGAATCTCCATGTAGTATAAGTAATCCACTACGCTCACTACTTAAAATATTTTTTCGTATAAATCTGTGGTAGGGGTGATAATGATGAGGAATCGTGCTGCAGTAGGCATGCTGGTATTCATGATTATATCGGCTGTATCAATGATGAATCCTGGGTATTACTCGAAGCCTGATAAGGCAACAAGAATAATAATACCCACATATGAGTTTTCTTATTCTAGCAAGGACATAAATATGACTATCACGGTAAGCCTTAAGTATGCATTCACGATTGAGTATACGTCAATAATACCCGCTGGAACCACAGCTAAGGTCAGTTTTAAGGCTTCCGCTGTAGAAGTTTCGCTCGAAGTAGACATACTGCTCGTTAATAAGAACATATCATTCCACAACATTTCTGGAGAACTAAAAACAACAACACATACAACACTAGACCTAGGATTCGACATAGAGAAATACTTTATGGGTGTTGGTGAGCTTGCCGTTTGTATGGAGGATGCTGGGGGTAAGGAATACCTAGGGGGACGGTTCCAGATAACGGGACTCATGACAACACTTAAAAATATAATCAAGGGAACAACAACGATATATGGTGACGCACTGGAGGGAGAAGGAGGGGTCGAGGAATACATAGTAGTTTCTGAGAACTCGTCATTCGCCAGAGATATCGACACCAAGGGCCAGGGAAATATAACAATATTGGCCAACCTAGGGGTAGTGATGACAACCCCAAACATTACACTGGAAACACTATCACTATATCTAGATAATGGAGAAACATACAGTTTGGATCTGGGGCCATACTCCAATTTCACGGTCTCTTCGGTAGAGGTAATGCAGGCTGGGGGAGAAAAACAACATATGTTTGAACCAATAAGCATAGTCATATGGGTTGTCCCCAGAAGCGAGTTGTACTTGAGAAGTGCCCTGCCAGTAATAGCAGTAGTCATTGTAATTGTAATTGTTGTACTCCCACTAGTACTGGGCAAGATAAAGGGATCATAACTCTCTATTTTTGTTGCTGATGATTAATGATAATCAATCTCAAACTTCTAGAGAGGGATATCCAATCAGAACCAGAAGTACTCGATTCACTTGTCAAGGAGATATGGAGACATTCAGAGGATGTAGTCCCAAAGATAACGAACATCAAGAATGTTGTTCTCTGCGGTTGTGGGGACAGTTTCTTCTCCGCAATCGCTGGAGGCCACATGTTCAGATATTTCTCCGGTGTACCCTCCTTTGCTGAGGAAGCCTACGAATTCGCAAAATACGGTCTACTGCAGGAAAAAACATTATTCATAGCGATATCGGCATCTGGAAGGACAAGGACTACCATCGAGGCCGCCGGGAGAGCCAAGCAATCTGGAGCTTTGGTGTTAGCAATAACATGTAATAAGGAGTGCCCGCTTGCGGAGGTCTCAGACAGCCATATTCATCTCAATATCAGAGACTCAACACCAATACCCATACTAACAAGCATGGGGATCCTAACAATGCTGGGTGCACTATCAATACTCCTTGGCTTTGCGAGGAATGTTCTCACTGCTGATAAGTATGAAGCATATAGGAGGGATCTAATGATGATAGGGGATTCCACAAAAAGAGCAATTACTACTCAGGATAAGATAGGGGGTGTTGCTGATACACTAGAAGGAAAGAGGAACATATACTTAGTTGGTGGGGGACCAAACTATGCGTCCGCACTCTTCGGAATGGCGAAGCTCAGGGAGCTGAATGTGTCACACTCAATAGCATTCGAGCTTGAAGAATTTCTGCATTACGGGAACATACCACTTAACCATGGGGGCGTGGTAATACTAATAGCGTGTGGGGAATCTGTGGAAAGAGCCCAAGATGCTGTATGGCTCCTAAAGAAAATGGGGGTAGAGGTGTTCCTAATAGGGAACAAGAATATCGGAAATGTTCATCAGCTGGAGATACCGGATATCCCCGAACCACTCACAGTAATCCCATCACTAGCAATACTACACCAAATAGCAATCGTGATGGCGAAGGGTAGGTATGGTGAGAAACTATCTATAAAACATGGGGATTATGTGTCGAGAATAATTAGGGTGACAAAGAAGTAATCATATTTCTCAAATCCAAAAGTAGTAACCTAGTTGTTATTTCTCATTCCTCCGGCAGTATTTTTCGTGTATGCTTTATGTTTCTTTATATATCCAATAAACTCCTATTATAAGACTGGTGTCAACTTTGGGGTCGGAGGATAAAAATATTGCTGAGGCGATAGTGGAGACCCTGAGAGAGAAGATTAAGGAGGAAGCAATGAGGATTATAGTTAAGGAAGCGGCATTCAAAATTGGGAAGTACTTACGCCTCATGGGGAAGGACTTTGAGGTGTATAAAGGAACGGGAGTTGTTGTCAACGAGAAGTTGGATGGGGATGAGGTAAAGGTATATGTTGTTTTTAGACCTCCCGAGTGGGTTGAGATAAGGGCAAAGCTCATTGGATCCGATGAGTTGCCCCCAGGGGCCATCAGGGAGTGTGATGTCCTAGAGACACTAATGATGTTGTCCAATGATTTTGCTGAACTCAGTTTCTGTATGGATAAGGATATGAACATCTATGCGAAACAGAACATCCTAGTGGGTGCATTGACCTTCGATTTGTTTAAGGAGGAGTATGATGCTGTTTATGTCTCGGCCCTCATCTTCAGGAGGGAGCTCCTACCAAAGCTGAAGAAGTGTGTGAGGGACTATGAGGAAATCAGAAGGACATACTCGGATATGATAACATAGGGGGTGATCATGATGAGCTCAGTGACAGGCCTGTTCTCATTCTTCCTCGACAAGGTAATAAACTACCTAAAGTTGATGGGTAAGGACTTTGAGGTGGGTCCTGGTGGCATAGTAGTCAAGGATAAAGTGGATGATATGGATGTGGAGATACAGATAATCCCGACTGAAAAATGGGTCAGGATCCAAGCCAAACTTGATAGGCTTGACGATATACCCGAGGATAAGCGTATGGAGTTTCTGAAGGAACTATTAAAGGCCAATAGTGACTATCCAGAAATAAGCTTCGCGATCGATGATGAGGGGGTCATAGTATCCATAGAGGATGAATATGTCTTCGCATTCTATTTCGACGTGTTTGAAGAGGAGTACTCGGCGGTGCTCGCGAGCATCGATATATATCGAAAAATAAAGGACAAGATACTTGGAATACCAGCAAAGGTGGGAAAAAAGAAGAAAGAGAAAGAGAAATCATGATGTGGTGACCTCTATATAGGAATCCTAGTACTCGGTATTGATGGCCTTGGTTTCGCGGGACTCAAGGCATTAGAATCCCTTGGCTTTTTTTCCTCCATAAGCTTTCTTGCCGATAGGGGATGGAGGGCCGTAGCAAAAACATCATTCCCACCACAGACAGTTCCTGCGTGGATATGTCTCTTCACTGGTGTAAACCCAGGGAAACATGGTGTCTTCAGCTTCCTAAAGTCGACAAAGAATGGTGTCCATATAAACTCGGCATTAGATATACAGTTCCCACCCGTATATGAAATTCTATCCATCAAGAAAATACCCACAGCACTTATTAATGTACCATTATCATACCCATTTCCAATACTGTATGGGGTTGGGGTCTCTGACTGGCTAGCACCAACCAGAAGGATAGTTCTAAGGTTGAGGGAGAGCAGAAACATAATACGGGATATCGTGGGGGAGTATAGGTTCACAAACCTATCACTCAAGATGGGGAATAAAAGAAGATTTTTTGGCGAGGTATTGAGGAACGACATAATGAAGAGAAAATGGGTTATTGAGGGACTTCTCGAGATAGACTCCATAGAGAACTACTTCATCGTGCTAAGCGAACTCGACTGGATATTCCATAGCTACTATAGTGGGATTATTGATGGGCATATACCACGATATGTTAGGGCAAGCATCTCAGCCCTAAGTAGCATGGTTGATAGTATAGTGAGGATCGCTAGGAAACGCAACATGGACATACTTGTGGTATCCGACCACGGCTTTAGGGTATATGACAAGATGGTGTGTATCAATGACATATTGAGGAGGATGGGGTACGCACGGGGCATATCTATCAGGAAAATCTCGAAAAAATCGAAAGACTCTAGCCTAAAATTACTAGGAAGCAAAGAAAGAACGATCAGGGACATGATGATTCATCATCTCCTATTGGTTGCGTATTCACTACGGACTTTCACACCGTTTAGTGATAGGATATATAGGTATGTTGTTAGGAGTGACTATAGGCTTCTCGTTGAAAACGATAGGAGCAAGGCATTCGCATTGATGAATATCCCAGCATTCTTTATAGCGGTGAGCAAACATGTCAAGGAGAAAGAGGCAATAGCCATGGAGATAGTAAATAGGCTCAGAAGGCTACGTGATAGGTATGGCAGACGTGTCCTATCATTGGTCGCTAGGAGGGAGGAGATGTATTGGGGCCCATATGTCGGCCTAGCCCCCCACATATGTATCTATGGCAATATCAACGCTGGCTACCTGACATCAGCAATACTCACAGGATCACCAGTAATCCATAAGAGAATGAATTATCATGACTTCGACGCAATCTTCATAATGTGGAGGAGAGATATAGAGCCGAGAAATCTGGGGACAATATCAATCTACGATATCGCACCAACCATAATGTCCCTGACAGGGATACCGACACAGAAAGGTATAGATGGAGAACCACTAATAAACAACAATACTAGACAACAAGACTACACGAGGCAATGGTCAATCCTAAGGAGGATGTACAAGAGAAGATAATGGAAATAATCCCACAACCCCGCAATAATCTTATGGATTTTTATAATAGCTATGGGAAATTAGATATTTGGGAAGTTCCTTTATATCAAAAGTCTGCTTGGTGTCTGGTGTGGTCTACAGAAATAATGAGAAGAGACCAGATGCGCGGGATAAGGAGAAGATAATTACTGAACCTACTGAAGTTGGGGACGTTGTAACGATTGAGGTTATTGAGAAGGATCGGGTAGTTGGACCGGTTGAGGTAGGGGACGTCGTTGCCAGTATATGTGAGGGTAAAAGTGAAGAGAGGCCCAAATGAAACAGAGATTATCGCTAAAGTAAATACTGGTTTTGAATCACCAAAGCATAAGGGAAAACCGCTAGGTATAGTTGCGATTCGTGAACAGAACTTCAAAGAGCTCGGCTCCCCAAACG
Organism: uncultured Nitrososphaerota archaeon; assembly: GCA_964628995.1. Classification (GTDB taxonomy): domain Archaea; phylum Asgardarchaeota; class Njordarchaeia; order Njordarchaeales; family Panguiarchaeaceae; genus Panguiarchaeum. The sequence goes on along the minus strand of CAZVPA010000007.1, from coordinate 23,827 downwards.
CTGAAGTATTTGTCTCTCTACTCCCATTCGGAGCCACCCGACCAAGCATTTATGGGGCATTCAGAGTGAAGGTCAAGGTTGTGACAGATGATCGTGAGAGCGATTGGGTAGATGCTCATGCGATAATAACAACTGGAAAGCCTCTGATAGATGATTACCTCATAGCAAGACTCGGAATAGTGATCCTCGACTCATATGAGGGTCTATGGAGATTTAAAGATGATCCACCAGAAAAAATTAGAAAAAGCTACTCTGGATAACTAAGAGCGGAAGCTATCTATGCTCATCCCCACGGGTCCCTATGAAGCTCGAAGAGTTTTTCTCAAGAATCTCTAAAAGTGCCCTACTAGAGGCGACAAGAAAATTTCGTAAGCTGAGGACAGAGGGAGAATTCTACCTTAAGGAGGTAGAACCCACATACAGGTTCTTCCATCAGTCTTTCAAGATGATCTGGATGAAAATATCAATAGAATCATACATAGACATACTACTGATGATTTTTGGGGTAGATCCAAGTAAACTCGAAGGACTCGAGGAGAAAATTGGGGAACTAAAGAAGCTCGATGCGGACAGGTGGTGGGTTAAACTTCTTGAGGATACACTACCAATAACAATGGATACGCTTTGGGGCGCAGGAGAAGATATATTTATCGAATCATGGAAAAAGCTTGCCACAGCGTTTTACACAACAAAAATAATATGTGTCTCGACAATAAGGGTTCTGGAGAGGTTATTCAAGGGTATTCTTCCTGGAAAAAACGGAGTTATTGATTGCTATGAGGCACTGTTCTTCTATATATGGGTTCCAGAATGGAGATATTCGTCAAACGAGCAAATATTAGGAGCCATAAGAAAGAGTGGCAACAAAGAATTGATCGGGATATTCATTAGAAGAAAGACTCAGCATGGCACATAAAAACAACTTTCATGTCGTGGTCATCGCATAAAGCCGGAATGCATATAAAGCCTCGTAGCGTTAGAATTGTTTGAGTATCAACCAGTACCTATGTAATCATTCTCATGTCTTCAAGTAGTGGATTTTTGACGATAATTTCTAAGGACTGGTATTGTCGAGATTCATGCTAGGGCATATAGCATTGTCTGAACCAGAATCCACTATGAAGTCGATCCTATATGCTTACGTTTACTTCTTATATTGTTTTCTATAGCTTATGTTATATATGGATGCCGAGGTGGTTTTTGTGGACGAACTGATGTCGAGTCCGGCCGAGTTCCTAAAGAGCGTCTTGGAGAAGATATCTAAGAGTCATAATATAGATTTTAGGGCTCTCATATCATTCCTATACATACTCAATAGCTCATATCACGCACAGGTGGACTTCAAGATAGGTAACGTTAGCGTTACCTTTCGTAAGTGGTTGGATCCATTGAAAATGATTATTGAGAGGACGGAGGAGGGGGTCAAATTCTCAACCGAGATTCTTGTCATGAAGTATCTGCTAGAAGTTATAGAGAAGCATCTGTCTAAGAGGAGGGAGAAAACTTCTGAGGATGAGAGCGAAGGCTAGTTTATCCAGACTGGCTCAGAGATTATCAGGGGGCTTAGGAGTTTCCAGCTAGATTTATATTGCGGGAAAATTTAATACTAAATTAATAATGTTAAGGGGGTATTAACTAAGTTAATGAGGGGTTAACTTGTTATTCAAGTTGGGTCCGAAGACAAGGAAGGAGGATTTTTACAACTTTGAAAATGAGCTAAATTCGTTGCTGAGAGACATTAATGACCCACTGACGAGGCTTATTGCCATCAAGGGTTTGAGAAGAACTGGGAAATCTAGTCTTGTTAGAGTTGCCGTCAATATGGGTAATTATCCCTATGTCATCATGGATCTAAGGGAGTTCACATCAATGACGCCAACAGAGTTTCGGGCCAGACTGAATAATGCTTTACTAAAGGCATATAATGACTTGGCAAAAAGGTTCAGGATGCCAGTTGAGATCGAGAAGATAAGCATTATGGGTGTGACTCTCGCAAGGAAGAAAAAGGAGATATACCGAGAAATCCTCAGAGAGATCAACGAGGCCGTATTGAAGAGAAGGACACGCTTTATCCTCATAATTGATGAGGCCCAAGAAGCGAAGAGATTTGGTTTTGATGACTACCTAGCGTTCGTGTATGACAACCTAGAGGGAATACTAACAATCCTTACGGGCTCGCAGATTGGGCTCTTTGAAAAAATGCTTGAGAATCCAGACTCACCACTCTTCGGGAGGGCCTATAGTGAGATTAGAACCAGAAGGCTCAGCGAGGAGGAGTCATATGAATTCCTAAGGCTAGGCTTTCGGGAGCTAAACATCAATGTGAGGAGGGACATACTGGACGATATAGTGTTGGAGTTAGATGGTATTATTGGCTGGTTAAACTATTATGGGTGGCAACTCTACAAAACAAAGAACCACAAGAAGGCACTAGTAAAAGCTAGGAGGGGAGCAATCGCAATAGCAAAGAAGGAACTAAGAAACTTCCTCCAAACAAGGGGCGTTGGCAGAAGACCCTACGCCCTAATTTTGAGGGCCCTATCCATAGAACCAATGCGCTGGCGAGATGTTAAAGCCTACCTAGAGCTAAAAATGAAACGCGAAATACCAAACAACCAACTGACGAAATACCTGAATACCCTTGTTGACTATGGGTTTGTAATCAAGGAGGAGAACCTATACAAGATACCAGACCCGATCACCAAGAAGGCTGCAAGAACAATAAAATAATAAGTCTATCAATTATGATGCCAATATCAATTCATTCGCAAACAAAGTCACAACAAGCGAACTGTCGGGCTGATTGTTTGAGGTTTCGTGCAATTTAGCCCCCAGTTGGCAAGATCTTGATGCTCAACGTCTAAGGAAAGAAAAAAAGAGAGATAACGTAAGTACGTGTTTACAATAAACAATAGAACAGATAATGAGGCAATAATGAGGCGACAAAAGCAACAACTGAGGATACTGGAGAGAAAGGACAACATAAACATAGAACCAACAACACCATATATAGTAACCCTATAAGAATTGAAATAGATACTGTTTAGTAGGTGTTTTATATGAGGAAAATGTTATTTCCTCCATTTTTCATCATAGTGATTTTTTCTAGCATCGATTGTTCTATCTTCCGTGGCTGGAGGGACAATAGAGAACTATCCAGCGCTTGTGAAAGGTAAAAAATACTACTTTAAAGCATCATTAAAAAGAGAACTTAAGGATATAAGGGAATACGAGAAGGAGGAGAGCAATATAACTGGTACCTGGAGAAAAGTGGTGGAGACTGAGGATACTGGGGAGAGACAAGTTAGTCGTTCTGATGTGGCCATGATTGAGATATTGGATATCTCGGAGTCGGAAGAAGGTTCTGCCACTGTTGTTGCAAGGTACGAGACACGTAGCAAGGTTAAGTATTCAAGTAGGTGCACAATAACGGATAAAATTACTGGTGAAGTATATAAGTATGAGTGGGAGTATAGTTCATCGTCGAAAGATTCGGTAAATAAATTTAACTTTACTGCTGATGTACATAGCTATGGTGCGTCCCTCTTACTACACTCCCTATTTGGTTACTCCTATTATGATGTACTTTGTCTACCAATCGATGATGATATCCTCCCCATCACTGTATTCGCATTTGTACATTCTTCCAACATAACTAAGTACCTAGAGAGCATTAAGGATTGTATTGAGAATAGTGAATCAAAGGATAAGTATAGAATAGAGCTTGGTAAAGATAAACCATACTTGAAATTGGTGGTTGATGGTGAGGACTTCAGGAACACGCAGTGTGGATATTATGATTTTGGGAACTGGAGTAATGTTAAGCTGACATTTGAGATGGAGTATGATGCTGAGACAGGTATACTAAAGAAAGTCATATTGGATGCTGAGGGAAGATTTAGCAGTAAGTACGAGGACATCTGGGAAAAATGAAAAAATGACCGAGGAGCGGAGTTACACTCTAAAAACCCATATTGAGATCAAGCATACAAGTCCTTTTCTCCTCTATATCCCCTATATTGCTGTTGGTGTCGCGGTAGTAGTAATAATAGTGGCTGTACTAGTACTGAGGAGGAAAAAGGGTTCTATCTAAAGCCTCTGTTTCTTCTCATTTTTGTTGGGTACATATTCAGATCTTTTGGGATGTTTATATAACGGATCAGATAAAATAATTTTTTATAGCTGGTGATTGATCTCTTAATCACTCCGCTGAGTAAAGATGCGGGCTTGGTAGAGTATAATCATTAGGGTTTGCACTATAAGTATGGGAAGATTAATTGTCTGCTATTGGTGCTGAGTCCTATGGATCCGCTAGAATTATTCCCCTACGAGTTTAGGTTTAACCAGAAGAGGGTTGTCGAAAAAATCTACATGTTGGCTGAGTCAGGATCAACAATATTCTTTCACGCCCCCACGGGCTATGGAAAAACAATTGTTGTCCTCTCAGCCCTCATACCCCTCGCGGAGGAATGGGAGGTACCAATAATATGGTCTGTCAGAACAGGGAACGAGACCGATAGACCAATAGAGGAACTAAAGGCGATATATGAAGCCAAGGGAGAGAACGTACAGGGGATATCGATAAGGGGGAAGAGAGATATGTGTATTCTTGCGAGGGAAAAGAAAATAATGGACTCAGAAGGGGTAAGTGTTCTCTGCAACAAGATGAAGAATAAGTGTAAGTACTTTGAGAACCTAGGATACCATTACACATACTTAGACTCCCCAAAAACATTCTCAGAGCTACTAGAATACGCATTTGAGAAGAGGATTTGTCCATACTACTATCAGCTGAGGCTTGCATCGGACGCAACCGTGGTGTCGGTAAGCTATAATTATGTTTTCTCAGACAAGATAAGGTGGGCCCTGAAGGCATATGTGGATCTGAAGGATGCGATACTTGTTGTTGATGAGGCACATAACCTCCAGCATGTAATGGCATCCATAAATTCTGATAAGATAACGATAGGGACTGTGGAGAGGGCTATAAATGAGCTAAAGGAGTTTAGAACACACAAGGCAATAGAGCTATTGGAGAAAGTGAGGAAGCTTAGAGACATCCTAATAAGGGAGGGGAGAGAAATCCTTGGGGAAGACGACGTGTTTGACCCAGAAGAAATAGTGTCGAGGGCTGGAATAACAGATGAAGACTTCGACACTGCGGCTAGGATAGTTTCAAAGATATATGCTAGGAAGCTGTCAGAGGGTAAGAGTCCACGTTCGTCACTCAGACATCTCTTTTCTTTCCTAGACACAGCACTAAGGAGTGTGAGGAAAAGGGGTGTTGCCTTCATAAAGTTTAGGGAGAAGGACCAATATGCTTTTGAGGTATGGGATATGCGGGCATCTGAAATACTTAGGAGTGTATGGAGGATGTTCAGTGCCAAGGTTTTTATGTCGGGGACACTGAAGCCGTTCAAGGCGTTTGCTGAGATCACTGGGATAAGGAGGTATAGATCCATCACTGGTGCATTCCCCATACCATCGGATAGGGTCCTACCGATTGTTCTTAAGGGCTTAACCACCAAGGGGGAGGAGTTACCGGAGGAGATGATAACCAGATATGTTGATGCCCTGGGTAGGATAATCGATAGGATAGATGCGAACACTGCAGTGTTCTTCGCCAGCTATAGGATAATGGAGGACATAGCACCAAGACTCCTCGACAGGATCAATGGACATAAGGACGTGTTCATGGAGAAGGAAGGAATGCGTGGTGAACGGGCAAAGAGAATTATTGAAACGATGAGAGAAAGAAAAAACATAGTACTTATGGCTAACATGTCTGGTAGGTTTGCCGAGGGTGTGGACCTCCCAGGAGAGGCCCTAGAGGCAATAATACTTGTAGGAATACCCTTCGAAAGACTAACCATAAGAACCACAATATACATAGAGTACTATAAAGAGCTCTACGGCCCAGAGAAAGGAACATTCTACTCCTACGTACTCCCAGCACTAAGGAGAGCATCACAAGCAATGGGGAGAGCAATAAGATCCCCAAAAGACAAAGCAATAATTATTGCGGCCGATGAGAGATACTACGAAAAGAGATTCCTAGAACTCCTACCAGAATTCTTCAGAAAGAACGCAAAAAAAGTCTATCTGCGAGAAGCATTAGAAATGATAACCAGATTCGAAGAACGTAAACTTAGTAGTTAGTGAGGGGTCTATTTCAGTAGTATAAAGCCACAAACCCTCATTTTTGAAGACACGATTTTACATTGGACGCAAATATGTGTATTCTTCTGGTAAGTTCGTTATTGATATCTACAAGTTCGCTGCTTTTTCTTAGGACCTCCTGCTTGAGCTTGATGATACGGTCATAGACCTCCAATATATCCTCTATACTTACAAGAATACCGCAGAAAGCCCCCAGATTGTATCTGGGGGATGAATGCGGTCTGGGATGGAGGGCGGAGGGCTGGGTGGTGGGAACACAAATAATTTTAATTCTTGTTCTTTCATGTATGAGTCTTGGTATGGATGCATCCATATGTTCCCTGACTCATAAACCTAAATCCTGTCATTAGGATAAGAACTACACTACCTATAATTACATTTTGTCATAATTTTAGCATTTATATGTTTGTTCTATGGGGGGTGTGATGTATAGGGAGTACCTAATATTGTGCATGTTGTTGTTCCATCATTTGGTTCTGGTAATACCTCCTGCCCAGCAAGATAGTGTGTATGTTGCTGGGGTCTCATTCATGCGGAGTAAAGCATGCGTATTTGTGGCTCCAGATTCATCCTTTAGTGGTATAGGGAAAATATTGGACTCCGCTAATGAAACACTAAAGATCATGGTATATGAATTCTGGAGCCCAGACATAAAGGAAAAAATTATTGGTGCCCTCAATCGGGGAGTCAAAGTCTACCTACTTGTAGAGGGGGACACCTATGGGATTGAGGGGGATTACTGGAATAGGGATATGCTTTCTGAGCTTTATGAACTCAATAGGACTCAAAATAAGCCTATCTGGATAAGGCTCGAAAATACAGACAAGTATCTACATGCTAAAGTAATAATAGCCGACGGCTCCATGGTCTTTGTATCAAGCGAAAACTTCATGCCAACGAGCTATCCCCCAGAACCAAACCTCATAGAGCTAACACCATATAATAGGCCGTCAAGGGGATGGGGAGCAATAATCAAAAACACAGCAATAGCGGAGGCCTATGAAGAGTTCTTTGATTCAATATTCTTTAGCGATGCATTGAGCAGGGAATATAATCCAGATGAAGATATAGGAGAGGCGCCAGAAAGAGGCAATGTAAAAGTTTTTAGACCCATAGCTAGCATGAAAGAATTTGATGCCTATGTATATCCAGTATTTTCACCAGATAACTCGTTCGATACGATAAAATGGATGATATCTAGGGCTAACTATACGATATATCTCAGCCTAATGTACATAGTATCAGGATCAAGCCTCGTCGATGAACTCATTGATGAACTGGTAAGAGCCAAGGATAGGGGAGTAACAATCCACATAATCCTGGAGGACGACTTCGCTGGGTATTACTGGGACATCGTGGACAGCCTCAAATCCCACGGTTTCCATGTAGTACCAGCATTCTCTAGGGACGAAATACTCTTCCTACACAACAAGGGGATAATAGTGGACGACATATTGGTGTTGGTAGGGTCGATAAACTGGTCCGAAAAAGCACTATCAGAAAACTGGGAGGCAGGGATACTCATAAAATCAAGGGAGGTAGCATTATACTACAAGGAGGTGTACGAGTATGACTGGAACAAGAGTTCCTCAAAACCATTCGACAGCGATGGCGATGGACTAAGCGACTACTATGAGGAAGAGCATAACTATGACCCCAACAATCCGGATACAGATAATGATGGAATAAACGATTGGGAGGAAGTATTCATATACAACAACAAGTATGGGAGCCATAGGGAATCCAGGAAAATATGGATAGTGGCAATAGTCGTCATTATTATCATAGTAATAATTGTGGTCTACATACTCCTGAGGAGGAGGCATAGGAAATAAATAGTGTCCCCCAACTATATGATGGTAGTTATAAGGGTTTTTTCCCAGATAATAATGGCCTATGGGTGAACGGGGTGTTACGACCAACTGTTTTGTGTCTCATTCTCATGATGCTTACACAAGTCTATATGCCTGTGTCTCCCCAGAGGACTATAGGAACTAGTGGTGATACGGTGCCCTCCGCATCTATTTATTGGTCCCCAATTAGTATCAACATATCAAGCCCTAGGGGGAATGTGCTTGTCATAATATCACTCAGGGACCTGTATTATGACCCCACAACGTTGGTGTCCTGGCTACTACTCAACTCGTTTCAGGGTTGGGGATTCTATATTTCCTCCCCAGAAGCGTTTGATTCCGTACAACAACTCAGGGAATGGTTGGCTGATAATTATAGGAGGATGAATATTAGGGGCCTAATAATACTGGGCCATACAGATCTGTATGCCATTTCCGAGATATCCCACATATCCTATGAGCTATATCCAATGGACCTATATTTAATGGATCTGGATGGTGAATATGTAGATAGCGATAATAATAGTTACATTGACCGTGTATATGATCCCGATGGTGAGGGACCAAGGGATATTTATCCTGAAATATTTTTGGGTAGAATTCACCCCCACAGCAAGTACGATCAAAGTTTAATCTTTTATGTGCTCAATAAGAGTATCAGCGTATTGTTAGGTAGAGTACCCATAATGTATAATGCTTGTGCGTTTATTGATGATGTTGGTACTGCTTCTACTTATGCTTATCATATCTACTCCGCTTATAACCTCCTGTATAACACGACTTTAGTGAACGGGTCTGAGGAGACTACTGCTAGTACATATTTGTCCTTCCTCTCCAAGAAATGGGGCCTATTTATGCATTTTATTCACGGAAGCCAATGGTATATAAGTATATATCACAATGGAGCATATGAGACCGTAGATACCGCAGATGTAAAAACACATGGTATGGGCGGTCAGATAAACATTCTGGTCAGTTGTCTTGTTGGAGACTATACTTTCATAGGAGAATATTTTGCTGAAGCATTCTTGGAACTCCCTATGACAATTTCTGTGATAGCTTCAACAAAAGTTGGTTTTGCGTTAATGTACCGGCAGAAATTTCTCGCTGATTTGTATTTGGGTTATTGTGTAGGTGAAGCATTCATTGACCAATTTTCAAAAACGATAGGCTTTTGGGCGAACGATCAGGAATACCCCATCAACGTAGGAGTATGGGGTGGGCTTACTCTCCTTGGGGACCCATTATTCAGCCTAGATATTCACCCCGTTGATCCATCTGATACGGATAAGGATGGTATAGTTGATTTATTAGAGGGCATCATAGGGTCATCCCCCACAACCTCGGACACTGATAATGATGGTATTAGCGATGTACTCGAAATTTTATTTAATCTTAAAGTAAACGTGTCCGACGCTAATGAGGATTATGATGGAGATGGACTAGCAAATAAGGAAGAGATAGAGCTAGGCATAAATCCAAGATTTTCTGACAGCGACTTTGGTGGCATTCCTGATGGATGGGAAGTAGAGCACAATCTTAATCCCGATGAGAAAGTAGACGATACTCGGGATTATGATAATGATGGCCTCAACAATTACCAGGAGTATCTCTATAACATGGACCCCTGGGACAACGATACGGATGATGATGGCATAAGTGATCTCGATGAAGTTAACATGTCCACCACACATACCCCCGAAACAACCCAGCAAGGGGGGATAAAAACTTCAGAGACATCCATAGCAACACATCTTTGGACACAAACATCGATGATCGCTGTGGCTGTGGTTATATCCATTGTCATCCTGGTTGTGATGAGGAAACTCAGGAAAGTATCGACAGATCACTAGGGGTTGTGGTATGCGTAGAAGGTTTTTCGGTGTCCTATTGGCATCCATATTCATCATTAGCGTCTATTATGCGTTTTTAATTCTCCATGTTGTGCGGGTCTCACATAGTATAGTGGGGAATAATAACACCTATTTAACCCCTACAAGCGCTCTACGGTTAGGGACAAATCCACGAAATATATGGTTAACCAATAATCCAGATCTCGGTATTTTATCTCATAGGAGCCTCACCGATGCACGTCATGGTATCTCCTCTAGGGCTTCTCATCACTCAGCTAGATACACACACCGTATGGGTGTGATGGTTATTAATAATACGACAGTGATTGAAAATAGGACCATGATACTTAATGAGTGCCTGGTGATAAACAATACGGGTGTACTCATACTTAGGAATGCTACTGTCTATGTCAATGTATCATATGATCTCCAATATGGAATAGATGTATATGGTAATCTTACTGTGTTAGGTTCGAGAATATTATCCATTAATGAATCGAGGAGGTATTTCCTTAGAGTATTTAGTGGAGCGAGACTACTCATAAAGAATAGTGAAATAAGGGATGTTGGTACCGAGCAGTATGAATCTCCTGAAGACTCTGGAATATACATAAACACGGGGGACGCATATATAGGGAATACAACAATATCCTGTTGCTATACTGGTGTAATATTACATGGGTGTAGCAATGTAAGGATCGAGAACAATACAATAAGTAATTGTACCACATGTTGTGATATATGGGAGTCATCCAGAAATCAGATACGGAACAACCATATAGCGTATGCTAAATATGGTATTGTGCTCGAGCGGGCAAGCGCCACAATAGTCTCCAACAATAGCATATATGGTAGCCACATAGGGATATACCTCTACATGTCAAACAATAATACCATCCTAAATAACCGGCAGATAGATAGTGGAGGGATATTCTCACTGTTCTCCTTTGACAACACAGTAGCCAATAATTCTGTGGATGATAGACCCATCATATACCTAGAAAATATGAGGGATCAGTCCATCAGTGATGCTGGACAAATAATCCTGGTGAGTTGTAGGAATGTGACGATAAAGAATGTGGATATTTCTGGTACATATGTGGCCATACAGGCCCTCAACACGATCTTTTTGAATATAACGGACTGTTGCTTTCTGGACAATATCCATGGGGTCTACCTTTACGAGACAATGTACGTGGATATCTCCAACAATAGGTTTGAGGGGGGAGGCCTATACACCATACATTCCTTCAATATAACCGTGACGAATAGTACTGTAAATGGAAGACCACTAATCTACATGGAGTCCCAAAGGAACAAAATCATTGAAAATGCCGGCCAAGTAATCCTCGTAATGTGTCAGAACATAACCATAGAGAATTCAAATCTTAGTGGGACAAACATTGGGGTAGAACTGTTCATGACGGGGTACTCAACAATTAGAAGTAACATCATAACAAACAATACTATTAGGGGCATCGCGCTTTACTATTCATCACATAACACAATCTATAACAATACCATAATGAATGGGGATTCCGAAGGAATATATATCCAGTGTTCGGAATACAACAGTATCCATAATAACGTGATAACGAACAACGATGTAGGAATACTCATCGGGTACTACTCATCAAACAATAGTGTCTACCTCAACAACTTCATCAACAATACAGATCAATACATCAACTATTCAAACGTCCTATTCCATTCACCTATGCCAATACTCTATAAATATGGGGAAAGGTACAACAAAAAGATTGTCGGCAACTACTGGAGTGACTACCAAGGGACAGACAGTGATGGGGATGGGATTGGCGATACACCCTATGGTTTCGACCCCTTCCCACTCATAAAGCCAGTCGGGGTCCCCCAGGGAATAATGATTGTTATCGACAATACACCCCCAAGCATAGAAATAACATACCCAACCAATGGCTCAACACAAAAACAAAACATCACAGTGAGATGGGTCGCAACCGACAACATCGGGATAGAGGAATACCTAATATTTCTTGACGGCCAACCAGTAGGCAGAACAACAATAGAGGAATACAACATCACAATAACCGATGAGGGATGGCACAACATTACAATAATGGCTGTTGACCTAGCAGGCAACAATGCGAGCGACACAGTCAAGATATATGTTGGAGAAAGAACAACATCACCAATAACACAAACAACCCCACAACACATAGCAGTATCCCCACTAGTCATAACAGTGATACTTCTAATAGTCGCTATATGCATAATTACAGTATACCGAACATGGAGAAGCCATACTGCTCCTATAACAGAGGAACCATCGAGCTAAACCTCATTTTCTAGATTTAGGTGATCTCACCAACCATATATTTTGTCTTCACAACATGATACTCAGTTTTTCCTATCTCCCATGTTCGACTTGGGTATTTCAAACCCCTGTCGTATCAATATAAATATTGTATAATATATATAATTGGTGGGTCTTGTTGCGGGTGCTTACGCAAATACTCGTCTATATCCTTATTTTCATCTCCGTGATAGGTTTAGCATTGTTGATGCCCTCAGCTGATTCTGCGATTAGTTTTTATCATCAGGCAAGTAGTAATGAGCCCAGGGACTTCCTTGCGAACGATAGTTGGTTTGAGTATCAGTGGTGGGGAGATCAGAAAGGTAAAGGAAACTGGTATGGCTACCACTGGCATTTCGAAGAGCGAGGGAAACTAGAAATAGTGAGTGTTCATGACAACATTGTTGAGGGGGTTATCGAGGGTAGAGGAGAAATAAAGGATAATGATCACCGAAAGACCTATAGGTTTAATGGATCTTTCGTCCTGTTTCTGGACAATAATACTCTCGTGGAGACATTCTTCACGAATTATGGTTATTTCACACGGGTGGAGCATAGGTATTCTATAGGCCCATGGTTCTACAGTAAATCTAGGGACACAAGGGTCATTATTATGAACGACACATTCCAGAATGAGGGGGTCTCCACGACCTGGGTGAACCACGTACCGATAAGAACAATAAGGTTCTCTAGGGTTGTTCACAATGCGGAGTATTATGATGACCATACATTATTCCGTGGTACGCTACGTGAATCGTACTTCTTCGATGAGAAGACCGGCCTAATGGTATATTATGAGCTACACTATGAGGATATGTGGGATAGCGACCATATTAGCGGCTGGGACTATCATGAGTACTACAAGGTAGTGGGCGTGAATATAGGACTATCAATACCGATCTCCCCCACGTTAAGGACCCCATACTATATTGCTATTATTCTCACGTGCCTGTACATACCAATAATACTGCTCATATTATGCCTTCTGGCGATAAAAATTGATAGCCTTATTACACAAAGAAAATTCCGTAGGATACTTGAGGAGATCAAGAAATTGGAGGTCGAAGAACCTAGGAGGGTTCTTGAGCCGTATGTCCCCAGCCTCAAATATTCGGGCTGGCTAAAGCCCGGGTTTGTGGTTTTTGAGGTATCCTCTGGTAGTCATGTACTAGTTGATATGGTGAATGACAAACAATACTCACTAACACCACAAGAACTCAAAGCGTTAAAGGCGATGCTTAGTTTTAAGAGGCTTCGCAGATACCTTATAAGTATTCTAAAACAGATTGATGCGAAAAGAGACTGTATAGACTTTGATGGTGAAGAGCCCAGCATAGACAGATTATTCAGAGCTAGGATATACATGAGGACATCATATGCTCTAAGGAGACTAAGATTCTATCTTGAGCGCTGGGGTATGAGTCCTGAGATCTCTGGCTCATTAATCGAGTTTGCTTATGATATAGCTGCGTATCGAAAAATATTGACTGATCGGTTTGGGCAGGCATATATGATCCCGCCAGACAATGTCTATAGAGCTCTTGAGATACATTTTCATGCACCAAGGGAAGATATATTGTTAATTGGTGATGATGATCTCCTCTCCCTACTGCTGGCATTTCTCGATCACAACGTATATGTTGTGGATGTGGATGATTATGTGCTTAGGCTGATATATTTCTTGGCCAAGAAATACGGCCTAGAGAATAGAATAATGCTATATCGCCACGATATAAGAAAACCGTTTGACTTTAGGAGGGACTTCAGGGCTGTCCATATAGATCCGGGATATTCCCTAGATGGGCTAATACTGTTCATGGCCCGTGCGGTGCAGAACCTTGAGCTGGGTGGATATCTATTCGTAAGTTGGAGGAGTAGGGGGGTCTATTCTGATTTCCTAAAGTTATCAATAATGAACCATGGGCTTCGTCTCGTGAGACGTAGTAATTTCTATCTGAATTATCTGATTCCTGTTCCTGGTTACTATGCACATAGCAGTTACAAATATTATTATGCAACATATTTTGTTAGACCAACAATAAAGATTACTACCTGGAAATCAGCATTCTTTGTCTGTAAATATATTGGCAGTTTTGGATATGGTGTTGATAGGGATAAGGCTTATACTGGTGTGTTATATTGAGGAGCATAACACAGACTCTCCGGCGACTATATTATGGGGCAAAGTCCTTTATAAGACCATCAGCGATAGTGGACCATATCGAAAAATTCCTCACAGACTCCCCTCCCGAAGTCCTTACAGAATACAAATATAGGCCAACCAAGTTTGTTTCATTACGGGATAACTTAGTCTTGGTTGTTGATCTATGGGGAAGAAACATGATTGTGGATTATAAGGACAAGAAATTGATGCCGGTCGACCCAGAATTCGCAAGTGCCATACTGGAGATGGATATTGATACCATACCAGACGATTACCAAGATCTGGTCTCTATGTCTAACGAACCCACAATAAACTATGTCCTCCGAGAAAACATCCAAGTATTGGATGAAGGATTGGTGGATAGAATTTTCAGGAAAACCGAAATTTCGGCAATAAGGGACATCCTAGAGACCGCCCGGGAAGTATTTTCGCATAGATATGTGTTCTCAAACATATATGGCCAAGCACCAATCGCACCAGCATCAAATGTTATTAGGGCCATGCTTGTCTCCAAGTATCTTGATAGGGGATCCAGCATCCTGCTGATCGGAGACAATGATGCATTATCCATAATCCTAGCGAGTCTTGGCTATGATGTTTGTGTTCTGGACATAGATCAATACGTATGTATGCACCTAAAGGGTCTTGCTGAGAAATATGGGGTAGATGTAAGGGTCTTCAATATTGACGTTAGACGACCCTTCACTATTGACCAAGAATTCGATGCATTTGTAACGGATCCGGAACATACACCAGCATGCCTATATGTCTTCGTTCTTAGGGGCATACAAAACACAAAACCCAACGGTTTGGGTATTGTCTCTTGGGAGGCAGGATTCAGACAGAGAAGAATAATGAAGGCCATCATCAGAAGGTTTCATCTCGATGTTCTAGAGCTAAGGAAGGACGTCATATATTACATATCCCCACTAAGCAACTTTTATGAACACATAACCCGGCTCAGCAAAAGGGACATAGAAATATCCATACCCAAATGGCATGGGGATGTATGGGTACTCCGAAAGAAAAAACAAATAGAAAAACGTGATGTGGAGTTTACCATATCGCTATATTAGGCCAACGTATATAGACCGAAATACGGATAAATAATCTTGATCTCAAGTGGTGGTTCGGCTAGGCTTATATATAACCAAAAAACAAACATATATAAAAAAGAATTATCACTTTTAAGGATTAGTCATTAGAAAGCCTCCTTCTCTAGGAGGTTTTCTAATGGCCCAAGGACAACCTGTAAGTCTTGTTGGTGAGTATATTGGCCGTATATTTGAAAAAAATCACCACGCTAGTAATGGTATGCCTGTTGTTGGGTGCTATAGCAACATTTAATGTGGAGGTAGAACCAGCAAAGAATAAACATATTGTCTCCAGCGTGATCAAGAATAGTTCCATAGGGGAGGGACAGCGTACAGAAGGTGGGAGACTTCTAATAAGCAATGATGTGGAGATTTCAGACTGTGTGATTAATGGTACAATACTTATTGAGGGGGGTGCTAGGGTTCTATTCGACAATGTGACTATCTATGTTGGATACTACATGTATGTGGTATATCCCTTTAGCCCGAGGGGTTTCATAGAGGTTTATGATGACTCGTATGTCGAGATAAAGAACTCTAGGATTATTGGTAGTACCTACTGGCCCACGTACATATTCCTATATAACGATTCCTACTTGGTCCTGGAAAATATTAACACATCAAACACAATGAGCATGGAGATAGAGGTTCATGATAATGCCGAGATAAGTATTGTTGATTCAAATATTACGTCCTATATTGACTTGCGAGAGAATGCTAGGCTACATGTTGAGGGCTCCTATGGTGAGCTCCAGATATTCGCACATGATGATGCCATGGTGTTGACGACTGGGGATATTGTTGGTAACACGTATATCGAGGCATCGGGTCGATCCCAGATAATAGCGAATAATTTTGAGAGTTACTCACTGACTGTCTTCCTATATGATGCATCGACATTCACTATAAGAAACTCAACAGTTTATGACTATATCTGGGCAGTGGACGTATCTATCGTCGATGCGGTGGATTCTCAGCTCCGTGTTCTGGATGTTGAGGATAGGGGCTCAATAACGCTCTACAATACTGATGTTGACACTCTACTAATGGATGGTTCATCCGAACTTTATGTTAGTGGGGGATATATAGGGTATGCTGTCCTAGACTGGGGAGGAAAACCAACGCCATATTCAGCACTAGGCCCGATGGGGACTATAGAAAACGCCACAGTAGATACTCTGATAACCCACTCTGCGAGAATATTGTATCTATACGGATGCACCATAGTGGACATGTACTATCTACTTATATTTAATGGTAGTTTCGCGGAGATATATCCAAGTGGATGGAGAGCCGATGAGATATATGCGAACTATATAGAATATTACTGTACATTTGTGAATCCTCCAACAATAGACGAAAAGGCTGTTGTCGCTATTGGATTATCCAAACTTATAACGAACACATCCTCACTATACTATATATATATTGTTATGACGTAGCTAATGCCTCAATATACAATTTTACGAATGGAGACATACTTGCTTGGAATTCAAAATGCTACCTATACAATCTCTCCCTGCAGTATTCATCAATAATTATGTATAACTCTACCCTCCAGATAATGAACCTGACAATGCAGTATAGTAGTGATATTGCTTCGAATTACTCGGTGGTAAACATAACAACATTCGACTTTGGTGAGGATATAGATGTCGACATATATGATTCTGAGATCCATATTGATGGCTGCATCATAACGGCGTCCAGCATAGACCTAATGAATGCCACTGGGTATATCATTAATTCTGAAATTAATGAAACGGACATGTCTCTATCGGATTCCAGCTCAATAGTGATGAATGAAACAGCGCTTATTAATGGAGAACTATGGGTCTCGGACGGATACGTCGAGTTGAGTGATGTCTCCATAGAATACCTGCTGGTAGACAACATGGATGTGGAATATGGAGAATTCGATATACTTGATGGATTAATTGTTTCCGCCACAGGTAGGATAAGGTCTGGAGTATACTCCATGGGGAACGTGACCATAGATACCCTGCCCCGACTGGGAACAATCACTGTGAACAACGCAACACTAAATATTACAAATACAACATTTGGGAACCCATACGGGTATTACTTCAATAGTTGGATCATTGCTAGGAATAACTCGATAATTAACCTCAGTAATGTTAGTCAAACATCAGATGTCGAGATTTATATGGACATATCGAACGACTCTAAGGCATACATATACTCATCAAGCATCAATTATGTATATGCGTACGGATACGTGAAAATTGATGGCTCAAAAATCTACGAGGATTTCGTCGCCGAGGGTGCATCTGTGGAAATATATGATTCCGAAATACTGCAGAGCCTCCAGTTTGAGAACTCCACCATTGTGGCTAACTATACTGTATTCCAAGATATTGATGGAATCTCTGGGGTAATCCATCTATACTCATGTAATGTGACTGATGAATTCTCCGGTGGTGACTTTATGGAATTTGTAGCGAATGCTTCAGCTACAGAACTATATGTCTGGGTGGAAAACTCAAACATTAGTGGTCTCCACTCACTATCGGCAGGGGAGGTACATGTGGAGAACTCAACCATTGAAAGCATTTTCTCCGCATTCCAAAAAATCTACATAGTGGATTCCAACATATCCCTAGTGCTAAATATATCCCTATTCAAGGCGGGAACAGTAACCATAGAGAATAACATTGTAGTCTCCGGTAGTTATGAGTGCCTCCTAAATATCAGTGGATCCTCAAACATAGGCTTCATACTGGAGGGGGTGTCAATATTGCAGGATCCCTATGGGGCACCGGTGGAGTTGGAGGTATGGGACTCCACATACTTCGCGACTATAGCCCTTGGTGGAAGTATGGAGTTCTTTAATTCCTCCCTAAAAATCCTATTCGCTAATGTGGATGGAAGCATCGGACTGAAGGACACGATCGCAAATGCGAGCGATATGGGGGATGTCCCAGCAATGTTGTTGGGGGACAACATATCACTTATTAACTCGATACTTATATATTCGATGTCGCTCATCCATGGAGAATCATACCTATCGATAAAACACACCACGATATATTCTGACGAAATCTATATATTGAATTCCACAGACTCCACTATCGAGGACTCCATGTTTCTAAACCTCACAGATCCGAAGGAAACAATAATTATGAATTCATTCGTCACAATGAATAATGTTACTGGTTTCGGAACAATAATATATGGTTCTGAAGTACACATGGACAATGTGGTGGTATCCAATGGGAGTGTCCCCAGTATAGTTATGAGTGAGAACTCTAGGCTTTATGGAACTAATGTGTCGTTGGACTCCCTCGTCAGTAGTCCAGCAACAGAATTCTTCTGGTACTTATTTGTTCCCTACCCACAGGGAGGCTTCTTCACAGAAAACATTAGTGTCTATTTAGAGAACCCCAAGATAAACAATACATATCTGGAATACTACTATGTTGACAACTACTATGGTGTGGTCTTCGACAATGAGACAATAACTGGTGATTATGACGTAAAAACAAACTATACAGATCCAGACATAGCTGGTGCGTCACCAATAGTAATATTTGAGGTCAACGCGTACGGCAAGGCAAAAATTACTAGGTATAAGGGTGACAGAATACTGCGTGGCCTCCTAATAAACACGCTGACGGATACATCACCACCAGAAATAGTGCCACTGAACGCATCATATATAGAGTATGAGTATGGCGTCCCCGGAAAGCTATGCTACCTATTGACGGATGATGAATCCCCGACAGAATACATTGTCGAGGTCAATGGGACACAACTAACAAACGATACCTACAGCATGAACTACGAACTATGTGTGGACCTGGAGGACTTTGTTACGTCCCCAGCAACATATGTTGTGGATGTATACATATATGATAGTGACATGAATATGGATCACGAAACAACAATAGTCAAGGCACTATCCCCAGAGGCGCCAACAATAGAACTCCTCAACGGCACACATGTGGAGTATGAATATGGGATGAGCAGGACTATATGCTTCAGGATATTTGATGAAAACCCAGATGAGTATATTGTCCTCATCAATGGCTCCATAGTCACAGGAGGCACATATAGTTCAGGCGAAACCATATGTATCGATCTCCAAGAACATATTACTCAGCCAGGACACTACATTATCAATATTACGGCTACCGATGATGCTGGACAATATAGCTATAAAGTCATGACTGTAGATGTCTATCCAATGGAGCCACCCAGCATTACCAGTAAACCAGAAAATGAGTATACACTGTATGTTGGCGACAGGATCGTGTTGAACTGGACTGCAACTGACAGATATCCAGCAACATATAGAATATATCTGGATGGTATGGTTGTTGTGGATGGATCATGGAGTAGTGGTCAGACAGTAAGCTATATGTTCGAGGCGAAAAATACTGGGGAATACAATGTAACTATAGTGTTCTCAGATATGCTTGGCCAAAAGACGAAACATACGGTAATAATAACCGTAAAAACAACAACAGCGACAGGTTTTCCACCCCTCATGCAACTCTACATAGCAATAACGATAGTTGGGTTCCTTGTGATCGCCGCAATAATACTACTGCTGAGAAAGAGAAAAACAGCAAAAATCGAGGAATAACATCGAATATTTTGTCTCAAAAACTGAGGGTCTTCCTCTCTCATTTTTTATTTTTGTTTACCGCAGAATAAAGGGATCTGTTGTCACCATGGTCACATATAATAAGATATTGTTGTAAAGCCTTGTATATCTCTAGTCAGTGTAGTTCGGGGGGATACCAAGCTATCCTGATGATGATTTTTCATGTAAAGTAACTGCAAATCTATTGGAGAGACATGCCGATTTTTTCTGGCTCTTTACAAAATATTATTCATCAAAATTATTTATATTATAAATAATTTTGATAGGGGGAATTATGGAGTTTGTCGATAGAGAGGAGGAGCTGAAGACTCTTGAGATGTGCTATAGGAGATCTAGAGGGATGCTGTATCCAGTAGTCGTGATGGGGCTGAGGCGTGTTGGTAAGACCCGGCTTGTCTTTGAGTTTGTTAGGGACAAAAGGTTTATATATTTCTATGTTAACCCTAATAAGAGGAGTTTGGATCTTCTGAACGAGTTCTCAGAGATCCTTGCTAGGAAGCTCTCACTTCCATCATACGTGGCTATAAGGGACTGGTCATCATTCATAGAGGTTCTCCTCGAGTTTGGTAGGGGTTGGATCGTAGTGTTGGATGAGTTCCAGTACTTCAGGGATGTTGCTCCGGAGGTCTTCGGTGAGTTCCAGAAATGGATTGACCTGAAGCGGGACACACCAATGATGATAATATTTATAGGCTCGATGATTGGCCTGATGAAGGACATATTTGAGAATAGGGCAAGGCCGCTCTATGATAGGGTCAAAATAAAGATGAGGATAAAGGCCTTTCCATTCAGGAAGGCATTGGTCCTTATGAGGAAGTTGGATATGCGGTCATTCGAGGATATGGTTAGGCTATATCTACTGCTCGGCGGATACCCAAAATACTACGTATCAATAGAGGATCTGGGGGTAGACCCAGGAAACATGAGGAATGTGATAAGGGAGCTATTCCTCACAGAAAATGCACCATTCAGGAATGAGGGAAGAATACTGCTTGGCGACTCAGAACGCAGGGTCTATTACTCGATAATAGAGGCCATAGCGCTCGGCAATAGGAAGCTATCTGACATAGCCTCATACACGGGAATCAAGCAAACACAGCTCCCACAATACCTGGATGACCTAGTATATGACTTAGAGGTACTACTTAGGGAGCAACCAGTAACAGCAGGCCCGAAGACAAGGAGATCCCTATACTACATCATGATGCCGATAATGGAATTCTGGTTCAGATACCTACATAGAAACTGGTCACTACTAGAACTAGGCCTAGAGGAAGAACTATTGGGCATCATAGAGAAGGACATAGAAAACATACTCGCAACACGCTTCGAGTTCCTAGCAAGAGAATTTATAATAGACCTAGCGAGGAGAAAAAAACTACCAATAGAACCAAGAAAAATAGGGAGATGGTGGCGGAAAAAACACGAAATAGACATACTAGTAATAGGTACAGACAAAAACTGTCTAGCAATAACATGTAGATGGGGGAAACTACCTCTCAGAAAAGCACTAGAAGAAATAGAGAAAACAAAGAACGCATTAAACCACATTGAGGTCAAGGTCAGCAACGTAACCTACGGAATAATAGCAAGAAAACTCGAAAGAAAAAAAGAACTAAGAGAACTAGGCTACCTAGCATATGACCTGGAAGACTTAGAAAAATTCTATATGGGTTCCATATATCCGAAGGCTGAGTCCTGAAAAATAAGCCAACAAAAATTTTTGTGATGTGGTCATAATGTGGTGGGGAAGTACGCTATTTTCTCCATATTGACATCAGGTACCTTTTGAAGATTGGGTCTAGGAACTTGTACCTGTTGTTTTGTTTCCATATTATTCTTTTCTCTACCAGACCACTTATTGCCTTCTGGAGAGTGGACTGTCCTATCCGGTATCTTTGTAGTACCTCGTTTGAGTATATTGTTTTTTCGAATAGTAGGATTCTTAGGGCTTTTCTTTGGCTTGTGGGTAGGTTGGATAGGAGGTCTTCGTAGTATGGCTTGTTGTTGTTTATTATTTTTTCTAGGCCTGTATCTATGTCCTCGACCCTCACCTCCTTCCTTTTTGCTATTTGGATTATGTTCCATATTTCATGACAGAGTAGCTGGGTGTAGTATGGTATATTATCGGTTATCTCCACTATTTTTGTGGCTATTTCCCCATCTATCTTTATGCCTGTTGCCTCAAACTTGCTAATGATAAACTCGACCATTTTTTCCTTGGATGGTCTCGACAGGTATCTTAGTTTTCCAATGTTATATAGTGGTGATGATTCACCCTTGAATAGGTCTAATATCGACTTTACGCTGCCACTGAATATATAAACTATGTTCCTGCTCCTATCTATTATTCCCTTGAGTAGTCTCGGTACTGCTGGGTCAATATTCGATATTTCTTGGAATTCGTCTAGGATAATGACCACCTTTTTCTGTTTCGAGGTCTTATCAAGATAATCCAGTAAGTCTATGAGGAGCCCTCTCAGATTATCCTCCGCACCAAACAGCCTGATCTCCCCACCTATAAGCCTAGCGAGGATTTTTTCTGAAAGCCTTTTTATTATGTTGATTATCTTGTCGGTCTTCGTATATAATTGTCTCAAAATAGTCACTATGATCTCATCTAGAGAGGTCACTTCATACAGATTCACATATGCCGACCTCACTCTGTTCTCAAGCCTCCTCACAGTCTCAAGTATGAGGGAGGTTTTTCCGAATCGACGGGGGGAATATATAATAACATTTTGGCCAGACAAAATATCCATCTGTAATTCCCTTATATCATCCTCTCTATCCGCAAAGTTTTCCCCTAGGACATATTTTCCAGCGACGAACGGATTCACCATCTGTTTGTTACCGTTCATATATTTACACCAAGAGGCATAACACTAATTGGCATAACACTAAAAAGTATAATTACCCCTTAAAAATCTAACAAAGAAGCTCCAACTTGACAAGACTTGGTGATATCATCACTCGAGATACTATTATGTGTCTCCAACCCCAACTTTTCCGCTCTGGATTTAGCCATGAGGTAGAGTACGAGGGAAAAAACAACACATATCATTAGTGTCTTGAATAGGATCAGGATTTTTAGTCCTAAGAAAGTATCCTTTTTCTCCCGAAGTACAGATATTGTGGTCTTAGACTCACTTTCAAGGAATATGGATACGTTAACCCTCTCCATCCATGATGGATTCTCAACAACAAGGTAGTATAATGTGTCTTCCTCTAGTATGACTTCCCCCTCGATCTCCCTTATGCCCTCTCTCCCAATTATGGCCCTATCACCTTCACCAAATAGTTTATACTTGTCGTAGCCCACCTCATCAAGTATGTAAACATCAACATTAGGCCCCCTCAAAACCCTAACCCTATAGTGGACCGTGATATTTCCCTTCCCTGTCCTAAAGGAAACATAGTAATAGGACACAGGGTCTATCTTTTTTGTCGTATCGACAAGAACACCAGTAGGACATAAACATATACGAAAAATAAAGACACCAATGATAAGGAAGAGCGAGAGATTCTTTTTCTTCATGTTTTTAAAGCACCCCATACACTATAGTAAAAAATAGGATTCATTAAAATTATCTAATTGGCTACCATACTGTGAGCCACCAAATGGTGTGAGGTATTATCCATGAGTATCGTCATAACTGGTAAGATTGCTGAGGCGATAATATCTATCGCTGAGAAGCACGGCTATCCCCCTGAAGAA